>WGCW01000150.1 GCA_015493585.1 Acidobacteriota bacterium
CCCGAGTGCGGGGCACCGGGACGGTGGACCAACAGGCATTCGGATAGGGTTTCGACGTTGCGTGTTATCAGTACGTTACGCGCCTTTCCCCCGGATGATGCAATTGCTGTTAGTTGAGAGGAGGCGCAGGTTTTCCCATTTTGTCATTCTGAGGAGGCGCAAGTTTTCCCATTTTGTCATTCTGAGGAGGCGAAGCCGACGAAGAATCTGGGCGGGGGCGCCAATGCCTCGCAGCTCACGCCACGCCGCTCAAAACCGCTATGACCGCCGGATATTCAACGCCGTCCCCAACTCCCCCTGAAGATCTATCTGGAGAAATTGACCGCGGAGGGCGCAGAGGTTCGCTGAGGGAGGCCGAAAGGAGTTCAACACTGTTCCTAACTCCGGGGTTTTGGCGTGTGGGGTGGAATTTTGACGTTGCGCCCAGTGTTCGGGGCAAACCTGCGGTTCCTGCCATTTCATGGGGTGAAGCCGAACCTGGCGCCTTCCGATCTCTCGATCCTTATTGGCGTTCCCGGCAGCAATGAACTTTTCCGGCACGGCCATCGTATGATGGGTTGATGCACAGGAGAACGCGGCGGCCGCTGGTCGAGTTGCTGATTCCCGGTGTGCTGGCCTTCCTCGTGGCGGGACTTTCCATCGTGGATATGTTCCTCCCCAAGCCGTACGACGGCGTGGTGCTCGAGGCCGACGCTCCCGGCAGGATGGTGGTACGCCAGGTCATTCCGGGCTCGGGCGCGCAGGCCGCCGGGATTCACCCGGGCGATATCATCGTTGGTATCGATCACTCCGTGCTGGAATCGACCGGCCAGGCAGCCGAGCAGCTCAATCGCCATCACATCGGCGATACGGTCGCGTACCTCGTCCGCTCCGGCGAGCACGTCCGTGAGGTCGAGGTTCGGCTCGGGCGGCGTCACATCGGCGATACGATGTACCTGCTCGCGTGTCTCCTCGGCTTCGTGTTCTTCTTCGTCGGCTGGTTCGTGGTCAGCCACCAGCCGAGATTGCCCGCCGCCCGTGTCTTCTTCATGATGAGCGCGCTCTTCATGCTCTTCCTCGTATGCCGCTTGCGGCCGGCGTCATACTCGTGGGTGGACGCGTTCGTTCTGACGACCGGGACGCTCGCGTTGCTCTTCCTTCCGGCGACCTTCCTGCACTTCTTCATGATCTTTCCGCGCCCCGTGTGGCAGTGGCGCCGGGATCCGCTCGCCCGGGGGGCACAGGCGCTGGCAAGACGGAGCATCCTCTGGCCGACGGTATACCTGGTTCCTGTCATCGTCTATGCCGCGAACGTTGCGTTTGCCTCCCGCAGTGGGCGTTCCCTGGCCCTGATCAGCGGGGCTCCGGCGGCCAACTGGTGGGTGATGCTGGTCTACATGGTGCTCGGGCTTGGAGCGCTCGCGATCAGTGCGCGTTCACTACCCGATCAGCGGCAGCGGAGTGGCGCGGTGATCGTGTTCGCCGGGACCGTTTTTGGTGTCGTTCCGTTCCTCCTGCTCGCCGTTGCAGCGCCGTCGTTCTTTCATACCGAGAAGTTCCTGTTCTACGGAGTGCTCCCGCTCATCCTGGTCCCGCTGACATTCGCGTACGCCATCGTCCGGTTCCAGCTCCTCGAGATCCGCGTATTGCTCCGCAAGAGTCTGCTCTACACGATCACGACGGCGGTGATCACCGGCGTGTATGCCGCAGGCATCGCCGCGTTCAACTGGCTCTTCAAGGGCACCGCGATTGCGGAGAGCCGCTACTTCCCAGTCGTCTTCGCTCTGGCGATCGTGCTGCTCTTCGAGCCGCTGCGCCGGAGGATCCAGACGCCGGTCAACCGCTTCTTCTTCCGTGGCAGGACGCAGCTGCGCCGGGCGATGGATGAAATGGGCGAGGCGTTTGCCGCGCAGGTCGACCTGGAACCGGTCGTCAGGGAGTTGGTCGAACGGCTGCCGCAGCTCCTCGGCTTGGAGTTCGCAGCCCTGTACCTGGCGCGCGGGCGATCGCTGATGCGCGTGGCCGGTCCGGCCTCTCTGCCGGAGCACATCCCCGATCTGCAGATGCTTCGTCATCACCTGGCGCGGCGAGGGGGGATTGCGCGGCTGGCACAGCTCGCGCCGCTGGAGATGCTGTCTCCGGAGATCGAGAGGATCAACGGTCAGCTCGAAGAGGCCGGCGTCGAGCATATTGGCATCCTGGCCTCTCCGCGGCGGGGCATTGGGATCGTGTTGCTCTCAAGAAGCCCCAGCCAGATGGTCCTCGAGGCCGAGGACCTGCGCCTCCTCCGCGGTTTGTTGCGGCAGGCCTCGATCGCGCTCGAGACCAGCCTGCTGCTGGAGGAAAAGACGCATCAGGCGCAGATTGAGCGTGAGCTCAAGATTGCGGCTGCGATTCAGCAATCGCTTCTGCCCGCCGATGTTGGAATGATCGACGGGTGGCGTGTGGCGGCCGTGTGCCGTCCCGCGAGAGAGGTCGGCGGTGATTTCTTCACCGTGTTGCCGGGGAGGGATTCGGCCCGCCGCACGATCGTGTACGGCGACGTGTCGGGCAAGTCGATCCCCGGCGCCCTCCTGATGATGGCCGCGCACGAGGTATTGCACGCGCTCGCGGCCGAGCATCCGGAACCGGGGGAGCTCTTCGACCTCGTCAACGGGCGGATCCACGCCTTGAGGCGGGGGAGCACCGTGCTGCAACGCGGGAGCTTCGTCGCGCTCGGCTCGCTCGCCTGCGTTTCCGGAGAGCGGCGTTTGGAATACTGTCTGGCGGGGCAACCTCCCCCGTTGATGCGGCGGGCATCCGGAGCCGTTGAAGAGCTGCCGATGCCGGCCCACCGGATCCCCGTCGGAGCCCTGGCCGGCGGTGGGTATGTGGCCATGAGCGCATCGATGGCGGACGGTGACATCGTCGTCGCGTATTCGGACGGTGTGATCGAAGCGATGTCGCCGGAGGGAGAGTTTTTTGGCAGCGCGCGCCTCAAGCGTGTCATTGCCGGGGCCGCACCGGACCCGCGGGCAATCGTGGACGCAGTGTTGCGGGCCCTTGACACGTTCACCGAGGGACGCCCCCCCTATGACGACATCACACTGGTGGCGCTCGGATGTGCGTGACCGGTTTGATGGATTGCCGGTCCAGTGCCGCGCCGGCCGGGCGGTTCCCGGAACTGGTTGTGAAACAACGACGGGTGCGCCGCGTATGTTCTGGGGCGAGCCGGGCATCTGAACGGTGTGCGGCCGTTCGGATGACGGTAGGAGGATGGAGATGAAAAGATGGGTGATCGGCGCAGCCGCCGTCATCGTTCTCGGTGGGGTCGCGGTGTTGATGGTGTCCCTGGAGCACCGGCCCGAGTGGACGACACGCTCCCCCCAGGCACTGGCCGAGCTCAACGCGGCGATGGACGCGCAGATGAAGGTCTACGCCAGTGATGCCAAGCGGCATCTCCGCCGCGCGCTGAGCCTCGACCCGCACTTCGTCATGGCTCGTTTTCTGCTGGACGAAGAGACACTGTCGGGGACACCGGCTCAACGGAAGAGGCTCAAGAAGTTTGTCGAAAGCATTGATCTGAACCGGCTCAACCCGCGGGAGCGGTTCATGATCGGAATGGCGAAGGCTTCATTGGAGGGACACCGCTCAGAAGCAGACCGGATCCTCGACCGGTACTTAGCCAAACATCCCGATGATCCGTTCGCGCTCAACGCGAAGGGTGGCATCTTGTGGCGGCGTGGGAAGCTCGATGAGGCGAAAGAGGTTTTCCTCCGCCTGGTCAAGGTGGCTCCGAACTGGGTGATCGCCTACAACCAGCTCGGCTACATCGCCATGGAGGAGGGACGGTTCGCCACATCCGAAGACTATTTCAAGACGTACGGCTTCATTGCCCCGGATCAGGCGAACCCGCACGATTCTCTCGGTGAGCTGTACATGCTGACCGGGCGGTACGAACAGGCTCTCAAGGAGTTTGACCGGGCCATCACAATCAAGCCTGACTTTTGCGCCTCATACGTGCACATGGCGCTGACCCACCTGTTGATGGGCCAACTGGATCGGGCCCGGGCCGATACTGCCGCAGCTTCCAAGGACGAGCATTGCCCGTCTCACGAGCTGGCCATGCTGCGCTGTTTCGTCGCGCTCTGGCCGCTGGAGACCGCACACCGCTGGCGGGACGTTCTGCGAACCGCCCACGCATCCGGCTGCGATACCGGCATCTCGCCGCTGGGCAGCACGGCAGTCACACTGGATCGCGCCACGGCCTTTTCCGGCGATATCGAGGCGGCCAAGGGATTCGAAGGGCGGGCCGCTCAGATGCTCGAAAAGGTGAAAGGCAGCCCGATCGAGTGCCTCGTGCGGGGCGTCGTTGCTCACATGAAGGCCATGCGGCTCGATGCTGGAGGACGCTACGAGGAAGCTGCCACACAGCTCCGCGCCGCTGACACAGCCCTGCCCTACCGTGGGGCATCCAACGGTCTTTTCAAGCTGGTCACGCGCCTCGAGCTCGCCGAAACGCTTCAGGCAGCCGGCCGGTCAGCCGATGCGGAGCGTGTGATCGCTCGCGTCCGGGCGGTCAATCCTGCGCTCGCGCGTGCCTTCACGTCGGGAAGGTGGCGGCCGCTCGGCTTGCCCGCACGCCCTGAAAAGTAACGGGAAACGGCACGCGCCGTTGGCCGCGTCCCACGTCCAGCCGGGCGCACGTGGTTGACACCCATCGCATCGTGTGTTAGAAAAGCCGTTCCTGAGAGAGGTGTGTCATGGGCGATTATGCGATTGTGGAACATGGCGGAAAACAGTACCGGGTGGCTCCCGGAGATGAGCTTCTCGTGGAACGGACCGAACCGGACCTCAAGCGTGGTGATAACCTGCTGTTCGAGCGGGTGATGCTGCTGAGCCGCGACGAGGACGTGAAGATTGGCGCGCCGACGCTGGATGGTGTTCTGGTCCGTGCCAAGGTGCTCGCTCCGGAACGTGGCGAGAAGATCATCGTCTTCAAGAAGAAGCGGCGTAAGGGGTACAAGAAAACCCAGGGCCACCGGCAGAACTACTACCGCGTCCGGGTGGACGCCATCGAGGGGTGAGGATATGGCTCACAAGAAAGGTCAGGGCTCGAGCCGGAACGGCCGGGATTCGCACGCCAAGCGGCTGGGGCCGAAGGTGGGCGACGGGCAGCACGTGACGGCGGGGTCGATCCTCGTCCGTCAGCGGGGAACGCATTTCAAGCCGGGAACCAACGTCAAACGTGCCGGAGACGACAGCCTGTTCGCCGTTGCCGAAGGCCGGGTGAAGTTCGAGGACCGTGGCCGTTTGGGCCGCTTCATCAGCGTTCACACCAGCTGAGATCCCGCCCCTTGCCTATTCCATGATGTTTATCGACTCCGCGCGCATCACGGTGATCGCCGGGCGTGGAGGGAACGGGTGTGTCTCCTTTCGCAGGGAGAAATTCGTTCCGCGTGGCGGCCCCAACGGCGGAGACGGGGGACGCGGGGGCAGCGTGATCTTTCGCGTTGACGAGGGTTTCAACACCCTGCTTCACATCCATCACCGCCGGATCGTTCGGGCCCAGCGGGGACGCCACGGTGAGGGCTCCAACAAGACCGGCGCAAGCGGTGGGGACCTGATCGTCCCGGTGCCGCCGGGAACGATCGTGCGTGATGCGGCCACGGGCGAGGTGCTGGCCGATCTGGTCCACGCCGGCGAAACCTGCATCGTTGCGCGGGGTGGACGTGGGGGGCGCGGAAATGCGCGGTTCGCCACGCCGACCAATCGTGCACCCCGTCATGCGGAGGAGGGCGAGCCGGGCGAGGAGCGGGAACTGCTGCTCGAGCTCAAGTTGCTGGCTGACGTTGGTCTCGTTGGTATTCCGAATGCGGGCAAGTCGACACTGCTGTCGCGGGTTTCGGCAGCGCGCCCGAAGGTGGCGTCCTACCCGTTTACGACGTTGGAGCCACACCTCGGCGTCATGCAGGTCCCGGGTGAGGAGTTTCGCACGCTCGTTCTCGCGGATATCCCCGGTCTGATCGAAGGGGCTCATGCGGGTGCCGGTCTGGGGATCCAGTTTCTCCGGCACGTGGAACGGTGCCGGGTGCTCGTCCACCTTGTCGACCTGGCGGATGAGGCACCGATCGAGGATCGGGTTCAGGCCATCCGGGGCGAGCTGAAAGCGTACTCGGCCGGTCTGGACGAGCGCCCCTGGGTGCTCGTGGGTACCAAGCTCGATGCGGTGACGGGTGAGGGCCGGACGGCGGCCCTGACCGGTCTGGAGCGGCTGGCCACGAAGTTCGATGTCGAATGGCTCGCCATTTCAGCGGTGACTGGCGAAGGGTTGCAGCGCCTTGGCCATCTGCTCTCCACGCTGGTTGGATCGCGGGAGGTGTGTGTCTGATGCGGCGCATTGCAATCTATGGGGGGACCTTCGATCCGTTCCATCTGGGACATCTGATCCCGACGGTCCGGGCCGAGGAAACATTTCAGTTTGATGCCGTGTACTTCGTCCCGGCCGGGGCGCCTCCGCACAAGGAGAAGGGGGAGCTCTCCCGCGTGACGCATCGCCTGGCGATGGTCACGGTGGCGACACTGCCGTACGAGCGGTTTTTCGCTGGGGATGACGAGGTGTTCATGACCGGTCCGACCTACACCGTTGACACTGTTCGACGGTACCGGAACCGTTTTCCCGACGACCACCTCTATTTTCTGCTCGGTTCGGACTCGTTCTCCCAGATCACGACGTGGCACGACTGGGAAGCTCTCGTCGAGATGACGCACTTCGTCGTCCTTCACCGGGCGCACATGTGGGGTGAGACGCTCCGTCACAAGGTCCCGGAACGGCTTCGGGACAGGATGCGTGTCGTGGCTCCGTTTGAATCCGTTCCCGATCCCACCGGGTTGACGGTGTACTTGCTCGACCACGAGCCGTTCCCCATCTCAGCAACCTCGATCCGGGACCGGCAGCGCCGGGGTCTTCCGATCCGGGAGCTGGTGCCGCACGAGGTCTACACCTACATCGAGAAGTACGGACTGTACCGCCGGCACGGGGAGGTCAGGCGCGATGCTCAGTGAGGAGGTTGCCGCCATCGTGGAGCATGCGGCCCAGGCCGCATGGGATAAGAAGGCGTTTGAGCTGGTTGCCCTCGACGTCAGCGGCATGACATCGCTCGCCGATTCCTTCCTGATCTGTTCGGGCGCTCATGAGCGGCAGGTGGGAGCGATCGCCGAGGCGATCCGGCGGCGTCTCAGGGAACATGGGCGGCATCCGTTACACGTCGAGGGCGAGCGGCGAAGTGAGTGGATCCTGCTGGATTACGGGGATGTTGTTATTCACGTGTTCACCGAAGAGAAGCGGATGTACTACGCGCTGGAGGGTCTTTGGGGGCAGGCGGAACGGATCACCCTCAAAGAACAACCGGCTGGACCGGATCGTGACTCGAGTCGATGAAGATCCGGGTTGTATGGCTCGGACGCCCTGGAACGCGGGGCTTTGAAGATCTGGTCGCGACCTATCAAAAGCGCGTCAGCCGCCGCTGGCCGGCCGAGGATGTGCGGCTGAAGCCTGCTCCGGGCGGTCGCGAAGCGGACCCGCGCCGCGCGCTCCGCACGGAAGCGGACACAATCCGGAAACATGTCGCCCAGGGTTCGACCCTGATCGTGCTCGATGAGCGCGGCGAGGAACTGTCCAGCCAGGAGCTTGCCGGGATGATGCGCGGGTTCGAAGAACGCGGAACGTCCGGTCTTGTGTTCGTCATCGGAAGCGACCTCGGTCTCGATCCGGAGATCGTCCGGGACGCGGACCGCACGCTTGCGTTGAGCAAAGCGACGTTACCTCACCTCCTGGCGCGTCTCCTCCTGTGGGAACAACTCTTCCGGGTGACCGATATTCTATCGGGTGGCGGATACCATCGCCGCAACATACAATGGAAAGCGGACGGAGGTTCATCACGATGAGAGCACGCGAGATCGAGCGGTACAAGAAGCGGCTCACGGCAAAGCGGATCGAGCTTCTGGACCGGGTCCGGGACGCTCAAGATACGGAAGTGACCGTCGGCGAAGAGAAGGCCGCAGACCTTGGAGACCGCGCGCTGAGCTCAACGTCCCGGACCGTTCTGCATCAACTTTCAGCGAGCGAGCGGCAGGTCCTCCGGCGGATCGAAAAGGCGTTGGAACGGATCGGCGAGGGGACCTATGGCAGGTGCCTGAACTGCTCGCAGCCGATTCAAAAGGGACGTCTCGATGCGGTTCCCTGGGCGCGGTACTGCATCGAATGCCAGGAGAAGCTCGATCGGGGCGAGATCGAAGACATCGATCCGTGACCGGTTCTGACGGGATGAGCATGGGGAGAACGCGCCAGCTCAGGCGGGCGCCGGTACGATGGCAGTGCGCGGGACCGGCAGATGAGCGGTGAGAACGTCATCCTGATCGCATCGAGCGACGACTACCTGCTCGAGGAGGCGCTCGCCGCGGAAACGGCGTCGCTCGCCGAGCGTCTCGGCGGCGCACCGGTTGTCGAGCTCGGAGACGACACGACTCCCGGCACGGCCGCAACCGAGCTGACGAGCCCCTCGCTCTTCGAGCCGCAGCGCATCCTCGTCATGGCGGATGCCCGGGCGTGGGTCAACGCCAAACCACCAGCCGGGGGTTCTCCCGTTGCTTCGATGGACCCAGCTCCGCTCGTCCACACCATCGAGGCTGGCATCGGCGGCGACGTTGCGCTCGTGCTCGGCGTGTGGGCCGGCGGCAAGCCATCGGGCAACCTGGTCAAGGCGATCGATCGTGCCGGGCGCGTGGAGTGGATTCCGGTCCCGCCGTCACCCAAACCGTGGGAGGACGTCACACTCTCTCCAGAACAGGTGTCGGTCCTGCGGGGGGTCATCGCGCGTGCCGCGGCGGGCACCCGATTCGAGCCGGCCGCCGAGAAGCTCCTGCTGGAGCGCCTGGGCTTTGCACCGCGGCTCCTCGCGCAGGAGGCCCGGAAGCTCGCGACGGCGGCGGGTGAGGGAGCATGGGTCGACGAAGCGCTCGTCCGGCGTCTGACCTTTCCTGCAGAACGCTCCTTAGACGGCGTGCGCGACGCCATCCTCGCGCGCCGGTCAGAACCGATCGTCGATCTTCTGGCTGCGGCGGAGGCGGGCGTGGGAGTCCGCGACTGGCGTGGACAGCCGTTGCCGGCCACAGCTCTGCCAGCGATCCTGTTTGGTCAGGTGTTCAGCCTCTTCGAACAACTCCTGTACCTCCACCGTGCCATCGCGGCTCTGGGAGCCCGCAAGGAGCTGGCCGCAGCCAGGACCGGAGGCCGCCGCTGGTACGCCCAGCGCTTCAAGCCGCAGGGTGGCCTCGGAGAACGGTTGCTTTCCTTCATGGCAGACGATCCCGCGTCTCCCTTTGCCGGCAAGAAGAAGCCCCCGGGCATCTGGAATCTCAGCAAGCTGGTCGAGGGCGCGGGACGGTACCGGGAACAGGAGCTGATCACCCTGCTGGCTGCCGCTGGCGAGGTCGAGGCCGCGATCCGGAGGGAGGGCGGGCTCAACGCGCTGATCGCCTGGCTGATCGGAGCTCTGAGCCGCCAGGCAGCGTAAGGCCATACGCTTCAGCCGCGATCCCCTCCAGCGCGGCGATCACTGAAGTACCATACGGGCTGACGGTTGCCGCCGATCGTTGTGGAGTCCTACAGCACGTCGTCCCAGCCGGCCTCACCGAGATGCGCAACGATCTCCTTGACCCGCTGATGCTCGGTGGTGGGGATGACGAGCACGGCATCCGATGTGGCGACGATGATGAGGCCGGACACGCCGGCAGCGGCGATCACCGGCCCCTCCGAGACGACGATGTTTCCCTCCGCATCGAGCAGCGCCGCACGGCCGCGCGTCACATTTCCCGCCGCATCCGCAGCCACGACCTCGGGAAGGGCTGCCCACGAGCCAACGTCGGACCACGCAAAGCCGACCGGCACCGTCCAGGCTTGCCGTGCCCCCTCCATGATCCCGTAGTCAACGGAGATCTTCGGCAGCGTCGGATACACATCCTCAAGGACCTGAGCTGCCCGCGGTGTTCCGGTGGCCTCCTGAATTGTTGCCAGCCCCTCGGCGAGAAGCGGGAGCTGGCGGCTGATCTCATTGAGCAGCGTCTGAGCCCGCCACGCAAAGATCCCGGAGTTCCAGAGATAGCCGCCCGATGCGACGTACCGTTCGGCCGCCGGGGTGTCGGGTTTCTCGACGAAGCGCTCGAGCAGATGAATCTCGTGGCCGTCGCGCACGGTTACCAGCGGGCCGGTCTTCAGGTAGCCGTACCCGGTCTCGGGCCTGAGCGGCCGGATGCCGAAGGTCAGGAGCCCGCCTGCTTCGGCGACGTGCTCCGCACCGGCGGCGAGCGCGCTGCACAACGCCTCAGCGTCTGGAATCACGTGGTCGGCAGGCAGAACGAGGCAAACGGCATCAGGGTCCGTCAGGTGGATCATCGCCGCCGCGTACCCGGCGCACGCTGCGGTATCGCGGCCAGCCGGCTCGACGAGGATGTTCGATGGAGGCACGTCTGGGAAGATCTCTCGTGCGAGCTGGCCGGTGGCAGCCGCGGTGACGATCCAGATCCGCTCGCGTGGGACGAGCGGAGCGATGCGGTCGGCCGTCGTTCGGACGAGCGGATCGCCGCCAAACGGGGAGAGGAACTGCTTCGGCCGGGCTCGCCGGGAGACCGGCCAGAAACGCGTTCCGGAGCCTCCGGCCATGATGACGGCGTGGAGCATGGTGACCTCCTCAGGAAGATGGTGGGCCGGCAATCAGGGCCGGGAGCTGCGAGATGGTGGCAATCGTCGTGAACCCGTTATGAGTGAAGCGGCCGGCACGGTCGATCAGAACGGGTGTGAACCCCGCCCTGCGGGCGCCCTCGTAGTCTTCGAGTGGGCTGTCCCCAACGTGCACGACCTGCTCCGGACGGACGCCAAGCTTCGCCGCCGTGTGGGTAAAGATGCGGGCGGCCGGCTTTTCGACGCCCTCAAGGCTCGAGACACTGATCACATCGAGGTAAGAAGCGAGGCCGAGCCTGTCGAGGAGCTCGGGCAGGCGGCTGTCCCAGTTCGAGATCAGTCCGAGCGCAAATCCCAGGTCTTTCAGATACTGGAGCGTGTCGAAGACATCGGGAAAGACTTCCCAGACCTCCGGCTTCGTGAACTCCTCGTACAGGATGTCGAGCGCCTGTTGCGGATCGGCATCGTGGTGCAGCCGCTCCAGAACCTCCCGGACGAAAGCGCCCCACCAGGCGCGTTCGCCCCCTGGCGTCGCCGCATACCGGTCCACGCCGGCCGGAACACGGAGCTGAGCCTCGGCCCAGACCTCCATGAAAACCGGCCCGACCTCCGCAGCGCTCACCGGACGGCCCAGCCGCGTCAGCACCTGTGCATAGATCGCCGGAGGCGGCGGGTTGGCCGAGAGCAACGTATTGCCGGCATCGAACGTAATGGCACGGACGGAGCGAGACACCATACCCGCATTGTACGCGACCGGGCCCTCCCGTGCAGACCAAAGGTGCACCGCCGTCCTTGCAGGATGCGCCAAAGCAGTGCTCCGGGATTATTCTGTAACTGAGCCGCGTTCTCATCCGATGTCACACACCAGCGTTAGCGGGAATGTGGCTGGATGGGATGGAGGAGGCTCGGGAAGATGAGTGAATTGTTGCAAAACGGGCGGTATCGGGTAGAGCAGCTCAAGAACATGATCCGGAAACTGCACGAGGGTGCGGATCCGGAGCTATTGAAGGACGAGTTCAAGGACATCCTCGACGCGGTCGGCACAGCCGAGCTCTCCGCGATCGAAACGGAGCTTATGGAGGAGGGTATCCCCCAAGAAGAGGTTCAGCGGATGTGTGACGTGCATGCGTTGCTGTTCCAGAACAGCTTCGACGGTGGAGGCGCTATGCCTCCAGGTCATCCGGTGCATACCTTCCGCCGCGAGAATGAGGAAATCGTCCGCCTCGCCGGGCGGTACCGGGAGCTGATCGGGGAGATCGCGTCCGGCGACGGAACCCCGGACCATGGCCGCCTCGAGACGTGGCGCAGGATCCACGAGCGGCTCAGCCTTGTGGACAATCACTACCAGCGTAAGGAACATCTCGTGTTCCCATACCTGGAGAAGGCCGGGCTGACCGGTCCTCCGAAGGTAATGTGGGGTGTCGATGACGAGATCCGGAACATGTTCAAGGCGGTGAACGGGTTGCTGGAATCGTTAGGGGAGCTCAAGATCGAGGATATCCAGCTCGCCCGGGAGGCAGTGATTGAGCCGATGCTCGCCCAGGTAACGGGGATGGCCGCGAAAGAGGATCGAATCCTGTGGCCCATGGCGCTGGAGCACCTGTCTCAGCGTGATTGGCAGGAAATCGTCTCCGGATGGGACGAGTTTGGGGAGCGCCTTGCCGATCCTGCTGGTGTCTGGCTGCCATTGGCTTTGGGGCCGGTCCCCGTCCAGACCCCGGAGGCAGGGCAAGACGAGGCGGCGGGTGTCATTCGTCTGCCATCGGGACGGCTGACGCCCCAAGAGCTTGCGGCGATGCTCGATGCACTGCCGGTGGATATCACGTTCGTGGACGCTAACGATACGGTCGCGTACTTCTCGGAGGGGCGGCACCGGGTCTTCGCCCGGAGCCGCACGGTGCTCGGCAGGCAGGTTCAAAACTGTCATCCACCGAAAAGCCTCCACATCGTCCAGCGGATCGTCGATGAATTTCGTCAGGGCACGAGGGATGTCGCGGAATTCTGGATTCAACAGGAGGGGCGTTTCGTGCACATCCGGTACTTCCCGGTGCGCGCCGATGACGGCCGGTTTCTCGGAACCTTGGAGATGACGCAGGACGTGACGGCCATTCGCCTCCTCGAGGGGGAGAGGCGGTTGTTGGACGACGAGGCGGAGGTGGAGCGATGACAGAAACGCTGGTCACGCCTGATACCCGCATTGGGGAGCTGATCAGGGAGCACCCGGAGATCCTGGAATTTCTCATCGGCTTCTCACCGCGTTTCGCGGCGTTGCGCAACCCGGTCATGCGGCGCACGATCGGCAGGGTAGCGACGGTCGCCCAGGCAGCGTCGATCGCAGACGTGCCGGCGCCGGCTCTGGTTATGGCGCTCCGCAAGGAGCTTGGACAGCGAGGGGGCGAGGCCGCCGGGGATGAGGGAGACACGTCTCCCGCTTTCCGTCCCGGCTGGGCTGGGACGGTCGATCCGGCGATCGTGTTCGACGGGGACGAGCTGATCGCCCAGGGCCAGGCTCCGGTCAACGTTGTTCGCCAACGCCTCGCCGAGCTGAATCCCGGCGACGTTATCCTGCTCCGCGTTTCCTTCAAGCCGGAGCCGCTGATCCAGGCGCTCGAACGGCACGGCGCCCGCCTCTTCGCCGCGCCTGCTCCGGGTGACGGGTGGGAGGTCTGGATCCGGAACGCGTGATGGGTCGAACAGTGCGCGGCCCTGGGCCAGCCCTTGGATTGCCAGGTACGGCGCGTCTTCGGGGCTTGCTTTTCCAAACTCAATGGATATACTCATGCCGTGAGGTGGCCGGCCTTTTCCCAGACGACAGGGTACGCGTTGAAAATCCTCAGCGTGCTTTGCAGCTCTGAAGGTGCATGGAAGCGCTCTAAAGACCTATCCCGGGAAACGGGGATCCCGTCGAACTATCTTTCGAAGATCCTGAATCAACTCGGGAAGCATGGGCTCGTCGTTGGGCGCAAGGGATGGGGCGGCGGCTTTCGTCTGGGCGAGAGCGCGACAACGAGCACGATTCTAGAGGTTGTCGAGATCTTCGAGGGGCGGGTGGATCTCAACACCTGCGTCTTCGGGTTGTCCGAGTGTGATCCAGACGATCCATGTTCGATGCACCGCTACTGGAAGCCGGTCAGGGAGGCGTTCCGGAAGGTGCTGCTGGGCGTCACTATCGGAGACCTCTGTACGTCAGACAGCTCACCGTCAGCGGGGGAGGGCGCATATCAGACGGAGCAAAAACCAGACAGCACGGGCTGAAGTAACGATCAATAAAAAAGAAGGAGGTTGTGATGTCTCACGAAAAGCCCCTATCGCCATGGTGGAAACATGGCGTCATCCTCGTCATGGTGATCGGATTCACCGTTCTTGGAATTGTGACGGCGCTGACGTATACGAATGCTCCCCCAATCCCCAGGCAGGTTGTCAACGAATCGGGGAAGGTGCTTTTCACCGGTTCTGATATCAAGGCTGGTCAGGACGTTTTTCTCAAGCACGACCTGATGGAGCACGGTACGCTCTGGGGGCATGGCGCCTATCTCGGTCCGGATTACACGGCAGAGAATCTCCACCGGATCGGCCGGTGGCTCAAGGAGGCGCTCGCCATGGACAGGTTTGGCCGTCCTTTCACGGCCCTCTCGTCCGTGGAGCAAGCGTGGGTTTCCCGCGCTGCGAAGGCCGATCTGAAGACGAACCGCTACGATGCCAAGACCGGAACGCTGGTTCTGTCGCAGGCGGAGGAGCAGGCTTTTGGGAAGACCGGCAGGTATTGGACGGCGTACTTTGCCGGCCGGAAGGGCGCCCCGGGACTCCCCGTGGATTTCATCAGCAATCCAAAGGACCTGGAACACCTCAGCGCCTACTTTGCGTGGGCGACGTGGGCGACCGTCGCCAACCGGCCCGGCAAGGATTACACCTACACGAATAATTGGCCGTACGATCCAAGCGTTGGGAACCATCCGTCGCGCCAGGCCTACCTGTGGAGCGCGCTGAGCGTTCTCGTGCTGCTTGCCGGACTGGGACTGATCCTGTTCTTGATGGGGAGGTACGGTTTCCTGGGATGGGAAGGGGCCGCGTTGGGCACCGGGGATGCAGGGCCGCCGGTGACATCGTGGGATCTCACGCCGAGCCAGTGGGCGACGGGGAAGTATTTCCTGATCGTCGCAGTCCTCTTCCTGTTGCAGACACTCGTCGGCGGCGCTCTCGCGCACTTCAAGGTGGAACCGGGCGCATTCTACGGGCTCGGCTTCATCCTCAAAATCCTCCCGTTCAACCTGCTCCGTACCTATCACCTGCAGCTCGCAATCTTCTGGATCGCAGTCGCTTGGGTTGCGGGAGGACTGTTCCTGGCGCCATGGGTGGGTGGAGGTGAGCCGAAAGGACAGAAACTCGGCGTCAACGTGCTGTTCGTCGCGCTGCTCATCGTGTCGTTGGGTAGCATGGCTGGCGAATATTTCGGCGTGCACAACATGCTTGGCAAGCTCTGGTTCTGGCTTGGCGATCAGGGCTCGGAGTATCTCGATCTGGGGCGCCTCTGGCAGGTGCTCCTCGCCGCGGGGCTGGTTTTCTGGCTGTTCCTGATGTTCAGGGCCCTCAAACCGGCCATCAAGAAAGAGGGCCGGTCGGCGCTGTCCGCGCTGTTCCTGTACGCGGCGGTGGCCATTCCCGTCTTCTACCTTCCGGCGCTCTTTTATGGGCCACACACGAACTTCGCCGTCATCGACAACTGGCGTTTCTGGATCATCCACCTGTGGGTCGAAGGGTTCTTCGAGCTCTTCGCGACCGTCCTCGTAGCCATCATGTTCCGGCGTCTTGGTCTCGTTTCAACCAGGAATGCCACGCGCCTCGTGTATCTCGACGCCATTCTCTTTCTCACCGGCGGCATTATCGGAACGGGGCACCACTGGTATTTCACCGGGCAGGGTGTTCTGAATATGGGGCTCGCATCGTGTTTCTCCGCGCTTGAGGTCGTCCCGCTGACCCTTCTCACGTTGGATGCCTTTGACTTTATCCGCCTCTCCAGGCGGGAAGACGATGGCGGCATGAAGGCGACGGCCGCGCAGCATAAATGGGCCATCAACTTCCTGATCGCCGTTGGTGTTTGGAACTTTGTTGGGGCCGGCGTTTTCGGATTCCTCATCAACATGCCGATTGTTTCCTACTTCGAGATGGGAACCACCCTGACGCTCAATCACGGCCATGCCGCTATGTTTGGTGTCTTCGGCATGCTGGCGCTCGCCGTCCTTGTCTTCTCCCTCAGAGCAATGCAGAGCGACGAGGTGTGGCGGGGGACGGCCAAACTGGTCAAGTTCGGCTTCTGGGGTCTGAACATCGGGTTGGCCCTCATGGTGCTGACCGACCTCTTCCCGGCTGGCGTCCTTCAGCTGTGGGACGTGTTGACGCACGGCTACTGGCATGCGAGGAGCCTGGCATTCACGATGACCGGCACGTTCCACGTTCTCGAGTGGATCAGGATTGCTGCTGATCTGATCTTTATTCTTTTCGGTGCTGTTCCAATCACCCTGGCCGCGCTGAGGTCCTTTGTCAAGCGGGACGTCAAGCCAGTGCTGACATAATCCAAACGGGCGGGGAGAGGGCGAATCCTCTCCCCGCCGGGGGGGTCCCATGAGTTCTCAGCCGCTCCAACCGGCCGTGTTTCACCTTGATCAAGACGAAGCCGCGCCGCAGGGTACCGTTCGCAAGACGCTGGTCGCATCACCCAGGCTCCAGGTCGTGCTCTTTTCGCTTGAAGAGGGGGGGGCGATTGCAGAGCACACGGCTCCATCTGAAGCGACTATCCACATTCTCAAGGGCCGGGGGGAGATTGTTCTCGATGGGACGGCCTACGAGGCCATGCCAGGCTCGCTCTACGTGATGCCGGCCGGGCTTGTTCACGCCGTCAAGGCCACCGAAAAGCTCGTCTTTCTCCTGACGATCGCCAAGTAGGGCTCCAGGTCCGCCGCGCGCCGTGGCCAGCTTTGAAACCGGCGGCTGCATCGGCCCGGCGCCGAATGGCCGGCCCGTGGGGGCTCGCTCGTATGCTTCATGGGCGAGCGTCGCGAAAGCGGTGAGACGAATGATAGCGTTGGGCTTTGAAGGTTGAGCTGCGAACGTATCTTGGGGAATCTGTTGGCAGCGGCTCAGCACGAAGAGCACGGCGCTGGCTGCCGTATCACCGGCCGGAATAGATCGCGAGGGAACGAGGCGGGTTCGAGAACCTCCCAATGGTTGTACACTGACGCGCAGAACGGTTCCGGTGGCGGAGGGTTGATGGACGTTGGATTTGATGCCGACTGGGCGGTAGTGGGATCCGGGTTCGGCGGGAGCGTCGCCGCCATGCGCCTGGCCCAGAAAGGGTACCGGGTCACGGTGTTCGAGGCGGGGCGGCGTTTCGGACCGAACGATCTACCGAAGAGCAGCTGGGATGCACGCCGCTTCTGGTGGGCGCCGTCCCTGGGCTGCTACGGGATCCAGCGGATTGATCTGCTGCGTCACGTGACGGTGCTCGGAGGGGCCGGGGTCGGCGGCGGCAGCCTGGTCTACGGCAACACGCTTTTTGTGCCGCTCGAACCGTTCTTCGAGCGGGAGCTGATTCGGGAGATGGGCGGAAGGAAGGGATTGATGCCGTGGTTCGGGCTGGCGCGGCGAATGCTCGGCGTGGTGGAGAATCCCAGGCTGTTCGAGCCCGACGAGCTGCTGCGGCAGACGGCCGCCGAGTACGGGCGCGAGGGAACCTTTACCCCAAGCCCAGTCGGAGTGTTCTTCGGGGAGGAGGAGCGGACGGTCCCCGATCCGTACTTCGGCGGGGAGGGACCCGAACGGACGGGCTGCAACTTCTGCGGGGGCTGCTTCATTGGCTGCCGGGTCGGCGCCAAAAACACCTTGGACCGGAACTACCTGTACTTCGCGGAGCGGTTCGGAGCGCGTGTTGTGGCCGAGACGGAAGTGCTGGATATCCGCCCGCTGTCGGAGGATGGCCGGGCGGGCTACGAGCTTGGCGTACGGCCGGTGCGTGGTGCATTCGGGCGGCCCGTCAAGCGGGTCCGGGCTGGCGGCGTCGTTGTGGCGGCCGGAGTGCTTGGGACCGTACGCCTCCTGGACAGGCTACGGCGGGAGGGCCGTCTGCCACGGCTCTCGTCGAAAGTGGGGAGCGGCGTTCGTACCAATAGCGAGACCATCGTTGGCGTGATGGCCCGCGACCGGAAGGCCGACTACTCACGGGGGATTGCCGCCTCGTCGAGCGTCTTTCCCGATGAGCACACGCAGATCCAGGCAGACCGCTACCCCGCCGGATAAGACGCGATGGGCCTGCTGGCCACCATCCTCACCGACGGCGGCGGAAAGGTGCCGCGGCCGCTGCGCTGGCTCGGCCAGGTGGTGCGGCACCCCCTCGATTACCTCCGGGTGGCCTTCCCCCTGGGCTTCGCCCGGCGCTCGATCATCCTGGTGGTGATGCAGGACCTGGAGAGCAGCCTGCGGCTACGCGTACGTCGCAGCGCGTTGCCGCCGTTCCGGCGCCGCCTGATCTCGGAGCTCGAGGAGGGCGGCGCGATCCCCACATGGATTCCCATCGCCAACGAGTTCGCCCGCCGCCTGGCCCGGCGCATGAACGCGATTCCCGGTAACATGACCGGCGAGGTGCTGCTCAACCGGCCCACAACCGCCCACATCCTTGGCGGCTGCTGCATGGGCCGGAACCAGGAAGAGGGAGCGGTTGACCTCAGAAACCGCGCGTTCGGGTACCGGAACCTCCTCGTGTGCGACGGTTCGGTGATCCCGGCCAACCTCGGCGTCAACCCCGCACTCTCCATTACCGCCTTCGCGGAGCGTGCCATGTCCTTCATTCCCGCCAAGTCCTCCTCCGGCCCCCGTCTCTTCGCCTTCGAACACGACTGGGGCGTCGGCCGCCTGCTCACCGGCCAAGGGACAGCGCTGGACTGAGTCGCCACGGACGGCACGATCAAAGGCGCGTCCATTTCAGGCATCCGGAGCTGAGATTGGCTCAGCCCCCCGCAGGGACGACCGGGGGCGGCTCCTTCGAGGGCCGCTGGAACTCGCTCTCGGCCATGATGGTGAGAACGAGCGCCGCGACGCCAAGTGGAATGAAGGCGACGAGAGCTGCCGCGGCTCCGGCGACGGACCAGCCCCAACTGGAACGTTTGAGCGCGGCGATGCCCCCAGCGATCGACAGAGTGGCGGACCCCACCAGCATTAGGGCCAACGGACCGAAGACGGCCATCGGTAGCCATCCCGCCAGCGGAGCGTCGTTGGGGACCCGGGAGAGGAAGCCCATGCCAACGGCCGCGACAAGCCCCATGACCGCTCCGCCTGTGAGCGCCATAACGCCGGCCACAATGTCAAGGACCCCCGCGATGGTCGCGCGTGATGTTGTCTGTGCGTCCATGTGAACCCCCATGGAGAACTACGCAAAACCCGCTTGTTGGGTTCCGGCGGAGAGGAGCCGGTTCCGTCAGATTTTTCGGGACCCGAACACCATGACCCACGATCACTCTTGCGTGCGGCCAGGCATAACGTTTTGCCGCCTGGCCCCGGCCAGGTTGGATTGCTGCTAATCCACGGTCCAGCAGCCCTGCGGCGCGATTTCCAGCGAAACCTTGTCCTCTCCATCATCACTGCTTCGCGGAGCGAGCCATGTCCTTCATTCCCGCCAAGCCCTCCTCCGGTCCCCATCTCTTCGCCTTCGATCGCCACTGGAGTGTCGAGCGCCTACTCACCACCCGCCGCTTAGGGCAGAGAGTGCTGCCGGGTCCGGTGATTGGCACATTGTTCACCAATGTCCCCTACTCGAGCTCTGGTTTTGGCGAAGCCCGAGCGATCCTCTTGAGTGAGAGAAGTGGCAAGAGACGGCCAGTGCCCCCGACCCCCACCCAGATCCTTCACCTTCGCTCAGGATGACAGGTGGAGGATATGTCATCCTGAGGAGGCGCAGGTTTTCCCATTTTGTCATTCTGAGGAGGCGAAGCCGACGAAGAATCTGGGTGGGGGGAACGAGTATTTCTGTCGTCTCCCTCTCCCTGTTCCCTGTCCGAGACCTCACGGGCGGGTGGGGAAAA
>WGCW01000151.1 GCA_015493585.1 Acidobacteriota bacterium
CGGTTAGATCCTCCACGCGAATCTTCACGAAATGGGGACAGTGTTGAATATCAGCGGCGAACCAGGAAAGAGAATTGGCCGTTCCCCCCGCCAAGATTCTTCGTCGGCTACGCCTCCTCAGAATGACACCCTCCCACGTCATCCTGAGCCGCTCCATTCTTTCCATGTCATCCTGAGCCGAAGGCGAAGGATCTGGGTGGGGGGCCCGGATGCGCCGGCCATGCCTTATTGCCCTCTGTGGCCAAGACGTGATCGCGGACCTCGTCAAAACCGCGGAGCTGGGGACAGTGTTCAATTCATCTGAGCTTTCCTCCGCGTACCTCTGCGACCTCCACGGTTGCGTTCTCCCTGCTGTCGTTCCCCCCACCCAGATTCTTCGTCGGCTACGCCTCCTCAGACACCTCCTCCCCTTATCCTCAGGGGTGCGCCGAAGGCGTGCCGCGAACGACCTCGGCTCCTCAGGACTCAGAACGACACAGATGGCTTGACCACCCTCGTCCGGGCTGGGATATACTCGCTCCAAGATCATATCCCGGAGGCTGTGATGAGACGCACGCTGACCGCCGTCGTTCTGCTGACGTTGATCTCGGCACCCCTGGCTGCCCGCGAGCTCCACTGGGACCATCTCAAGATCGATCTCGTTTTGACAAAGGCTGGGGACCTCCACGTCACGGAACATCTCGGGTATGTCTTCAACGGCGCCTGGAACGGCGGGTACCGGAATCTCCCGCTTAAATGGGTTGAGGGGTACCGCAACATCACATTGGCTCAGGACGGGTTCGGCCCGTACACGCGCGGGAATCTGAATGCGGTCGGACATTACCGTGTGACAACGTCGGGCAATACCGTCCTTGTCAAGTGGCGGTCCCGCCGGCCCAGCGACCCTCCCTATCACGACGCCCACGTCACCTTCGTCTTTTCCTACCTTGCCCAAGGTGTCGTCCGCTCCGGTTCCAAGCTCGATACCCTGCGCTGGAACTGCGTGTTTCCGCAACGTCCAAGCCGGATCGGCTTCGCCGAGGCCACCCTCCGGCTACCGCCCGGCATCTCGCCGGATCGCATCCGCGCCAGGCTGGCAACGTTTAGCTCGTCATCCCACGTCTGGACCGATCCGCAGGGGATCGTTCACGCCACCGCCCAGAATTTGCGGCCGGGCGACGCGATGCAGCTTCAGGTCGCTTTCCCCACCGGCATCATCCCACGCAGCTTCCACTTCAAGCAGTGGGTCAACCGCGTCGGTGTCTGGTGGCTCGGGCTCGTGATCCTCCTCGGAGGCGCAACGCTTCACGTCGTTCGTTTCATTCACCACGGCCACGATCCGGACGCCTCATTCCGGATCAAATACCTGACGAAACCGCCCGAGGGTGTCGACCCGGCCTTGGCCGGCGGATTGGATAGCGTGGTCGGCCTTCCCGAGCTGCTGGGAACGATCCTCGACCTGGCGCGGCGTGGCATCCTCCAGATCGAGCAAACGACCAACAGGGTCCTCGGGATCTTCAAGCACCAGGAGATCACGATTCACCGTCTGACCGAGGGCGGGCCATTGACCCCGTGGGAACGGACGGTGCTCAACGGGCTGACACTCCACGGAGCTCCAAGCTCGGTCAACGTGTCCGACCTCAAGGCCAAGTTCTACACGACCATCCCCAAGTTCAAGGAAGATGTCAGCGAGGCGATGGTCAAGGCCGGATGGTACGCGGAAAGCCCAAACGCCGCTCGCGGCAAGCAGATCGCTATCAGTCTTCTGTGGGGCGCCGTCTTCGTCCTCGCCGTCCTGCCGCGCATCGAATCCGGCGCCGGGATTCTCATCCTCGCCGTTGACCTGGCGCTCCTCCTGCTCACCCTTGCGATCGGCAAGAAGAAGCTGATGAGCAAGAGCGCCCGCCCCGCTTCGATCCCATTCCTCACCGCCCTCGTGCTACTCGCCCTCTGGGCCGTGGGGCTCAACATCGGCGGGATCCTCGGGCTGCGCTCTGCCATCGTTCCGATCGTGGCCGCCGTTGCCGTCACCGTGTTGGGCTTGATCTTTTCCCCGTTCATGCCCCGCCGGACACCCGCCGGTGCCGAAATCTACGAAAAGGTCCGCGCGCTCGGACGCTACCTCAAACACTTGCACGTTCTCGGCTCTCTGGAAGAAGCCAGAGACCGCCTCGACGAGCTGCTTCCCTACGCAGTCGCGCTTGGCCTCGACCGGTCGTTCCTCGCTCAGATGGAGCCGCTTGGAGAGGTCCCCATGCCCCACTGGTACGTCGTCCAGGATACGGGCTCAAGCGGGCCCAGCTGGGGCAGCAGCGGGGGTGGCATGGGCACGGTGTCACTCGAATCACTCTCGAACTCACTCTCGTCGACGCTGTCGAGCCTGTCCTCATCCCTCTCCTCGACCCCCGGAGGATCGGGCGGAGGACAGGCTCGACAGCGTCGACGAGAGTGAGTTCGAGAGTGATTCGAGTGACACCGTGCCCATGCCACCCCCGCTGCTGCCCCAGCTGGGCCCGCTTGAGCCCGTATCCTGGAC
>WGCW01000152.1 GCA_015493585.1 Acidobacteriota bacterium
CTCCGGAGGAGATCCACGTCGATTATGTGCTCGTGACGCACGGCCACGGTGACCACCTTGGGGACGCCGTCCCGATCGCCAAGGCAAACGGGGCCACGATCGTTGCGCCATTCGAGCTCGCCAACTACTGCGCCGCTCAGGGAGCGGACGTTCACCCGATGCATATCGGAGGCGCTCACCAGTTCCCGTTCGGACGGGTCAAACTGACGATCGCCCATCATGGTTCCGCCGCGCCGGATGGGACCTACACCGGGAATCCGTGCGGGTTCCTCGTGACGATGGACGGAAAGACGCTCTACCACCCGGGTGATACCGGGCTCTTCTACGATATGAAGCTGATCGGTGAGATGACGCCGATCGACGTTGCGGTTCTCCCGATCGGCGACAACTTCACCATGGGGATCGATGACGCGCTCAAGGCCGCCGGGCTCCTGCAGCCGAGAATGGTCATCCCGATCCATTACAAGACGTTCGACGTGATCAATGTCGATCCCGATGCGTTCGCTACAAAGGCGCGGGCAAACGGCTTCGACACGCGCGTTTTGGCCTACGGAGAGAGCCTGGACTTCTGAGCACCCACATGCCCCAGGGCGGCCACCGGGACGCTGGACGAACAGGGATTCGGGTACTGTTTGTCCGGTTTATCGAAGTAGCGAGGTATCAGTATGTTACCCAACCCTCTTCCGGATGATCCAAGTGCTGTTCGTTGAGAGGAGGCTGGGTCCGTCGCCTTCGGCTCAGGATGACATGGTGAGGATTGAGCGGTTCAGGATGACATTGAGGGGGGCGTCATTCTGCGGAGGCGAAATCCTTCGCAGCGTGCCTCCGGCACGCCGCTCAGGATGACAGGGGAGGGTGTCATTCTGAGGATGCGAAGGCTTTCCTTCCAGTGTCATTCTGAGGAGGCAAAGGTTTTCCCCCAGTGTCATTCTGAGGAGGCGTAGCCGACGAAGAATCTGGGCGGGGGGGAACGACCGCGAGGAAAACGCAACCGCAGAGGTCGCAGCGCTTCGCAGAGGAAGGATCAGATGGATTCAACACTGTCCATCAGCAGCCCCCCTCCCAGATCCTTCGCCTTCGGCTCAGGATGACATGGAGAGAATGGAGCAGCTCGGGATGACATGGTGAGGATGGAGCGGCTCAGGATGACATTGAGCGGGGCGTTCCGTGCGTGAAGTCTTGCGGTCCGCCCATCCAGATACTTCGCGGCGCGCCTTTGGCGCACCACTCAGGATGACAGGAAGGGGCGTCATTCTGAGCGGAGTTACGACTGCAACGCTGCCGCCTGGGAGGGGCCGGTTCGAGAGGGTTGGGAGAGCTGATCGAGGATGCTCTGGCTCAGGATTTCCCGGTAGCCACGCCCGTCTGCGGACAGGTCCGGATGGCCTTCGACGGTGATCCAGGCGTGGCAGAGCCGGATGTCCCCGTCGAACCCGAGACCAAGGTGGAACTCCGGCTCGAGGCCGCACCGTGACAGGAGGTCGAGGAGCAACAGCGAGCGTTTGAGGCATCGTCCCATCCGGTGAGGAGGCAGGAAGCGCAAGGCCCGGTCGACGATCGCCACAATCAGGTGCGGGTCACGCAGCACTTCAGGGAGCCGTGTCACAGAAGATAGCCGCGCGGGCAGCTCGTCGAGGCTGTACCTCCGGAAACCGGCGCTCACCCGGGCGGCAGCAAGGCCGATCCATGGCAGGAGCAAGACCGCCCGGGGAGGAATACCTCTCATGAATGCTTTCCTTGAAGACGTTCGGCCGGATCCGCAAGGGAGCAGGCCTGCTCCGCTGGGTCAAGGAGATCCCCATCCTTGACCGGTGTCGCGGCGAACACCCACGGAAGAACGAAAAGGGCGTGGGAGAACCGCATTAGGCGCCTCTCAGGTGCCGGCGCTCGATGGCTTCAGCGAAGTCACACGCGCTCTTCGACGGCCCAAGGAGGTCGCCGTCCTCCACCAAGGCTACGGCGTGGCAACGTCCACAGTAGTCCAGCTTCGTGCATGTCGAGCATTTCTTGAGGCTTTGCGGTGTTATTGATCGCAGCCTTTGAAACCACGGCGAACCTTCCCAGATTTCCCTGAAGCTTTGCTCGTTGAGGTTGCCAGCGGCACCGGGGAGAATGGTGCATCCCCGTACCTCGCCGGAGGCCGAAATGGCGGCGTAGCGGACCCCGGCAGCGCAGAGCGGCTCATCCGGATCGATCCTTCCGGCCTCATTTTCCGGGAGCAAGCAGGTAGACCTCCCAATTTCGTGGAGTGCCACCGCCTCATCGGCGGGCAAGCGAAGCTGAAGCGGTTCTCGATTGCCGTCCTTTTTTGCAAAGATGGAGGTGTAGACCTTGGCTTCGACCCCCAGCCGGTGGGCCAGCTCGGGCACCGACCGGGCCGCGTCCCGATTGAGGGTCGTGACCGGAACGGTCAGCTCAACAGATACGTTCCGGCGGGCGAGACGCTCCACGGCGGCAAGCACCCGCTCGAAGGAGCCGTTGACTCCGGTCACCCGGTCGAAGGTTGCGGGGTCGGCGCTATGGAAGCTGATCTCCACGTGGAGGGAGAGCGCAGCCATGATGTCGGCCTCCGCTTCGCCGATGAGGGCGCCGTTGGTCAGAAGCATCACCTGAAATCCCAGCTCGCGGGCGCGGCGGGCGATCTCAGCCCAGTCGTTTCGCAGCAAGGGCTCGCCTCCGGTCAACGCCAGGAAGAGCGTTCCCATCCCGGCTAGCTCATCAAGGAGAGCGAAGATGCGTTCGGTAGACAGCCCGTCGCGCGCTTCAAAGTCAGGGATGTAGCAGTGGGCGCAGCGGAAGTTGCAATGATTTGTGAGCTCGATGGCGACATCCAGTGGGATGTGCTCCCGGGCCGCTCGCCGAACCAGGTTGACGAAGGGCGAGGTCATTGAGTGGGCTCCGTGATGACATCCCAGACGCCGGGGTCCTTTCGGAAGCCGAGGCGGTAGACCGGGACTTCTTGGACCAGCCGCGTCAGGGTCGTAAAGGCGGCCATCATAGCATTCGCATTCTCGGTAGGCCAGCAGATGTGGCGGCGCAACTCCCGGACGGCCTCACCAGGGGCGATGCGAGTGCGCCGGTGGGAGGTGGCGTGCTCGAGGATGAAGACGCTGGCCAGAGGAGCCGATCCGGGCCGGGCGACCCAGTAGGGGAGGGAAACCCCTTCGAAACCACCGTCTGTGGGCCGGATTGCGGCCAGCTCGTCGCACAGGGCATGTTCGGGGAGCATGGCGGCCAGGGTACTCTTGCCGGCGCCCGATTGGCCGCAGCAGAGGTAGGCCCTTGATCCATCGCGCAGCAGGGTTCCGTGCACGACCAGGGAGGGTTCCAGAAGAGCCGGTAAGACCTCGATCAGCACCGTATCGAGAAATCGAGGGTGGCACGCTCCCTTGAGGGTAATGCGTTGTTGTGATGGAGAGGTGGAAAAGGCCGCTTCCCCGGCATCAGGCCGATGAGTGACAAGAATTGAGGCCTCTTCTTCCGAGAGGAAGGCAGAGAACCGGTTCTTATTCCATGCCAGCCAGTCTGTGTCGGGCGATGCCACTTCGAGGATCAACCCGGAGATGTTGACTTTGAAGCCTCGTGGGGAGGCTGGAGAGGTCGAGCTTGTACGTGCCGCCGAGCTCTGGAGCGCTGGA
Organism: Acidobacteriota bacterium; assembly: GCA_015493585.1. Classification (GTDB taxonomy): domain Bacteria; phylum Acidobacteriota; class Thermoanaerobaculia; order Thermoanaerobaculales; family Sulfomarinibacteraceae; genus JAADFN01. Next base: position 3,639 of record WGCW01000152.1, read on the forward strand.
GCCATCACTGCTCGGGGTTCGTGCTGCAGATCGTGCTAACGCCGGGATACTTGGCGCACGATGCCCCGGCGAAACGCCGAATCTCCTCGCGCCATGTGATACGCGGATCGGCGGGGCCGACAGGCTCTTCAACGTCTTGTTGAAACTCGGCATCAGTCACAATGAGCCCCTCGCGTGCCAGGCCGGCAAGGAAAGATTCAAGAGACCGGCGCATAATGTCCTCAGTGCCAGCTTCTCTAGGAAGGAGGCGCACGAGATTCTCGAACGTGGTTGAGTCACCAATCGCTTCCCAGATCCGTCCTCCGGGCTTGTTCAGGCCGTACATCATCTTGTTGGCGAGGTGAATGACGATCGTTTCTCCCCCAACCGTTCGCCACGCGAGCCCAGATGCCCTTGTGATCTGCATCTCCATCCTCATTTCCCTCCTCGACCGTGCTAGCTTATCTGATCGCTCGATTCAGCTTCTCCTACCGGACGTTACTGCTCGATGAAGAAATATACCGCTTGCGGGCATGGTTTGCTCGCCCCGTCCAGAACGATTTGGACTTTCCATTTGCCGTACAGCGAGTTGGTAACGATCGTGGTTCCAGCGACTGGGAACTGGATATCCACGCTGTCGTACGTTCCGTGATTGTACGTCACGGAATGCGGGGCTTTGATCCGGACGGGGTAGGGGTACCCTGTCAGCCGCCGGCTGCCCATCGGCGTGTGCCCCTTCTGGGGTGCGACGGGGACGTCGAGTTGCTGGTACAGGAACCCGTGTGGGGTGTAGATCTTCAGCGTCACGACATGGTCCTTGTCCAACTTGCCGTGAAAGAGCACGTGAAACACGAGGTCGGTCGTTTTGGTGGCCGAAAACCGGTTCCGGCTGAGCTGGTTTGGCGTCTCGACGGCACTGACGACAACCTGGGGACAGGTCGAAACCGGAGGCCCAAGGTAGCCGTGTGTCTGGGCAGAGACTGGAACGCTGGAAAGGGCGATGCCACCAGCGAGAACGAGCACAAAGCCAATCGAACGATATTTCATGGTGCCTCCTTACTGAAGCGGGAGCTGGATTCCGTAGATCGCGCCAGATTCCGATCCAACGTAGGCGGTCTGATTGACGACGTCGTACGCCGGACAACCAATGGCCGCAGATCCGTCTCCAAGCGTCACCGAGGTCACGATCGAGCCGGCCGCGGTATTGAGCTGATAGAGCTTACCGTCGCCCGATCCAACGTAGAGGTTTGTCGCACCGAGGACGAAGAGCGGACTGGATGGTGAGCTGATGCCGGTCTGCTGCCAGGCGAGGTTTGCCGATGTGCCGTTATCTGTCAGCGCCCAGACGTCATTCGTCGTGGAGAAGAAGAGCTTGCGCGGCGTGGAGGACGTGAACTCAGGCCAGATGTACCCCTTGACCGGGCCATCGTTGGTCGCGTAGGACCAGATCGTTTGGCCGTTGGAGGGATCGATCGCATACACGGTGCCGGAGTTGTTGCCCACATAGAGCCGGTCTCCATACAGGATTGGCGCTCCATCGATGTCACCCAGTGGAACCGACCAGGCCTTGCTCAAGCTGGTTCCATTAAAGCTCAGGCACCACAACGTATCAGATGACCCCGTCGAGCTTTCACGGCTGGCGAAGTAGATCCGGTTGCTTGCGTAATCCACGGTGGCGGCCGACGAGATGATTCCGATGGCGTTCGAGCCACCGCCGTTATTGAAGCTTGTGATGGTGTGGCCATCCGACGGGTCGAGCATGTACATCGCGTTGTCCGCGTCGGCATCGCGTGAGCCGACGAAGAGGAGGTTATAGGCACCGCCGAAGTCCGTGAAGATGCCGGCCGGGGCGGCAAGCAGGATGTTGGCGAGCTGATCGCTCTGCCACAACGTCGAGCCGTTTTCGGCATTGGCCGCATAGACGTGACCATCCTCGGAGCCGAGGAAGACGACCAGGCTGGCGCCGGACACCACGCTGGTCGGGACGACCGGTGGCCGCGCATCAGCCGCACCGTTCATGGCCATCGGCTCCCAGGAGAAGTTGCCGGTCCGTGGCCAATCGCCCCCGGTTCCCGCGGGGTTCATGGCGTGCAGCACACGGTCGTTGGAGACCGCCCATGTGGCGCCGGTTCCTGCCGCGCCTGGGTACACGCCATTCGGTGCCATCGAGGTCGCAGCAGAGCTGTACGCCCACTTGACCTTGCCAGACGTGTCGAACGGTGTCGCCGAGACGGTCTTGACCGGCGAGAGGTTACCCGCACCATCGTCGACGAATGCCGTGTAGTAGTACGTCGTCCCATTGGTCAGGCCGGTATCGGTGTAGGTATCGTAGGCCCCGGTTGTGCCGGTCTGATCAACGATCGGCGTGCACGACGACGCATCGGGATAGCCGGAGGTGTCGCGGCAGATCTTGGTCGAGCCGTAGACACCGCCCGACGGATTGACCCACTCAAGCTTGACCTGCCCCGACGTTGCGCGGGCGGTGAAGCTCTGCAAGGGTTCTGATGTCCCAGACGAGCAGGTGGAACCGACGTTTGTAACGGTGACGTCGTCGATGAGCCAGCCGACATAGTTGTTGTACTGAGAGTCGACCGAATCAAAGGTGAATCGGATGATCATATCGCTCGGCGAGGCGGGGGGTGAGAGGGCAATATCACCAGACGCTGTCCAGGCTTTCTCCGAGCTATCAGCGCAGTCCTCATACCACACCTGCGTCCACGATGATCCTCCGTCGTATGACACCTCGACCTTTGTAATGTCATATCCACCACCGGAATAGGACTCGACTTCGCGCCAGTACTCGAAGCTCAACGTGGATGACGATGTAACGCCGGATATTGTTGGAGATGTCAATGTACCGGTCGTTGTCGAACCGGTATCGTAATCACAGCTCGAATCCTGACCGTAATACCACGAATGGGTTCCCGATGTGGCAGACGGGCTGACACAGCCTGTGTTGTTCACCTCGTGCCACAAGCCGGTTCCACTCCAGCCGGTCGAGCCGGACTCGAAATCTTCAGTCCAGGTGGTGTTTCCTGCCACGCCGCTCTTTTCGACAGTGTTGGTATCTTCGAAGCCGCCGTTACAGGCACCGCCATGGCCAACCGAAGAGTCTTCGGCCCGGACGATGTAGTAGTACGTCGTGCCGCCGGCAACCGTCGTGTCTTCGTAGTAGAGGTTGGTCACGCAGCTTGCCAGCAGGTTCGACGAATCGGGGGTGAAGCCGGACGTTGTCGACCGGTAGACGTTGTAGACGATCGATGAGCCATCCGAGCAATTCGAGGTCGCGGCGTTCCACTCGAGCCGGAGCCCACACGTGCTACCGGACATCGCAGTGACCGACTGGAGACCGTCGAACGTCGGCGGTGACCCGACGTTGTCGGCGGCCGAAGCCGTTGTACCACCGTCGGTGGAACAGCCGTAGCCATTTGCCGCCTGGATGCTGTAGCTGTATGTGGTTCCGTTCGTTCCCGTTGTGTCGACGTACGATGTCGTGCCTTCGGAGACGTTGCTGGCGATCGCGCTGCCACCGCGCAAGACGGTGAAGCTGCGGCTTCCCGTGCCGCCATCGTTCCAGGAAGCTGGCGTGTTCCACGTCAGCACGACGCCGGTGTCGTCGCAGGCATCGCGGTCGGTCGCGCTCTGGATCCCGCCGAAGGCAAACGAATGATCCGCATCGGCCCCAGCGGTGCCCGCCGACCATGCGCTCGTGCTGCTGCAGTTGTCATTGACCGCCTGCACGGTGTAGGTATGTGAGGCGGTGTCGCCCGGCGTGTCGGTGTAGCTCGTTCCAGAGATGCCGGTCGCCACCGTCGTTCCATCGCGAGCGACGTTGTACGAGGTCGCGTTGGTTGCGGCGCCCCACGACACGCTGACACCGCTTGAGGCGCACGCCGAGATGTCACTGACACTCGGGGCACCTGGCGTGGCCGGGGTCGCGTCGGCATCCGATGCCGAGGTCGCCGCCGACCAGGCACCGGTGCACGTCGAGTTCGTGCCGCGCACCTGATAGGTGTGCGACGCGGAGTCACCGGGGTTGTACGAGTACGGGCTGGTGACGCCGGTGATTGTCGTTGCTCCGTCGATCAGGAGGTCATACGAAGTCGCTCCGCTGACCGAGCTCCAGCTGATTGTCACGCCGGTCTGTGCGCACTGGTCGTCGTCACTGACGCTGGGCGCTGCGGGCGTGGCCGGGGAGTTGTCCTCATCGGTGAAGCTCTGAGCGGCGCTGTCGGTGTAACAGCTCCCATCGACCGCCCGGATCACGTAGCTGTGGGAGTTGGTATCGCCCGGGTTGTACAGCGCACCGGACGTGTAGTTACTGACAGCTAGCGTACCGTCGACGTAGAGATCGTGGCTCGTTGCGCCAGATCCCGCCGTGTAGTTGACATGCACACCGTCCTGAGCGCACGCGCTGTTGTCAGTGATGCTCGTAATGACCGGCTGGCCCGGATCGGTGCATGAGGAACCGGTTGTGCAACTGCTCGCTGTTGCGACGTTGGTGAGCTGAATGTCGTCGATGTACCACGTGCCACCGGCGTTCGACGAGTCACACCCCATCCGCCAGCGGATCAAGACGTCATCGTTGGCGTAGCTGGAAAGATCAACGACCACCTGCGTGAACGACGACTGAGTCCCCGACCACGCCGAACGTCCACCGAGCGGATTGCTGTAGTTCGACGAGATGGTCGAGTTGTAGCCGCCGGTGGTGATGTCCGAGCCGAGATCCGACCAGGTGCTTCCCCCGTCGGTAGAGATCTCGATGACGCCACCATCGTAGGTGTTCTCAAAGTCGTACTGGTGGTAGAACGTCAGTTGGGCGTTGGAACCGAGGTGTTTTGATGGGAGCACGAGCCACTTATCGGTGACAGTCGAAACGTCGTCCGACGCGAAGGACTGAGAGCCTCCGGACGTGTGATTCGCCCCGGTGTCCACGCGCCAGTCATCGGTTCCTTGTGCAGCATCATGGGCGTAACCCACGGCAACCGCATCGGCGATCGTCGAGTACGACTCAACGTCATCGCTCCACGTCCCAGTGGACGCGGGCCCCGTCGGTGTCCCGCTCTTCTCGACGGTGTTTGTGTCCTCGGCGCCGTTACCGGTATCGACGGCCCGAACGATGTAGTAGTAGGTCGTGCCGGAAACCAGGCTATCGGTATCCGAATAGCTCGTTCCGGTCACGCCGGTCGCGATCTGGTTGCCGGAAGCCGGTGTGAATCCCGACGTCGTATCCCGGTAGATGTTGTACGTGACGCTGTTGCCACACTGGCTGGTCGCCGCGTTCCAGGAGAGGTCGAGGGTGCAGGTCGTATCTTGCGGATTCGTGACCGATTGCAGCCCATCAAAACTCGGAGCCGCCGTGCACGCACCGGTCGCTGTGGCCGACGCTTCCGGCGAATCATCAGACTCACAGTCTCCGTTGTACGCCCGCACGACGTAGTAGTACGTCGTGCCGCCGCTGACGTTGGTGTCGCTGTATGCCGTCGAGGTCGATGTCCCAATCTCGGTGTACGGCCCACCCGACGTCGTCGAACGGTAGACGTGGTATTCCGTGGCATCCGATACGCTGCTCCAACTCAGATCGATCCGGTTGTCACCGTTCGGAGTTGCCGAAAGCGAAGCAGGCGCCGTTTCGGTACAGATCGAGCAGTCCGAATACTTGAACGAGGCGATGCGAGTATGCCACTTGAAGTCATCGGTCGTCGTATAGTACTCCTGCGTGTACCAGAAGGTGCAGTCGTCCGACGGATCGACGCTCATCGAGGAGTAGTCACCCCACCGGCTGTGCCCGTTTTGTGATCCAGTTCCGTCGACGATCTTCGTTTCAGCCTGAGTCATCTGGTTGAGCGGGTCACCGGCTAGCCTCCCCGTGTAATAGATCGATGGGTACACGGACGAGCCATCGGACTTACTGAATCCAAGGGCTATGTTTCCCATGTGATCCATGGCGATCGAGCCCATCCAGCGGGAGGTGCTGTCCGGTTCGTACGTTCCCGATTGGTAGATCGTCGGCGTGCCGTTGGGATCCCGGATTTCGTACCACCTGACGGCGCTGTCGGCAGATGAGCCGGTGATCGAGTGGTTCACGACAAGCGATTCGTGATCGCCCGGGAAGTTCCGGTACGCGAGACGATACATCATCCTGTCGGCGAGTGAATCGAGCTGTTGGCTGACGCCTGGCTGTGGGATACATGTGCCCCCGCTACACGCTTCAGAAAAGTTTGCAACACTGAGCGTCGTTGGGCCGTCCAGGTGAGAGTTGCTCGAGTTACTCCAGTCGATAGTGAGTTTCCAGAAGAGAATGCTTTGTCCATCGCCTCCCTTGGCGACGACGTATTCGGGCGAACCAGACGGCGGCTGGTTGGGGCCATCCATATCGGCCGGGAGCAATCCGCCGTAGCTCGAGTACGGCCCAAAACACTGGGTCGCCGCTGTGGCATCACCGTTGATCATGGCGGTCCGGTCATAGGCGCAGATCTCTCCCCCGTCCCAGGTGCTGCCGTTGGCAAACATATTGTAGGTGATGTAGTAGCCGTCCGGCCAGACGCCCATCTTGGGATAGTCGTTGAAATCAGAGAATGCATACTCGTACAGATAATACGACCCAGTGGGATCGGATGTTTGGGAAACAGCGATACACTGATAATAATGACTCTTATCATCTGTTTGCGAGACCGCGAACTGTGTCATGATCCAGCGGTTCGCCATTTGATCGTACTGGACAATCGGGTCACCGTCGTTGTCATCAGCACATTCGTTGCCTGATCCGAGGCTGCTCCAAAGGGTATTCCCAGCAGCGGGTCCGTATGCCACGCTCCCATCGGACTTATTGAAGATGGTAAACATCGTGTTCGTCCACTGGACGTAATAATTGAGGCCAACATCACCCTCAGTATCCGGTGGCTCACTTGCAATCGTGTAACCAGACAGTCCATCTCCGCCACCTTCAAAGTTCATGATTGGCGCCGAGACGGAATTGTCAGTGCCGGCATTGGTCTGATCGGCGAAATTGACGTGTGATGGGCCTTTCCCAGCCGTTGGAGAATTTGGTGGCATATTGATGCCCTCGGGAAGCTCATGCTCGGGCATCAGATGAATCTTCTTTGGAACGGGGAGCGGCTTAATCGTGCGCAGCGGCGGGCTGACTGCGAATGCGACCGGTTTGTAGACGGTCGCGCCTTGTTTTTGTGGCGGGCTGCCGCCGTGCCATTGCGCAGTTGCAACCGGGACCACTCCAAACATCACAAGGCCTGGGAGAATACACAGCATCACCCATTTCCTGATGCGGACGGTGAAGCGATTCCAACGATTGTCAGGCACACAAACGCCGCTGACCTGTTGTGTGTTCTTGGTTTCAAACATGTTCCCCTCCAGTCCCGGACACCAGGCAATTCCTTCTTATCTTCTATATAGCATCCGAAAAGACGCAATGCAAGTGACTCCTGCCTTGTGGGACAGGATGTTTACATAAGTTTCACAATGATGGAGGAGTGGTTGCGCTGGTAATGATTGTAAGAGATTGTAGTACTGCATGTTACATATGTCGCATGTTGTTAATGAGACAGCGTCGCAAACTAGATTTCTCCGGATGATGGAAGGGAGATCTTTGGCTCAGGGCCGACGGCCCGGGGCGAGCGGTGTCCTGACAAACACGGGGACTGGCGCGGGGGAGAGCGCTGCTGTATGGTCGCAGCGGAGGTGAGCATGGAAAAACGGCCGCGGGCTCTTGTGACGGGTGGGGCAGGCTTTTTGGGATCGCACCTGTGTGAACGATTGCTCGACGAGGGGTGCTCGGTTGTCTGTATGGACAACCTGATTACCGGATCGTTGCGGAACATCGAGCATCTCTTTGGTCGCGAGGGGTTCGTTTTTGTCAAGCATGATGTGACGAACTTCATTCATGTGCCGGGGCGGCTGGATTACATCCTGCACTTTGCGTCGCCAGCCTCGCCGATCGATTACCTGAAATTGCCGATCCAGACGCTCAAGGTCGGTTCCCTAGGTACGCACAAGGCGCTAGGACTGGCCAAGTCGAAGGGGTCGCGGTTCCTGCTGGCTTCGACCTCTGAGGTCTACGGTGATCCGCTCGTCCACCCGCAGCCGGAGAGCTACTGGGGGAACGTCCATCCGGTCGGACCGCGCGGGGTGTACGACGAGGCCAAGAGGTTTGCCGAGGCGTTAACGATGGCCTACCACCGGCATCACGGTGTTGAGACGCGGATCGTGCGGATCTTTAATACCTACGGACCGAGGATGCGGGCCGGGGATGGCCGGGTCGTTCCAACGTTCATCAACCAGGCACTGGCCGGGGAGCCGCTGACCGTCTTTGGAGACGGCTCGCAGACCCGGTCATTCTGCTACGTCGATGATCTCGTCGAGGGGCTGTGGCGGCTGCTCAACTCCGATTACGCCGAACCGGTCAACATCGGCAATCCGAAGGAGATGACGGTGCTGCAGTTCGCCGAGGAGATCGTCCGGCTGACCGGCTCGAAGTCGAAGATCGTCTTCGAGCCGTTGCCCGAGGACGACCCGAAGGTCCGTCAGCCGGACATCACGCTGGCGAAGAAGTTGCTCGCATGGGAACCAAAGGTTCCACTTGACCAGGGGCTCGAGCGTACGATCGCGTACTTTGAGCACGCCTGACCGGCGGTAACCGGCCGGGTCACTCCGGCAACTGATCGAGCGCGGCCTGAGCGGCATCGCGGAAGGCGCGCGAGACGCCGCCAACGCCGAGCTTGACGCCCCCAAAGATCCGGGCCACGACAATGCCGCCGGCCAGATCGCGACGCTGGAGCAGCTCGAGGAGGACACGTCCGGGGTGGCCGACTTCGCCGTCGTCCCGCATCTGTTCGACGATGGCGCCACCCGGGCTGGGAACCCGGCACGCCCAGCAGACGTGACGGGCGCGCCGGTGTTTCGTCCGGTACGCCTTGACCCGGTCCTGGACCTCATCGAGCGATTGAGCCGGAAAGACCAGCGCGAAGAATTTCGACCGCTTCTCCGTCAGCTTGGCCTCGGCGGGGGCGGGAATCGTCCGTGTCATACCGGGAGGATACCGCAGCTGAGCCCGTGGGTGCGCGCAGCGAGCGGGGCGTTTGGCCCTGCTTCCTATGCGCGAGTGTGAGCTTGGGCGATCGCAGCGAACCGCCCAAGGATCGTCCGGCCAACGGCAGAGTCCCGGACCGAGCTCAGCAGCTCATCCGGGTCGAGCCCCTCGGCAAGCAACGTCTCCCGATGGCCAGCAATCAGGGCACGCATGATGTCAGCGGTGAATTCGGGGTGAAACTGGAGCCCCCACGCCTGCAGAGCGGCCCGGAAGGCGTGGTTCGGCTCGTGGCCATTTCCGGCGAGACGGGTGGCTGCAGGCGGGAGCGTCAGCGCGGATTGCACGTGGGTGACGTGGACGGTGAGAGGGTCCGGGAGGCCGCCGAGCAGTGGATCTTCACCGGCGGCGTCAAGTAACCGGACCTCGACCGTGCCGATCTCGCGTCCCCGCGGGTTGTCGCCGGCGCGGCCGCCGAGCGCCTGCGCCAGGAGCTGATGTCCGAAGCAGATGCCGAGCACGGGCAGCCCAGAGGGAACGGCCCGCCGCAGCCACGCCGCGGTACGCTCCATCCAGGGCGTCCGCTCGGTCACCATCGCGGGGGATCCGGTGATGATGGCACCGCTGACCCGTGAGGGATCGGGCAACGGCTCACCCTGGAAGACGCTGACGATCTGTGCTTCATCGCGGCTGAGCCCGGCCCGGGCGAGGGTCCAATCTTCGAAGCTCCCGAAGCGCCGTGTGATCGCCTCGTCCGGCTGACCGGTCTTGATGATGAGCAGCGGCGGCATCTGCCAAGGCCTCCGGTCAGATGCCGAGCATGAGCTGGGCCGTCGTGAAATAGATCAGCAGGCCCGTGATGTCAACGATCGTCGTCAACGCCGGGCTTGCCACGACGGCCGGATCGAGTTTGAGCCGTGCGGCGATCAGGGGAAGAAGCGCGCCGATGAGCGTCGCTGTGACCACCTGTACCGCAAGGGCGATGGCGATGACCTCGGCGATGTGGAGCAGGGAGAAGCCGGGCGGAATGTACGAGTTATGGGACAGGAACATGACCTTCGCCCAGGAGAGCACACCGAGCACGGCGGCGAGCATGGCGGAGATCTTGAGCTCCTTGAACAGCACACGAAAAAGATCTTTGGGACGAACCTCGCCGAGGGCGAGCGCACGGACCACGACGGTCGCCGACTGACTCCCGGTGTTCCCGCCGGTATCGGCAACCATCGGCATGTACAGCGCCAGGATCATCAAGTGGTTCAAGGTCGATTCATAGCTGTGGATGATCCAGCCCGAGACGATCTCGAGGGCGGCCAGGCCAACGATCCAGCCGGCGCGGTTCTTAAAGTGCTCCCATGCCGGAGTTCCCAGGTAGACGCCGGCCTCGTGAGCGCCTCCGATCGCCATCATCTTTTCCATATCTTCGGTCTGTTCCTGCGTGATGACGTCGAGGGCGTCGTCGTGGGTGATGATGCCGACCAGCGCGTCGTTGCCGTTGACGACGGGCAACGCGATCAGGTCATACTTCTGGATTTTTCGGGCTGCCTCCTCCTGGTCGTCGGTGGCCCTGGCGAAGATGACCTCGCGCTGCATCATGTCCTCGAGCTTCGTGTTCGGATCGGCGAGGATCAGATCCTTGAGCGAGACGAAGCCGAGGAGACGGCGCTGGGAGTCGACGACGTAGGCGTAATAGATGGTTTCCTTGTCGGGCGCCTCGTGGCGGAGCTTGTCGATCGCCTCCTGGGCCGTGATATCCGGGGGTAATGAGGCGTAGTCAGACGTCATGACCGAGCCCGCCGTTCCTTCGGGGTAGGCGGCCAGACGGCGGATATCCTCGCGCTCGGCCTGCGCGAGGGCGGGGAGGACCTTCTCCTGGCGCTCGGGTGGGATCTGCTTGAAGAGGTCCACACGCTCATCGGGAGGCATGTCCGAGAGGAGCTGGGCGAGCTCATTCCGGGGGAGCGTCGCCGCAATCTCGATCTGGAGATCGTCCTCGAAGTGACTGAAGATTTCGGCTCGAAGCTCGGCATCGAGATGCTTCAGCACCTTCCAGATGTCGGTAGGCTCGAGCGATGCGAGATGGTCCGCGACGACCCGCGGGTGTTCTTTGATACAGAACTCCCGGAGGCTGTCAAAGTCGTCGTGCTCAAGGAGCTCCAGAATCTCCGGAACCAGGATCTGAGTTGTCATGATCGCCTCCCGAATCCGCCGCAGGTGGGGCCGGTCCGGGAGGAATCTGCCGGGGCTAGCCGGAAATCAATCCGGTGATCCCCGCTTCCTGGCCGGACGCAACCCGGTGCGGCAGGCGTCGTGGCAGCGGCACGTCGCCAGGACGTTTCGTACTGCTGCCGTCACTGTCTGCTGGGTCGCTCATCTCTTCTTTCTCCTCGCGCCGGGCATGCCTAGGCAATCAACGTCCGACGCCCCCGCAGGGTAACCACGCTCGCGAAAACTGTCAATAACGCCGGCGGATGGGATGGGCGAATCCTCAAAGCGCGACGCCAAGAAGTCTGGGCCTGACCGGAGACGGAGCGGATAGCCCCCACCCAGATCCTTCGCGGCGCGCCTTTGGCGCACCGCTCAGGATGACAGGGAACGGTTGGGCGCCTTGCGCGTACCACTCAGGATGACAGGGGAAGGATGTCATTCTGAGGAGGCGAAGCCGACGAAGAATCTGGGCGGGAGGAACCGAGACTCTTCCCTTCCTCTGCGTTCCTAGCGATCTCCGGGAGAAACCTCTTGGACAGATGGGTAGAAGCAAGCCTTCGGAAGGGGACGCGGGGCGGGGGAACGGAGATTCAGATATGATGCGGGCCTGGAGGCGGCATGCATCATGAGATTCTCCTGATCCTGGATTTTGGGTCCCAGTACACCCAGTTGATTGCGCGGCGGTTCCGGGAGCTCGGCGTCAAGACGATCATTGAACGCGGGGATTGCCCCGGTGAGAAAATTCGCCGGTACGACCCGATCGGGATCGTGTTGTCTGGAGGTCCGGCCAGCATCTTTGAGCCGGGCGCACTCCGGCCCGATCCCACGGTGTTCGCCGTTGGTGTTCCGGTTCTCGGAATCTGTTACGGCATGCACGCGATGGCGGAGATGTTGGGTGGGACAGTCCGGTCGTCGGACCGGCGTGAGTACGGCCTGGCCGAGCTGACCGTCACTGGATCTTCCCTGCTTTTCGATGGCACTCCATCCGTACAGCGGGTGTGGATGAGTCATGGCGATTCGGTCGAGGTATTACCCGCCGGTTTCCAGCGGACGGCGAGGACCGGAAACACACCGTTTGCAGCGATGGAAGATCCTCAACGGGGCTTGATTGGGCTGCAATTTCATCCCGAGGTTCGCCACACTGAGCACGGGGCGGCACTGCTGGAACGGTTCGTGACGTTGACCGGTGCACGGCGGGAGTGGACACCGGCGGCAATTCGGCGCGAGCTCGTTGAGCATCTTCGCGAGTCGCTCCCGGAGGGGCGGGTGATCTGCGGGGTTTCAGGAGGTGTCGATTCTTCGGTGACGGCAGCGCTGCTCCAAGAGGCGATCGGCGATCGTGTGATCCCGATCTTTGTCGATACGGGGCTGCTGAGGCTGGGAGAGGCCGAGGAGGTCCGGAGACGCTTCGCCGAGCTCGGCGTCCCCCTCCAATGTGCCGATCGGGCGGATCGTTTCTTAAGCGCCCTCGAAGATGTTTCTGACCCTGAAGAAAAGCGGAAGATCATCGGCCACGAGTTCATCGCGGTTTTCGAAGAAGAAGCGCAACGGTTTCCCGATGCCCGGTACCTGGCCCAGGGCACGCTCTATCCGGACGTGATTGAATCGTCCGGGGTGCGTGGCACGGCGGCGGTGATCAAGACCCATCACAACGTTGGAGGGCTGCCGGCCCGGCTTGGGCTCGAGCTCGTGGAACCGCTGCGCGAGCTGTTCAAGGACGAGGTCCGCCGGGTTGGCGAAGCGCTCGGATTGCCGCACGATTTTGTCTGGCGTCATCCGTTTCCAGGCCCAGGGCTCGCAGTTCGTATTCTCGGCCCGGTCACAGCGGATCGGATCCACACGTTGCAGCACGCGGACAGTATCGTGATCGATGTCATCCGGCGGGCTGGTTTGTATGAGGAGATCTCCCAAGCTCTGTGTGTGCTCCTGCCGGTGCGAAGCGTTGGCGTGATGGGGGATCAAAGGACGTACGAGGAGGTCCTTGCCGTCAGAGCAGTCACGACGGAAGACTTCATGACGGCCGACTGGTACCGGTTCCCACCCCAGGTGCTCGACACGATCGCACGCCGCGTCGTCAATGAGGTGCCGGGGATCAACCGGGTGGTGTACGATGTCACCTCGAAGCCGCCCGGTACGATCGAATGGGAGTAAACGGCGGTTTCCCAAACTTGATAGGATGCGCATGACATCGCCGGTTCAGCCTTACCCGGCGATTTCCCGCCGCCCGGCGGGGCGCACGCATGGGGCGTGCACAGTTCAGGAGGTGTCTCATGGAAAGAACGAAGGTCGTGATCATGGGAGCGGCAGGACGGGATTTTCACAATTTCAACTGCCTGTTCCGGGACAACGAAGCGTACGAGGTGGTTGCATTCACCGCAACGCAGATTCCTGACATTGAGGGCAGGACATATCCCGCCGTGCTTGCGGGCTCACTGTATCCGGACGGGATTCCCATCCGGCCTGAGTCGGAGCTCGAACAGATTATTCGGGACAACGCTGTCGACGAGGTTTGGTTTTCCTACTCCGATGTTCCACACACCTACGTCATGGACAAAGCCAGTCATGTCATCGCTTGGGGCGCGCACTTTGGGGTTTGCTCGGCCGACAAGACGATGCTCCGTTCGAGTAAACCCGTGATCGCCATTACGGCCGTGCGCACAGGCGTCGGAAAATCCCAGACGACACGGTACGTGTCGCGAATTCTCAAGGCCCTCGGTAAAAAAGTCGTTGCGATCCGGCATCCGATGCCGTACGGAGACCTGGCCAAGCAGGCCTGCCAGCGTTTCGAAACCTATGAGGATCTCGACCGTCATCAGTGCACGATCGAGGAGCGCGAGGAGTACGAGCCGCACATCGACAACGGGTTCATCGTGTACGCAGGCGTCGACTACGAACAGATCCTCAGGGAGGCTGAGAAGGAAGCAGATGTCATTCTGTGGGATGGTGGGAACAACGATACACCGTTCTACAAACCCGATCTCCACATTACGCTCGTCGATCCGCACCGCGCCGGGAACGAACTGACCTATTACCCCGGTGAAACCAACGTGCTGATGGCCGATCTTCTGATCGTCAACAAGGTTGATACGGCCAAGGCGGAAGATGTCGAGCTCGTGACAGCGAATTCCCGCAAGCTCAATCCAAACGCGACGATCATCAAGTGCGCCTCGAAGATCACGGTCGACGATCCGGAGATGATCCGCGGCAAGCGGGCTCTCGTCGTCGAGGATGGTCCAACGTTGACCCACGGTGGGATGACGTACGGGGCCGGCTGGTTCGCCGCGAAGAACGCGGGCGCCGCCGAGATCGTCGATGCACGTCCGTACGCTGTGGGATCGATCAAGGCAACGTATGAGAAGTATCCGAATGCCGCCCACATCCTGCCGGCGATGGGGTATGGGGAGCACCAAGTCAAGGAGCTCGAAGAGACGATCAATGCGACTCCGGCCGATGTCGTCGTTGAAGGTACACCGATCGATTTGAGCCGGATCATCACGGTCAACAAGCCGTTGGCAAACGTCCGGTACGAGCTCGAGGAGAAGGAGCCGGGTGTCATCGAGGCGATGATCCGGAAGGCTCTCGGAAACTGAGCTCACTAAGTTCTTGGAGAAAAGCATGAGGACGTGGACCCATGTGGGTCCACGTCATTGTATGTGCGGTAAAATAACTGCATGGCACAAGACGGAACGCAGAAGAACGAAGGGCGGCACACACTCGGCGGGAGCGAAGAAATCCTGAAAACGATCGTCGAGACGATGCCCGGCGCGGTCTACGTCGCCGAATGGGTCGAGGGTCATGGCCTCGAGTACGGCAGCATCTTTGAGAGCCCATCGATCGAGCAGTTCACGGGGATTCCCCCGGAAGAGCTGACGGCTCATCCAGGCATGTTGCTCAACCTCGTTCATCCAGACGACAAGCGGAAGATGGTGGACGCGTTCTACGAGGCCGTCCACTCGCCGGAGGAGGTGGAAGTCACCTACCGGTTGCAAAACGCTCGGAGCGGAGAGATGCGGTGGATCCATGAGAGGATCCGCTCCATCAAGCCTGCGGAGACCTCCGGCCGGCGAGTCATGATCGGCGCCATGATGGACGTGACGGAGCTTCGCGAAGCGGAAGAGGAGCTTCAAAGGGCCAAGGACCGGATGCAGATCCTCGTTGAGGGAACGCCGTACCTCTTTTTTTACACGCAGGACCAGGAAGGAAATGTCACCTACATCTCTCCATCGGTGGAAAGCATCACCGGGTATCCCGTCGAGGAATGGCTGGGCCAACGCCACTGGTTCGCGACCGGGAACCGTATCAATGATCTGGCCCGTGCCGCGACGCACGCACACCTGCGAGGTGAAGCGCCGAGGCCTGCCTTCGAATTCGAGATCCGCCACAAGAACGGAGGCACGGTGTTGCTGGAAGCGTACGAACATCCCTTCGTCGTTGATGGCAAGGTCGTTGGAATTCAGGGGGTTGCCCGCGACGTCACTGCGGAGAGGCGCCTTCAGGAGGCGCTGCTCGAATCTCAGAAGATGGAAGCCATCGGACGTCTTGCCGCCGGTTTGGCCCACGACCTCAACAATATGTTGCAGGGAATCGTGACGTGCGCCGATTTGATCGGGGCTCAGTCGCAGGAGGACGCGATCCATGCGCTCGCCTCCGAGATCGTGGACATCTCTGAACGTGGTGCGAATCTCGTCCAACAGCTGCTCTCGTACTCAAGGCGCCAGATTTTTGAACCGGCTCCAGTTGACCTCAACCTGTTCGTCCGCGATAACGCCTCGTTCCTCCAAAGACTCGTTGGGGATGACATCGCGGTTTCGCTCGACCTTGGCCCGGATCTGCCCCCGATCTTGGGAGACCGTGGGCAGCTCGAACGGGTTCTCGTGAACCTTGCCTCCAACGCTCGCACGGCAATGCCGGATGGGGGCGCTCTCAGGATCACGACCCGCTTTGACCTTTCGGGGGAGCCTGAGGTTGTTCTGACGGTCGAGGACGAGGGGGAGGGCATTGCGCCCGAGCGGCGCGACAAGATCTTTGAGCCGTACTTCACGACGCGGGCCGCGGAGGGAGGAACCGGGCTTGGTTTGGCGTCTGTCAAAGGCATCGTAGAGCAGCATGGGGGACACATTTCAGTGCAATCGGTCGTTGGCGGGGGCACGGCTTTCATCATCGGTTTTCCGCCGCTTGACGAGAACAGCCCGGCAGAGCAGGTGCAAGAACAGTCACATGCGCAGCCGTACGTTGCAGCGCAAAGCCCCGGTGGCAGAATCCTCCTCGTCGACGACAATGACGAGGTGCGCCGTTCGGTGCGAGATGTTCTCACCTTTTCCGGGTACGAGACCGTCACCGCTGCCACAGTTGCCCAAGCGGTCAAGGCGGTCGAAGAGCATGATCTCGATCTGCTTCTGACGGATTTGCAACTTCCAGACGGCTCCGGCCTCGACATTATTTCACGAGTGCGGGAACAACGGGACCCTCAGTTTCCGGCCATCCTGATGAGCGGATATCCCCGCGGTGGACTTCCGGGGAATGTCGGAGAGCTCCCGGCGTCTGTCCTCTTCTTAGAAAAGCCGGTCCGTATCCAGACACTCCTCGAGACGATCGAAACAAGCCTGAGTAAGGTGAGATAGCTCATCACGAAACGGGGTGGGAAATTTCGTGTCACCCCCGTCAATCTCAGCCGGACATCCATGTGCGGCCCCTCAACGCCTTGAAATGTCTGCTGGGTGTAAAACATCTGACGAATGAGCCATGATTCGTGAGAGATGCCGTACCATTTCCCTCATGAAGAGGCTGAGATCCCCGGTCTGGATGTGGCTGCTCGCCTTATGTGTAACACTGGCGCTGGCCTATTTTCAACGCGCCACTGGGCCAACACATCCAGCCCATGTGAGCACGATCATCGCCGGCCAGCGGTACACGGTCAGATTGCCGCGAACGCACGGTGGGCCGGGCGGGCTCATCGTTGCGGTTCCTGTGCCTGTAACGGGAACAACGGGCATTCTCGTATGGCGCCATTATCCATCGTCCGAGCCGTGGAAGCAGATTCCGCTCACCGAGAAGGACGGTACGCTGACCGCCGCGATCCCGCACCAACCCCCGGCGGGCAAGGTTGAGTATCACCTCGTGCTGAGGCCTCCCCACAGTGTTGCAGCCGTGCTTCCTTCCAGCAGAACACTGGTTGCCCGGTTCAAGGGTGCTGTCCCGTTGTCGGTCCTCCTGCCACATATCCTTTGCATGTTTCTCAGCATGCTGTTTGCGACACGGGCCTTACTCGGAGCGGTCATGTGGCCGGAGCGTGGTGTCCGCATGCCGATTCTGATTGGGGGGTTGCTGCTCTTCGCCGGCGGCCTGATCCTCGGGCCAATCGTGCAGTACCACGCATTTGGAGCGTACTGGACTGGATGGCCGTACGGATATGACCTGACCGACAACAAGACGTTGTTGGCGTTCCTGGCATGGCTTCCAGCCCTGGCTATTTCGCTGCGCCGCCGTCCACGCACGTCATGGGTCGTTGCAGGCTGGCTCGTCATGATGGCTGTATTCCTCGTGCCGCACAGCATGCACGGATCACAGATCGACTGGTCGAAACAGGACCACAACGCCGTTCATCCGGTTCAGACAGCCGCCACCGCCCCAGCCATACAAACCTTGCCACATACGCACAGCCGTTGATGAGGGCTGCCTGGTAGCAACCGGATAGAAGCGATTCTGGCGGATGAGATTGTGCCACGATCGAATGTTTCGGGCCTGTGATGATCGGAAGCATGTCGAGCATCTCCGTGCCTTAGGCAACGCAAGAAACCGGTGCAGATTGCGGTGGTGAGAATCGTGCACCTCAAGACGAATCGAGATGGTATCCTCAGGCTGTTATGCAGCGTGTGAAAGAACCGGCCCGCCAAACGGAAGAAACGTTCTTGATCGTCCGGGTGGGACAGATCATGTATGCGATTCCGTCCAGGCATGTCCAGCGCGTCATCCGGGCGCTGGAAATCCACCCAATCCCTCATGTGCCTCCTGAAGTGCTCGGGTTGGCGGGAGTCGGCTCCGAGCCCGTCCTCGTTCTGGATCTCAGTTTGATGGCGGGACATGGACCGTTCAATCCTGGCGAGCGTCCCTTGCTCGTCGTGATCCGTGCGGATTCTGGGACGGCCCAACGGACGGTTGGGTTAGCCGTCGATGATGCTCTCAAACTGGAGACCTTCGAGTGGGATCCGGACAGCGCCGGTGAAGCCGGCTTCACGGTCCGGCTCATGGAGGCGGCTGACCGGGAAATCTATCGTGTCAACCTTGAAAATGTGGTCTTTGCCAGTCTCGAAGGGTTGTGAACATCATGATGAGGCGAAGCCCGGGGCACAAAGCTGCCGGATTCACAGCGTGGAGGTGAGATGAGTGCACCAGCCAGAAAACGCATGTCAACATCAACGCTTGGTTTGATTCTCTTTGCACTGGGCATCCTTGCCGAGGGCGCCGTCCTCGAGGGGGCGCTGCCCGACGCTGCACCACCTTGGGCGGTGGGAGCCTTCCCAATCATTGCCGCTTTAGGCGTGTTGGCGTATGTTCTGGCAGTCTTCATCCCGCAGAAGCACGCCGAGAAAGAGAGGATCGAAAGCGAGCGGGCCTTCTCCAAACAGTGTGGCGCTTTAAAAGATGCACTCAACGATCTCAAGAAAGGCGACCTCGTCAGGACCACCGAGGCGCGTGGACCGCTGTCCACCGAATTCAAGGTCAAGGTGAGATCGGCCGTCCGGGCGTTGGACGGGCTGATTCGCCAAATTCAGCTCAACTCCGTCGAGGTCGCGACGGCCGCGCAGAGAATTCACGAAACGGCCTCTGAGCTCGCCGCCGGCGGCTCCGAGCAGGCCGCAGCCGTCGTCGAGATCACCGCCACGATGGAGGAGCTGGCACGGACAGCCGCTCAAATTGCCAATAACGCCTCAAACCAGGCGCAACTGGCCGGGCGCGCAGCGGATGCCGGCAACGAGGGAGCTGCCGCGGTCGATGCAGCACTCGGTGGAATGGAAGTCGTGCAGGAGAGGATGCAGGTCATCGCAAGCCGGACCGAAGCGCTCGGAAAGCGCTCGCGGGAGATCTACGGCATCCTCGATCTGATCAATGAAATTGCCCAGGAGACCCACATCCTCGCTCTCAACGCCGCCATCGAGGCGACCGCAGCCGGGGAAAACGGGGAACGTTTCGGCGTCGTTGCCGAAGAGGTCCGGCGGTTAGCGGAGCGTTCCAAAGAATCCGTCGGATCGGTGCGCACGCTCCTCGATGATTTCTCATCGTCCTTACGCGCCGCTGTCATCGCAACCGAGGAGGGTGGGAAAGCTGCCACACAGGCGTTGGAGCAAACGGCTTCGGCAGCACAGGCCATCGAACAGCTTCGGGATGCGTTGACCGAGACGGCAGATGCATCGCGAGAGATCTCTCAGGCGACTCAGGAACAGCAGACCGCCTCCGATCAGGTCGTCTTGACTGTCAAGGATGTCCGGGAGGTCATTCAACGGGCCTCAGAGGGCCTCAAGGAGCTTTCCGGTGCTGCAGATCAGCTCAGTCAGGTTGCCCTGTCGATTCAGCTCCTGACCCAGGCGTTCAGGATCGATTCTCCCCGGTCATTGAAACACGTCCTGTTGGGCTGGGCGGAGCGGTTGCGTGGCTTTACGATCCATGGAGAGGTTGTGGAAGGCGTGCTCAAGGAGCTCGTCAACGCCTGCCCGTACGTGGAGCTTGCCTACGTTGTCGATAAGCGTGGTGCCATGGTCGGCTTTCGTGTCAACGCTGCGTTGATCGCGGAAGGTGACCTTCCAGATGAAGTTGGAGTCGGTAAGGTCTATGCAGACCGGCCCTGGTTTCAGGGGATGCTGCACGGGCAGGAGTCGATCGTGACCCCAGTGTACGACTCGCTGCTGACCAATGAGCGTTGCTTTACCGTGGCCACGTACATTCCGGACGCCGAGGCGAGCTTTGATGGCATCCTGGGGATCGATATCAACGTGAGGCACTGGACTCACATCTAGAGATGCCTTCTCAGCCCGACGATCTGCTCGTCCTGTTCATCGGCGAAGCCGAAGAGCGGATCGAGCGCTTGTTTGACCTGTTACCCCGGGTCGAGACTGACTCAGCCGTGATGGATCAGGCCCGGCGGGAGCTTCATGCGCTCAAGGGTGCCGGCAGAATGATGGGGCTGGAACATTTCGCCGACCTCTGCCATGAGGGAGAGACCCTGCTTGCCAGCCAGGAACAGCTCCTCCAACAGAAAATGCTCGCGTTGCTCGACAAGCTGACAACGACATTGCAGGAAGTTCGCGATGCGAGCGCGGGAAGAAGCGATGAGCCAGGTCTTGCCGCCAAAGAAACAGGTCATGAGGCACGGGAGCCTGAAGAGAGTGTGGAACCGGCCGCCCCAGCATATGGGCAACATGTCACCGTGGCCCGGATCCCCGTTTCCAGGCTCGATGAGGTTGCCGACCGGGCGATCCGGCTGAGAGTCTTGGCCGTTGGCGCCAGTACGCTGATCGAGCGCTTGCGCCACCTGAGCCGTTACGCCGAAACGAGTGTCAACGACCCGGAACCGCAACAGGTGCTCGCGACGTTGGCAGCCTCGCTCAGCCGGGTCGCGCTGGAGCTTGACTCCGGCCAACGGAAGCTGCTCCACGGCGCTGAGCGCCAGCTCGAAACCCTCCTTCGTTTTCAGCTTCAGCCATTACGGCCGTTTCTGATGAGGTTGGCTCACCACGCTCGTGAGCTTGCCGAGAGTCTAGGCAAGCAGGTCAATGTGACGGTGAAGGGGGGGAAGGTCGAGCTCGACCGGCGCATTCTCGAAGTCATCGAAGAGGCGATGGTCCACCTGATTCGAAACGCCGTTGATCATGGGATTGAGCCACCAGAACAACGGATCAAGGCCGGCAAGCATCCAATTGGGAGCATTGTGCTCGGTGCGGCCAGCCACGGTGGCATGGTTGAAATCACCATCGCCGACGACGGGGGAGGGGTCGACCGGGAACGCGTGCTCGAAACCGCAAGGCAACGTGGACTGCTCGAACGTGAGCACCTGCCGGACATCCCGGATGATGAGATCTTTCACCTCCTCTTTCATCCTGGATTCACGACCAAAACACGTGCCACCGGCATCTCTGGCAGGGGTATTGGGCTGGATGCCGTTGCAGCGACCGTGCAGCGGATCGGCGGGCAGGTTTGGCTCCAATCCTCACCCGGGGAAGGCACGACCGTCCATGTTCTCGCACCGGTCTCGAAGAGAAACGAACAGGTGAGAATCCTTCAAGCTGGATCGTCTCTTGTTGCCGTTCCTTCGGCTTCGATTATTGGATACCGGACCTCGGAGAGGTTGAAACGGCACGCATCGAGCGGGAAGGCTGAAACGGTCGAGTATGAGGGCCGGCAGGTCGCTCTTTACCGCCTCAGTGAGCTCATTGGTGAGAGCCCATCTGCGGAAGGTGTGCTCGTTTTTCTGAGGACGGGTGGCATGGTTCTGTGTATCGCGGCGGATGCAGTCGGGAACGAAGAAGATGTTCTCCTGCACCCGCTGCCAGCTCCGCACGGTGAGACGCTCATCTTTGATGCGGCGGTGTTGCTACCCTCAGGGAGACCGGTGCCCGTTCTTTCTCCATTCCTGCTCAGCACCCATCCTGTTCACGGTCTGAAGGCGGGGCCCACGAGACCACAGACAGAAGTCAAGAGAATTCGGGTGCTTCTCGTCGATGATTCGCGCGTGACCCGGGAGATGATCCGGGGGTTGCTCGAGGATGCAGGCTTGAGTGTCGTGGCGGTGCCATCGGCTGCACGGGCGCTGAAGGCTCTCGACACACTGGAGTTTAGCTGTGTGATTACGGACATCGAAATGCCTGGAATGGACGGCCTCGAGCTGACCCGGCGGCTCCGCCGGGACCAGCGTTTTTCCAGTCTTCCGATCATCGTCGTCTCGACAAGAAACACGGACGAAGACCGTGTAGCTGGGCTCGAGGCTGGCGCCGATGCGTATATCACCAAACAGGGCTTCGATGCCCCGCGATTGATTCGGCTGGTCAAACAGCTCGGTGTGCCAGGGTAGTTCGTTCAGGGAAAGAGACGGCGGCCACCATCGATGACAAAAGTTGCACCCTGAGCGACGGATGCCGGGAGGTCGAGGATCGCCACCGCCGCCCTGGCGATTTCTCCCGGTTGCGCCAGGCGTCCGAGGGCCGTCTTTTCCTGAATGATCTTGACCATGGCATCTGATCCGGGTGAAATCCCACCGGTGGTAGAACCTGGGGCGACGCAACTGACGATGATATCCGGTCCCCATGTCCTGGCGAGGGATCGCGCGGCGGCTTCGAGACCCGCCTTCGCAGCCAGATACACGGCGTACGAGGGCCAGCCAAGCACCGAACCCGTATCGGAAAAGAAGAGCATTCTGCCGCCAGGTGCCAGGGCATCGCGGAGCTCTGCGGCAAGGCGAAGCTGAATCTCAAGGTTGAACCTGAGCATTCTGACCACGGCAGGGCTTGGGAGATTTTCTACCGGTGAGGGCAAGAAGACCGACGCGCACAGAACCGCCCCCGCTAACGGTGCGTGACGCAACGCGACGGCTTTGAGCCGTTCCCGGTCCCGGACCCGCGTGAGATCCCCGCGGATGAGAACAGCACATTCCGCGGCCCAGCCGATTCGTCCGGTTTCACGATGGATGTGGAGGAGGGGAGCTGGACCACGTTCCACGAACAGGCGTGCAATTTCTGAGGCGATCAGCCCATTGGCGCCGGTCACAAGGAAGGGACGGTTACGGATGGCTCAACGCTCCTTCACCGGCGAGCTACCACTCGACATCCACGCGGCGCGGCCGCCCACCGAAACGGGACACAAGGACGAAACGGTTTCGCTTGCCAAACTCGTACACGTCACGCGTCACGCGGACATCCTGCTGGCAGTACTCTGCAATCTTGTCAATCTCCCCCTGCTTCCACCATTCGAGCGCCTGGAGACCATCAGCAGATTTTCCAACGCCAAGTGTTGCGCTGGCGACGCTGTCGAGCTTCGGCCGGAAACCGAGGCGCGATTCCAGATGATACATGATATCCATGGTTGGGAGCGTTTGCAGATCCCGCTCGGTATATCCCCTCAGAACCTCGTAATCGAACCCCTTGATGTTGTAGCCGACAACGAGGTCGGCCGCGCCGAGCAGCTCGATCAGATCCCCAATTGTGTCCTCGGTATAGGTGATGAACCGGTCCTCATCGTACCGGTAGGCAACACCAACGGAAACACCGAGCCGGTGGAGCTGACTTCGGCCGCCAACATCCTGGAACGATCGCTGCGTTTCCAGATCGAACACAACGATCAGTTTGTCCCGGGGAACCTCCCGCTGCGGATTCTCATCGAACAGACCCATCTGACCATCCCACAACTCCACGTGTGATCGCCTCCTTTGACTATGTGACGGTGCCGTCCCACGCCGCTGGCGGGTACGAATGCCGTGCATCCCGGACACGGCGAGTGTAGCATTCTGGTATGAAGTGGGAGATGCATCCGCCGTTGGAGGTTTCAGAGTCCGGCCGCCGTGTGACCGGGCCGGTGTGGACCTTTCTCCACGCGCATCTGTGGATCTCCGCACGCCTTCAGAGTTGGCACACGGATGTGGACGGTCATCTCCACCTTGTCACCAGGCTGGATGGAGTGGACACACCGGACGTCCGCTGGGAGGTGCTCGATCTGGGCGCACATCCGCTCATCCTTTCCGGAGCAGGGGACGGTTTGCCACCGGATACCACCGGGCTTCTCGAGCGGCTGATGGACGAGCTTGCAATACCGCTCTTTCGTGTGCGCAGTCTCGGCATCATCTCAACGCCCGGCGAATCGATCGAGGCGCTGAGATCCCGGGTTCTCGGCATGCTGCAACCTCAGGTGAGGGAACTTCGAAAACAGTCAGCCGGCGATGCTGCCAGTCCCCGAAGGGGGAGCGAGAGGGCGCTGGCGTCTGTCCTTGCAGCCATCAACGGCGATATTGAAGAAATCTGCCTCCGCCCGCTCAGCCGCTACGTGATATCAGGCGAGGCCGGTCTCCTCGTCATGACGCCAGCCACGTGGCGGGCTTCCACCAGGGGTCTGGTTGCCGGAGTATCTGGATCATGAGTATTGGGGAATCCCGCCGGGCCGCAATCGTCGCGGTCGTTGTCGCGAGCCTCCTCACGTTTGCCAAGATCGCCGTCGGCATACTGACCGGTTCGCTGGCCGTGCTCGCGTCTGCCGTCGACAATTTCCTCGACCTGACCTGTTCAGGGATCAATGTCTTCTTCCTCAGCCTTGCCGAAAAGCCTCCCGATGAAGAACACCGTTTCGGTCATGGCAAGGCTGACGCGCTCTCCGGCGTTATTCAGGCAACCCTGATCGGAGGCGGAGGCGTCGCGATGGCCGCGATCTCGGTCTGGAAATTGATCAGGGGTGCCCGGAGCTTGTGGGCGATGCCTGGAATCATTGTTTCTTTGGCATCCCTGGCCATATCGATAGGACTGGGACTCTATCTCAAATACAAGGCGAAGAAAACCGGATCGTTGGCGCTGCGCGCAGACGCCTTTCATTACCTGACTGATATTGCGACCAACATCGCTGCTGCCGTTGCACTGGGGCTCGTCACCTTGACCGGGGGTGACTTCTGGGACCCGCTCGGATCGATCCTCA
Source organism: Acidobacteriota bacterium (assembly GCA_015493585.1). Taxonomy (GTDB): domain Bacteria; phylum Acidobacteriota; class Thermoanaerobaculia; order Thermoanaerobaculales; family Sulfomarinibacteraceae; genus JAADFN01. The sequence goes on from WGCW01000152.1 coordinate 28,528, forward strand.
TTTCGGTCTATATCGTATATGAAGCGGCTCGCATCCTTCGTGCCTCGGCCAATGAGCTCCTGGACCAAGGACTTCCGAGCGAGCTGGAGAAAACAATCGTCGACGCGATCACAACCTTGGGTGACGAGGTGCACGGTTTCTCGAATCTGCGAACTCGAAGAGCCGGTACAACGGTCTTTATTGAGCTTCATCTGGCAATCGATCCTGCTGTCTCTTTTACGAGGTCCCACGAATTGACAGAAGCCCTGATTGCAGAGCTGAAACGGCGGTTTGGGTCCAACACACAGGTGATGATCGATACGGATCCAGCATGATGAACATGTGAGGGCGTTACGCCGTCGGGAAGGCCAACGAGGCGAGAAATTCTAAGGCGCCGACTTCACTCCGAGGAATGGGGCCGAAATCGCATTTGTCCCGGGAAGCGGGCGAAACGGCGAAACCACACGAAAAAACGCGTACGATCGGCCGGCTGGCAGACCGTCTCCGGCCCCATGTGCCTCTGTGCTGCTCTTCTCTCTGTGCTGCCCGCGCCCTCCGCGGTAAGATTCTCCAGATGGATTCTCACGAGATGGGGACAGTGTTGAATATCAGCGGGTCGCTGCCGTGTCTTTCTCCCACCGATCCAAGAGCTGTCTCGCTGAGAACGCCGGGAGAGCGGGGAAAGAGAGTGGTTCGTCTCCGGTCGTGACGGTTTTGAGCGGCGTGGCGTGAGATGCGTAGTGACGGGCCACCCCCGCCTAGATTCTTCGTCGGCTTTGCCTCCTCAGAATGACACCTCTTCCTGTCATCCTGAGCGGTGCGCCACAGGCGCGCCACGAAGGATCTCGCCTCCTCAGAATGACAGTGGAGGGAAGGCTTCGCCTCCTCTCAACGAACAGCACTTGCGTCACGTGGGAGAAAGCATAGTAAGCTCCTGACAAATCCAAACTTCGAGAAACCAGAGAAACGGTACCCGAATGCCCGGCAGCCCACCGTCCCGGTGCCCCGAACTGGGGCATGCGGGTGCTCAGAATGACTGGGGAGGGGAGACTTTGCCTCCGCCGCCTGGTGCCTCTGCGCTTCATTCCTCTTTCCACCGGTCTCGCGACGAAAGTAAAGAGGCGGCACACGGCGTAACGAGCTCAATGTGAGACCGCGCCCGGTCCGTCAAAAGCTCGTGTATCATGACCGCGTGCTGGCTTTGAACGCTCTCATCACGATTGCCGTTGATCTCATCGCGCTGCTGATTTCAGTGTCGCTGCACGAGGTGGCGCATGGACGGACGGCGTTGGCATTGGGGGACACAACGGCGCGCGACCTCGGACGGCTTTCGTTGAATCCAATCCGTCACATTGATCTCTTCGGGAGCCTCATCGTTCCGGCCACCCTCGCGATTGCCCACGCGCCGGTTTTCGGCTGGGCAAAGCCGGTTCCGGTCAGTCCCGGCAGATTTGCCGAACCCCGTCGGGGGATGGCGCTCGTGTCGATCGCGGGTCCGTTGACCAACTTCGGTCTTGCGGCCGTCTCATTGGGTAGTTTGAGGTTGCTGGAAGCTTTGGTGCCACAGACCCGTCAGGCAGCCCTGATGGACCTCGTGGCTCAACCGCACCGGACTCTGACTTTGCTCGGAACCGTCTGCGGCTTCCTGGTCGCGATGCTCGTCATCAATGTCGTTCTCGCCGTTTTTAATCTGATTCCCATTCCGCCGTTGGATGGAGCCGGAATCGTGGCAGGGTTTCTGCCGGAACCGGTGGCCAGGGGCTACGAACGGCTCGGACCGTTCGGGTTTTTCGTCATTTTCTTTTTACTGTGGATCGGTGCGTTCGACATCGTGTTCCGTCCGTTCATGGCGCTGATCGTCACCTTGATTGCGAGATGAGCGAAACGCAGATCTCTTCCGCAAGCTCTCTTTTGGCGCCGGTCAACCTTCCGAGCTTCAGCGGGCCGCTCGATCTCCTGTTGCATCTGATCCAGAAGAATAAGGTCTCAATCTACGACATCCCCGTCGCAACCATCTGCGATCAGTATCACGACTTCCTGGCCGAAATGGCCGAGCTCGACATCGAGATTGCCGGAGAGTTCATCTGGATGGCATCCTGGCTGGTACAGCTCAAATCCCGCATGCTGCTGCCAGGCCGCGACGAGACTGGAGAGGATCCACGGGCCGAGCTCGTCGAGCGGCTCCTCGAATACCGGAAGGCTAAGGAGGCCGCTGCGGTACTGGCTGAGAAACAGGCGGTCCGCCGTGGCCTTTGGCCAGCGCGCGTCATACCGGTGCTCGAGGATGATGAGGAACCCGAGCTCGACTGGGAAGAGATCGATCTCGAAGCGCTCGCCTCCGCCTACGAAGCCGCCATGCAACATTTCTCGGACGAACATCCGCCCCCGTTGGAGCTGCGGCCGTTGCAATACTCGCTGGAGGAGAAGATGCGAGCTCTCCAGAAGGAGGTTTGGGAATTGGGCCTCTTTCCATTGCTCAAGAGCATTCATTCAAGGGCGGAGCTCGAGGAGGCCGTGACAGATTTGGTGGCGACGTTGGAGCTGGCCCGGCTCGGTTCGATCCGGGCCGAGCAACGGCGGATCTTTGCCGAAATTTACCTTCGTCCCGGACGCCACAAGATTGATCCCAAACTGTTCGGTGAAGAAAGCAAAGGGGGAACCGATGCGCCGTGAGGAGCTCGCGCCCATCGTTGAGGCCATCCTGATGACGGCAGGGGAGCCGGTGCGCATCCCCGATCTGCTCGAAGCGCTTTCGCGGGAAGGGAACGATGTGACGGCCGGCGTGGTCGAAGCCCTGCTGTCGGATCTCGAACAAGAATACGACTCACCACGCCGCGGGATCCGCATCGAACGGGCCGGCGGAGGCTGGCGGATTGTGACGGCGCCCGGCATGGACCCCTACCTCAAGGCTTTTCACAGAACAGCATCGCGCCAGAAGCTTTCTCAGGCCGCTCTCGAGGTACTGGCGATCGCTGCATACCGCCAACCGGTAACCCTCCCGGAGATCAACTTCATCCGGGGCGTGAATTCGGCTGGGGTTTTACGAACCTTGCTCGACCGGAAGCTCCTCCGGGTCGCTGGCCGGAAGAAAGTGGTTGGGAAGCCGTTTCTCTACCGTACAACGAAGGAATTCCTCATTCACTTTGGCCTTGACACACCGGAGGATCTCCCCAACTTCGACGAGATCACACGAGAGCCCGAATCCGTGACATCCAACGGCCGTTGACCGGGCTGACGGGCGGTCTTGGCACGAGGAACGCGAATCCGAGACGGGGCCGAGCTCAGAGGTACGGTGGTTTGACGGGAAGGACCTCAGCGGGAACCTCTGGCCAAAGGGCCAAACCGAGGTCTTCGGTCAGGCGGCGCAACCGGTTTCCCAGAGCTTGCATCGCCATCTCCCTCGTGAAAACGGACCACATCGATCCTGCAGCGAGGGTCGCGATTCCGGCTGGAATGCCCGTCACCAGTCCTCCGGCGAACCATGCCGCCACCGACAGCATGAGGACGCCCGCCATGCCCACAGCGTGTGCCTGATGTGTTGCGTACGGGATGCATGTCAGGCGGAGTGACCGGCTGACCGGGTCTTTGGCGATGATCTGAGCGTCGACGGCCTCCTCGAGCTGGCGCGGAATCATGCCAAAGACGCGGGTGCTGTGCGGCAACATGAAATGCCACGACATCGGACCGGAACTCGTGACGGAGGTTCCATGTGCCGCCGAGACTGCCTCGAGAAACCGTTCACTCATCTCGGACGGCGGTACCGGAGCACGCCCAAGCGCCCCGTACTCAAGATCAAACCGCACCGTGGGCTGTGCCCGAACGATCTCCGGGAGCCAGATCCTAAACCGCATCACGCATCATCCATCATGCGGGCACAGTCTATCCTATCAGGACGAGCTCACCGGCTCTTGAGCGGGGCTCCTGGCACATGATCCGAGACATGATTGAAGCGGGAGAGCCGGTTCGGTATACACTCTCGGTGAAGCAACGCTGTGCCGAGGGGAGGAAACTGAGATGGAAACTTCGGCTCAAGAGCCAGCGATCCGCGTTCTGATGATGCCGCGTGATACCAACCCGAGCGGGACGATCTTTGGTGGGGTCATTCTCTCGTACATCGACCAGGCCGGTGCGGAGGAGGCAAAGCTCCACGGGGCCAAGCGGCTCCTTACCGTCGCCATGAAATCGGTTGAGTTCCACGAGCCCGTCTTTGTCGGAGACCTCGTATCGTTCTACACCGAGCTCGTCCGGATTGGGAGAACCTCGGTGACGGTCCGAGTCAAGGTGCGGGCGGCCAGATACTGGGACAGGGAGGCGGTTGCCGATGTCACGGCCGCTGAGATCACCTACGTCAACGTCGGCGATGATCGCCGCCCAATGCCGATCAAGAGGTCCGGTGGACAAACCGCCTGAATCTCCGTTTGGCAGGCGTTCGGCCGAGAATCCTGACGTTGCGCTGCTGATCGAGAGGGGAATCGCGGCCGGACTTTTCCCCGGTGCCGTCGCCGCATGGGGGCGTGCGGGAAGGGCACCGGCCGTGGCCGCGGTGGGCGCCTCCAGGTTGCGTCCACGGAGGGTTGCGGCGATTCCAGAGACCTGGTACGACCTCGCATCGTTGACCAAACCTCTCGTCGTCGCCCCTCTTTTCCTCATGGCGATGCGCGAGGGCCGGGTGAAACTGGAAACTCGAGCTGACACCTTGATTCCCGAGCTCAACGGCACAGCCGTTGGAAACGCTACAATGCAAAGCCTCTTGACGCACACGAGCGGCCTTCCAGCGTGGCAGCCGCTCTACGCCGAAACGAGAGGGGATCCATCACGGCTTTTCGATGCCTTTGCGAACATTTCCTGGTCCACACCCGGTGATGGCCGCGTCGTCTACTCGTGCCTCGGGTACATCCTCCTCGGGAAGATCCTGGAACGGGTTTTTGGGTCCACCCTGGATCGTTTATTTACCGAACGTGTTTCGCGTCCGCTCGGGCTCGAGAACGAAAGTGGATTCCGTCCACAGACGGGACCAGTGGCGGGAGGCTCGATCGCGCCGGATGCGGAGATCGAGCTGCTCCGGCAGATGTCCCGCGATGACGATATCCGGTTCATTCCGCCGCTCGATGAAGGTTTGCCCGATGATGGTAATGCCCGCTTCCTTGGCGGTGTGGCGGGAAATGCGGGGCTGTTTGGAACGGCACGAGCCGTCTTCGTGCTGACATCCCAGTTCATCGAGGAAGCATCCCAGCTATTCTCTTCTGAGGAGATTCTCATGGCGACGCGTGACCTCACGCCGGAGAGCCCGGAGCAGGGGAGGGGGCTCGGATGGCAGCTAGCCCGGTCTTATGGATGCTCGGCGGGCAGGACCCTTCCTCCGTCAGCGTTTGGTCATACCGGTTTCACGGGAACGTCCGTGTGGGCCGACCCCGCCAGTGGCCTCATCGCGGTTTTCCTCAGCAACCGTCACCATCCAGGCCATCGTGGCGTCGATCTGCACCCGTTTCGCCGCCGCTACAACGATCTGATCGTCAGCCCGGGCCCGGTCTGAGCTACGTCCGGACCGTCGTCAACCGGTTGGCTGCGAACAGCGCGGCCAGGAGCAACGGCAGCCAGGCCCCGAGAACGGGCGGAATGGCGTTGGCCTCGCCGAGTTTTCCAAACAGGGCCACCAGCACGAAGTAGAGCATTCCCAGCCCCAGCCCCCACGCGATACCGTGCATCGGACTGAGACGCCGGCCACCGCTCCGGTTCAGGCCGAACGGCAGGGCCAGAAAGACCATGACGAAGGCCGAAAGCGGATACGTGATTTTCTGATACAGACGGACGATCAGTTGAATCGGCCGGTAGCCGGAGACCTCAAGCTCATCGATGTATCTACGCAGCTCACCGAACGACATTTCGCCGGGCGTCCTACTGTCGTTCGCAAAATATGTCGGAGCTTCGGGCACGTCGAGCTCCATCGGCCGCGTGATTTTCTTGAACGTATCAGTCCCATCCGGAAAAATCTGGCGGAACCATCCGGAATCGGCGACCCAACCGCCATGGGAGTATTTCGCGCGGTCAGCAAAAAGGATGAACCTTAGATTCCCGTCTTCATCGAAACGATACAGAGAAAACCGGTAGAGCGTTCGAGACCGCCGGTCGTACCGCAAAAGGTTGTACAGCGTCGAGCCATCGCGTGAAAACAGCCATTGCCTCTCAGTTCCCATGAAGGAGCGGGGACCCTTGTGCCCCTTGATCTCATTAAGCAAGACCTTCGCTTCGCGATTACTCCGGGGCACGATCGACTCCTGAAGTGCGGCAAGACCCAGTGCTGAAAAGCTGGCCACGATCAACACCGGCACCGTGACCCGGTACAGCGAAATACCTCCGGCCTTCATCGCTGTGAGCTCCATCCTGCGTTCGAGAACCACAAACAGGAGCAGAACCGAAATCATGAGCGCGAGCGGCGCAACGTCAAGAATAACCTGCGGAACAAGGTTCCAGTAATAGGCGACGAAGACGCCAAGAGACGCGGTATGCTTGGCAAGCTCGTCGATCTTGTCGGCAAAATCCACGACAATATAGAGCAGGGCGGTGCTCGACAGAACCAATGCCAGCGGCCAAACCAATTGAGAGGCTATGTACCGGTCAAGAAGGCTCGGAAATGCGACAAAGACGCGCCGCCGTTGCAGCGCAACCGGAATCGAGCCTGTCAGTTTTCCATCGGCCGCCTTTCCCGCCTTGACCCTTTCAAAGATCTCGCGCATGCTGCGCCCGATACGCTTGAAGGCCTTTCGCAGCCACCCATCACCCCGCGAGCGTTCGCCGATCCACGATCCGCTCTTCCAAAGAAGCGCAAGTCCAAGTGCACCAACCAGAAGATTCGGAATCCAGACGCCAAGCCAAGACGGGATATCGCCTTGCCTCGAAAGAAGCTCCCCATGATTCAACGCCACGTAATACGCCAGGATGACCCCAAGCGAGATCAGGAAGCCACGCCCCCGGCCCCCGGATCGGGACCGCATCGCCAGTGGCAACCCGATCAAACCGAAGAAGAAGCAGGCCGCAGGGATAGCGAGCCGTTTCTGCAGCTCGACCATCGCCAATCGTCTCGTCGAGGCCTGCCGTGCCGCCTGGGCTCGGGTTTTCCCCTCCCCGGAAGGGGAGGAAGCCACTGCCCCTCCCCGGACCAGACGGTAGAGATCTGCCGTCGACCTGGCGCGCATGCCGCCCGTGTAATGCACATGTTCGTTACCACGCCGACGTTCCAGGCGAATGAGCTGGCTTTCATTGATGTTGACACGAAAGAGCTGAGGCTTACTCTCGTTGAGCTGATGCGTCACGACCTGGTCAAGCAGCAACCACGGTGCTCCTCCTCCGCTGACCCGGGAAACCTTGTTAGAGGAAGACCGAACACCTTGAGCTTCCTGCAAGCCTCCAGCATTGACCAACCGTCCAGACTTGGCCACAATCAGGTTTTCTTCCGAATGCATCCCGCGTTGGAAAAGGAGCACACCTTTCCAGCTACCGGAACTCTTGTTGATGTCCCTGACGTACAACAGTGTTCCCGGCAGAATCTGATAGAAAATCTTTGGTTCCACCTCACCCAGACTTTTCGCCGACGAAAAGAGCCGAACCTTCAATCCCACCAACTCCTGATTCGCTCGCGGCATCACATGCAACGTTAGATACCCGTTCACTCCCCCCAGGAGGATCCCAAGCCAGAGGATGGGGACAAGAACCCGCCGGAGAGAGATACCACTCGCCTCCAGGGCGATAATCTCATTCTCACTGCTCATCCTCCCGATCCCCAGGAGAACTCCGAACAAAAAACTCATTGGCAGCGTCAGCACGACGACGTGGGGAAGTGACAGCAAGATCAGCAAGCCGGCGTCCCGAGCCGAAACCCCACGAACGAGGACCTGCTCGAGTACAACGAAGATTGCGCGAAGCAGCAGCAAGAACGTGTACGTAAAGAATCCCACGACAGTCGGGACGAAAACTTCCCTGACCACGTATCTGTGAATCTTCAGCGGAGCCAATCGGTGCAGCACTCTCATACGCCGCCAAGTTTACACCGGAACCCAAAACAGACGCGGCCACCGAACGAAATTTCAACCCCTATGAGATCGTGGTCGTCCACCGAGCATGCGACGGCCACATGCGTGCCGCTCGCTTCGGCAGGCGGGCTGGTGCGCTATCAATGAAGAGGGGGCACACAACAATGTTCACAGCTTTTCCACAGGGTGACGATTTTCCACACGTTACGTGCTCTATAGCAATGTCCGATAAGATATATTATGTAAACTCGCAAACGATATTCGCAATCCACTCAAAAATTGCAAGAAGATTCATCCCCCTCTTCCTCTTGCTGATTGCTGACCCCTGATGCGTCAAAACCTCAGGATTCGCTGGAATCGTTGGATTGCTGGCGGCGCAGGTCGGCGATCAACTCCTCGAGTGCGGAAATAATCTGGGCTGGCTCAGGCGGCTGCTCCGATTCAGTTCTGAATCGCAAGGAAATACTGAACCGTTTGTCTGGATGACGGTAGCGGATGATGAATGGTTTCACGCGCGGTGCACGAGGATCGGCATGGTTGTCTTGGCCGTTCGTTGCGGCAGGCTCAGCGTTCGCGGTGTGCGTGGGATTGTCACTGAGCTGTTTGCGAAGCTGGCGCAGCTGGGCGCGGTCGAGCCCCTGCATCGCGATCGCGTCAATGAGGCGAAGCATCGCATCGGTATCACCGGCCTTCGCGATTTCGAGGAGGAGGCCCTTCGCCGTGATGTCGGCATGCCGACATGCGTCGCGGATTTCCGGAGGGAGCGTGAGGAGCTGGAGGGTCTCCGTGACGGTGACGCGGGAACGGCCGACAGCAGTGGCGACCTGCTGGTGGTTGTAGCCGTACTTGTCGATGAGGGTCTGGAAGCCTTCAGCCTCCTCGAACGGTGCGAGATCTTTTCGCTGGAGGTTCTCAATGAGGGCGATTTCAAGAGCATGTTGATCGCTGACGTCGAGGACGATACATGGGAGCTCGCTGAGGCCGGCTTCGAGGGCGGCATGAAAGCGGCGTTCACCGGAAATCAACTCGTAGGTTCCTGTATCGTCCGGCCTTTTCCGAATCAAGAGCGGCTCAAGGACGCCATGCGTTTTGATACTGGAGACGAGATCCTCGATTGAGCCGAGGGCCGATCGCGGCTGGTCCTGGTTGCTCGTGATCTTCGAAATGGGGATCATCCGGCCAATCCCCTCCCCCATGCGTTGTGCCAGCTCCTCGACGAAGTGGCGGTCGTGCCGCATGCGGCGTTGCGGTGGAAGTCCCCTTTTAGGCGCCGGCACGTTCAAGAACCTCCTCACAGAGCTGGTAATACTCGTAGGCACCGCTCGAATGGGGCGCATGTTCGAAGATGCTGAGGTGATGGGCTGGTGCCTCTTCCAGACGAACGGATTTGGTAATGATGGTGCGGAACGCGAGATCGCCGAAGACCTGATGGATTTCATCGGCGACCTGGCGGGAGAGAACCGTGCGTTTGTCAAAAAGCGTAATGAGGACACCCAGGAGCCTGAGCTCAGTGTTCGCGCGAGCCTTGATCTTGTCGATGGTTTCGAGAAGGTCATCGGTCCCTTCCAGAGCGAAGAATGACGCCTGGATGGGAACGAGAACATGGGTGGCGGCGACGAGCGCGTTGACGGTAATCAGGCCAAGGGTTGGCGGCGTGTCGATGATAATGGTGTCGTAGTCCGGGATGTGAGGCTTGAGGCAGTCGGCCAAACGGAATGGCGCATCGATTTCGCCCGTGAGGGCGCTCTCGAACTTTGCCATCGAGATCGCTGAGGGCGCGACCGAGAGATTGGCCACTTCAGTGGCCTGGATGATGTCTCCAAGAGCCGTGCTTCCAAGAATAACGTCATAGATGGTGTCGTGGATCGAGTGCGGGTCGAGAAAGGACATGGTGGAGTTGGCCTGTGGATCGAGGTCGATCAGCAGGGTTTGAAGCTTCTTTTGAGCAAAGCCGGCCGCCAGATTGATCGCAGTTGTCGTCTTGCCAACGCCGCCCTTTTGATTGGTGATTGCGATAATCATTCGATCGTTCGGCCTCCCTGCATTGCGAATCGATTATGGGACGGCGCAGGGAGACGTGTCAACCAGCGATCACGCCAAAGAGCGAGTGGGGTCCGGCGCGCTGAATATGAACCTGGACAAAATCACCGACCGATTCACCTGCGAGTCTTGGGAAGTTGACAACGCGGTTGTCGGGTGTCCTCCCCTGCCAGTGTTGAGGTGAACGCCGGCTGGGTCCGTCTATGAGGACTTTTACGGTCGTATCGACGAGGAGTTGGTTTAATTCAAGCGAGATTCGGTCGGTGAGAGCGAAGAGGTGTTGCAAGCGTTCTTTTTTGATGGAATCTGGCACATTACCGTCGTAGCGCGCCGCGGGTGTTCGGGGCCTGGGAGAAAATGCAAAGGCGAAAACCTGCCCAAACCGGACCTCGGCGAGGAGCTCCATGGTCTGCTGGAAATCCTGAGCGGTTTCTCCGGGGAATCCGACGATGATGTCGGTCGACAGGTTAATATGCGGGATTGCTGCGCGAATGTCGTGAACCAGCTCAAGGTATTGCTCGCGGGTATATCGCCGGTGCATGCGGCGCAGGACTGCGGTCGAACCGGATTGGACCGGCAGATGCAGGTAGGGGGCGATCTTCGGGTTGTTCGCCATGGCGTGGATGAGCTTGGCATCGAAATATCGGGGGTGGGACGTCAGAAAACGCACGTGGCGAATCCCGTCAATGTGGGAGGCCGCGTCGAGAAGATCGGCGAGATCGGCGCCTGTTTGTGGACAGCGATAGGAGTTGACAGTCTGTCCGAGAATCTCGACCTCGGGAATCCCCTCCTCCGCCAAGGTACGGATCTCGTTGACGATGTCCGTAAGTGAACGGCTTCGCTCTGGACCTCGGGTGTATGGAACGATGCAGTACGTGCAATGTTCATTACAGCCCTCGATCGCGGTGACCATACCGCGCGTCCGGTTCGATCGAACGATGGAGTCGAAGGTGTATGTTGTCCCGGGAGCGTCAAAGCCGGAAAAGACCGTTCGTTTGTTCTGCTTGAGCAGTCTCAGCGCTTCCGGGAGGTGCGTGATCTGACCCGGTCCAAGCACGAAGCCAAGAGAAGGGTGCGTGACCAAAAGAGAGTCGTGAAGCTGCTCGGCAACGCAGCCGCAGAGACCGATGGCCGCATGACGATTGGCATGGGTGAGCTCACCGAGGCGGCTCCTGACCTTTTGAACGGCCTTTTCGCGAACGGAACACGTATTCAGGAGGACGAGATCAGCATCCTCGATCGTTGAAGCCTGACGGAGCCCCTCGGCCATGAGAAGCCCTGCAAGACGTTCACTGTCATGGCGGTTCATCTGGCAGCCCCAGGTTTCGATAAAAAACGTCTTCATATGCTAACCTTGCTCGAGCCGGGCATATTGTGTGGGCTCGTCTCACTGTTCCTTGGGCCAATGGAAGGAGCGGCCCGTCCTCGCGCGAATTCTACCATTGCTCCGATGTGACGATGAGGTCAGCGCTGGCTGGGCTGGTGCGAGTTGCGTGATGCAAGCTCTTTATCAACCTCACGGAGCCAGCCTGGAGGGATGCTATGCCGTCGCGCCTGATCGAGAAATCTCGGGAGGGCCGCCTCCTCGCGACGAAGAGCGGCCTTGAGTTTTTGCCTCTGGGCGAGAGCCGTGTCGAGCTTTGGCTTGATGACACCGTCCCGGTACGCCGGATCGTCCCAGGCGTAAAACGTGTTCCAGAGACGTGGAATCGCGGCGTCGAGGCGTTTGATTCGCGTCTTGAGGAGAGCGATGCGCATGAGAAGGGAGCGGTACCGTTTCTGCCACAACGCCTTCTTAGAGAGCTTTCCGGATCCAGTGGTTCCAGCTGGCACCGGATTGCGAGCACCACCGGGCGATGAAACGGGGCCGGCGTTCGTTCCGCTCTGGGAGGGAACCACGGTCGTCAGTCCACCTTGTCGAGAGAACACGGTGAGGTTCTTGTTCGTGATCAAGGTCTTATGGCCTTCCGGCCACCTGAGGCGGATCTGCCGGGCGGCTTCACCGAGCGTGTGTGGTGCCGGTTCTGACGCGGAGGGCTTGGTGGCCGATTGGGGGGCTGCCAGCGCTGAACGGGTCAGGAGTCCCCCACCTAACAGGATGGTACAGACCAGGCAACCAGAGATGGTCAGACGCTGCATGAGAAAATCCAGCTTTTATGGTACCACGACGAAAGAGGTGGCGGTCCTCTGGCAGGGTTCTGATTGTGCGCAGGAGATCAAAGCTGGGCTTAGGGGGTGTTTGTCCCTTCCCGTCCGTACCGGTCTTCGAGGCGCACGACGTCATCAAGTTGGGGTGTCGAGACCTCGAGAACGCGGGTATCGGTGCGGGCGATCATCCGGTGAACCGTCAGGGGAGGAAGATGATAGACCGCACCGGGCTGAAGAAGGACGGTCTTCAGTGCGTCACGGTTGGCACCAACGATCAGCTCGAGCTCGCCATCAAGAATGCGAATCGTTTCGTCCTTTTCCCGGTGGAACTGCAAGCTCAACGCTTCACCGGCTCTGATGAAGAGGATCTTGCCGACGTACAGCTCAGTGTGGGCAAAGATTTCTTCAGAACCCCATGGCTTTGGAACCTCTTGAACCTTAACGATGGGCATCGTTCCTCCCTCAGATCCGGATTTTGATCTTCGCGAACAGGACGGCCAGGCGTTCCAGGAGATACTCCTCGACCGCGCGGGCGGTGGTCATTTTTAGCGCTTCACGTGCGATGTGGGCCGACTCGCGGTAGGACAGGTGACGGATGAGGTGGCGAACCACAGGAACTGCTTGCGGATTCATACTGAAGTTGGTCAGACCAAGCCCGACAAGGAGAGGCACCATCAGTGGATCTGACGCCGTTTCCCCACACATGGCAACGTCGATCCCTTCCGCAGCACCTGCAAGAATGACCTGTCGAATGAGGCGGAGAATGGCCGGATGGCTTGGCTGATACAGGTTGGCGACGAGCTCGTTCGCGCGGTCTACCGCGAGTGTGTACTGGATCAGATCGTTTGTGCCAATCGAGAGGAAGTCCGCTTCCTGGGCAAGCTCGGTGGCCATCATTGCTGCAGAAGGCACCTCGACCATGGCCCCGAGCGGAACGTGCTCGGGTACCTCGAATCCCTCGGCCCTTAATTCTGCCGTGGTCTGCTGGACGAAGAGACGCGTTATCCGGAACTCTTCAATTCCGGAGACGAGAGGGATCATGATCCGTACACGTCCCTCGGGTTGCTCGCCAGCAAGGCGGAGGAGCGCACGCAGCTGCGTCCGGAAGAAATCGGGCTTCGACAGGCATAGGCGAATCCCGCGGAGTCCAAGCACAGGATTGGTCTCTGGATTTCCGATGATATCGTGGGCGAGCTTTTTTCCACCAAGGTCAAAGGTACGAATCGTTACGGGACGGGGCGCCATCCGCTGCACCAGGTCCCGGTAGAACCGCAGATGGTCCATCTCGGATGGAAGCGCTGGGCTCATCTTCATGTAGAGGAATTCTGAGCGATGTAGGCCAATCCCGTCGACGTTCCAGCGGTTCGCGAGATCGACTTCAACCGGAAGATCCACATTGGCAAGGAGCCTCAGCTTCCGGCCGTCTCGCGTGACCGCTGGAAGGTCCCGAACGTGCAGGAGCTGCGCTTGTTGCTCGTGATAATTCCGCCTCTTTGACTCGTAGGCGTGAATCTCGGCGGTATCGGGGTCAAAGATGATCTTTCCTTCGAATGCATCCAGGGCAACGAGCTGCGATTCCATGGCTTCGTGGCATGCGTTGTGAAGCCCCACAGCCGTTGGAATTCCAAATGAACGGGCGATAATCGTCGTGTGAGAGCTCGGCCCGCCCATTTCGAGGGCGAACCCAAGAATCTTGTCGAGCGGAAGCTGCACCGCCAAGGAGGGCGGGAGCTCGTCTGCGACGAGCACGACAGGTTCTTTCAGATCGTTGAGGCGATCGATGTCTTGACCTTGGAGCATGCGAAGAATCTGAGTGGCGACATCGAGAAAATCCAGGCGGCGATCGGCAAAATAGAGGTCGCCGAGATTTTCAAAACGGGCAACCACATTCGCGACGACCTGTTCGAGCGCCCACTCCGCGTTGACGTGCTCCGAACGGATGATCTCCTCAACGGGTGAGGAAATGGCCGGGTCTTGAGCAATCAAACGGTGCGCCTCAAAGATGGCCGCATATTCATGGCCCAACGTCTTCTCTGCGCGCGCCTGATTCCGCTTGATTCGGGATACGACAGCTTCAACGGCGCGATGAAACCGCGCGATCTCTTCATCGATCTTGTCCGCGGCAAGCGGAATTCTCAACGCCGGGATCGGCCTTGTTTCTTGGACAACAGCCTTGCCGATTGCGATGCCTGGGCTGACGCCCGATCCCGTAATCTCCTTCCGGCTCATTCCGGTTCCCCAAACTTGTTGGTGATCAGCTCGATCAAGGTACGTACGGCGTCGCCATCGTCCTCTCCATCTGCAATTATTGTGATGTGTGTTCCTTTCGAGGCTGCCAAGGTCAAGAGGCCAAGAATCGACTTGGCGTTGACCTCTTCGTCGTTCGCCCGGATGACGATCGACGAGCTAAATTGATTCGCCGTATGAACGACCTTGGCGGCCGCCCGGGCGTGAAGTCCGAGCTTGTTGACGATCACAGTGTCTTGCCGTTTCATAACGTTTCCTATTCCTTGGGATCATCCTTCTTGGAACTCCGGCTCGTCCGCAGAAAGTCACTGGCCACATGGATGCTCTTTTGTCCGGCCGCCACGGCCCGTTCTGCCATCTCATGGACCGTGATGCTACGGCCCCGCAACGTACCGAGGCGCAACAGCATTGGCAAGTTTGCACCGGTGACGACTTCAATCTTGTCTGGCTCCATACGTGGCAGCGCGATATTGGTCGCTGTGCCTCCGAACATGTCTGTCAAGACGAGCACCCCATCGCCATCCTTCTGCATTTGTTTGAGATGGTGCTCGAGCTGTTGTGCGGCATCGCCAGAATCGACGTCCCACGGCAGCGTCAGTGCTGCTGAGCTTTCACCGAGATGTGGGTCGATCCGGCTCGCCGCTTCCAACAAGTGGAGCGCCAAATCACCGTGCGATAAAACGAGAATAGAAATCATGGATACCTCCATCGGTCCTTGTCCCGATGAACGAGCGTCACAACATAACCTGCCTTCTGAATTCTCTGCGCGAGCCGTGTTGCCACGAAGACAGAACGATGCCTCCCGCCCGTGCATCCAAGCGCGATCGTCAGAGAGGTTTTGAGCTCTGCTCCATATTTCGGGAGGAGGTCAAGGGTGAATTGGGACATCTCATCGATGGCAGTCGCAACCTCGGCAAACCCATCCAACCACGAGGACACCTCCGGGCTGTCCCCCGGCAGTGCGCGAAGGCCTGGCACAAAATATGGGTTTGGGAGGAACCGCACATCAAAGACCAGGCTCGCGGTTGGAGGCACGCCTTGAAGATAGGAGAAACTTTCGATATGGAGCGACATCAGCTCACGCGGATCATCGATGCCCCCGAGGCTCAACGCCTGCCTTCTCAGCTCATGCGGATTGAGCCCGGTTGAGTCAATCACAACATTTGCCAGCGCCCGAATCTTTTCAAGCCGGTGACGTTCTTCGAAGATCGCTTCTTCGAGGTTGAGACTTCTCAGAGGATGCGGCCGCCGCGCGATTGAATACCTTTGCAGGAGGACCGACGGGGCTGCCTCGACAAAAATAAGGCGGAGGTTTCCCCATTTCTCGACCGCCTCGTGGTAGATCGAGGGAAAATGGGCGGCGAAACCCTCGGCGCGCACGTCAAGGACCACGACCAGCTTCTCGAGGTGCGTTGCGCTGTGCTCAAACAACTGGGGAAGAAGCTCCAGAGGAATGTTGTCAACACAGAGGTAGCCGATATCTTCCAGCGCGCGGCTCAGAACGCTTTTCCCCGAGCCAGAGAGCCCTGTGATGACAAACGGTCCATGAAATTCCCGGTTATTCCTCATTGGCTGGAGACTCTCCCGGCGAGGCGGACTGCGCCCTTTCATCGACCGAGTTGAGGAACATCCGTTCGTCGTCGACCCCCCTCTGAGCTAGGAGGCACTTCCGGACAGCCGTTTCCACCATGATCGCGACATCTCGACCCGGAGCAACTGCCATCCGGTACAGCGGGATCTCCTGGCCAAGGACTTCTTCCGTCTGGGTCCAGGCCCCCCCATGATCCATCAATCCCTCCCGCCAGCTCCGCTCCATCGCCCGCACCTCGTCGTTCAGCTTCATCAGCCGGATGACGAGGGATACGCCAACGCTCGGGGACGTCGCCGTCATGCCAAAATGTTTTCTCACGTCAATGATCCCAACGCCCCGAAGTTCGAGGAAGTTCTCAAGGCGGGGATGCGGCATGCCAACGAGCCCATGTCCATGGGTTCGTTTGAGAACGACGATATCATCTGCAACCAGACGATGGCCGCGATACACCAACTCCAACGCGCACTCGCTCTTCCCAATACCCGCTTCACCGAGGATCAACGTGCCCAGTGAGTACACCTCAACAAGCACGCCATGAAGCTGCACCTGAGGCGCCAGGCGGTCTTCGAGATACAGGGAGATCAATGAGATGACCTGAGACGTTGGATGTTCCGTCAGGAGGAATGGCACGCCTTTCGCATGGCAATACGCGAGAACCTCCTGCGATGGCCGCAAACCCTTTGCGGCCACTATTGCCGGAAGCTTCTTCTCGATGAGCCGCTCGAACCGCGACAGTGCTTCATTTGGCGGGAGAGTCGCCAGATAGTCAAACTCCGATTGCCCAACAATCTGCAAACGTCCTGCTTTGACATATGGGAAGTACCCGGCCAACGCGAGACCTGGTTTCTGGATCCGAGGATTTGTGATGACGTTACGATCCAGGAATTCCTCTCCCGCCAGTAACTGCAAATGAAGAGGCTGCAACTGCGGGGCTTCCAGGAGCGACCTCACTGGGACGGGGGGCTGTTCCTTCACAGGCCTTCGACCTCGGCAGCATGCCGGACGACGGCGACCAGATCTTCTGCACTCTCAGCAGCCAGAATAGCCTTGCGAGATTCCTCCCGCTTCAGAATGCGGGCAATTTGCGAGAGGGTTTGCAAATGAGCTGCCGGTTGATCCGGCGGAGAAAGCACAACGAACATGAATACGACCGGTTCCCCATCGACAGCGTGAAAATCAACCCCCTCTGGAAACGTTGCGATAACCAGTTGGATCTCAGTGATACCATGAAGCTTACAGTGGGGAATGGCGAATCCGTGACCGACGCCGGTAGACCCCAGCTCCTCGCGCTCCAGCAGCGCCTGAATGATATTCTCAGGGGGAAGGCCAAGATCCCCGGAGATTTTTTCAGCGATCGTCGAAAGCGCACTGTGGGCATCGGGGGCTGACAGACCCAAGAAAATACGTTCGGGATGAATGAGCTGTTGCAGTTTCATCAGAGCTCTGGAGTAATCAGACCGAGGTTACCGTCGCGCCGTTTGTATAACACGTTGACCCGGCTACTCACCGCATTCAGGAAGACAATGAAGCCATCCCGGGATTTCCCGAGTTGCAGCATGGCCTCCTCGATGGTCATTGGTTTGACCTCAATCGTCGTTGTCGTGACGATCTTCGGTTGCCCAGAGGCGACCGAATCCGGAGCCAGGACGTCGATGCTCCAGTCAGGCGCCTGTACCGGTTCGGCCGGTTGACGTTTTCTTCCCTTTAACTTGGTCTTGGCCTTCCTGGCCTGAATTTCAAGCTTGTCGATAGCATCTTGCACCGCGGCCAGAAGATCTTTATTTTGGGACGTGGCGCGAGCATCGAAGTCTTTCCCGTTGATCAGCAGATCGACCACGTAAAGGTGTCGCTCCTGGGTGAATTCGGCCCGGATATCGAGGATCTGCTTGAAATACTTCTCCAGCTTGGCAAGTTTCTTCTCGGTGAATTGCTTGGTTTTATCGCTGAGCTCAACTTTACGTGCGATGTACTCGATGTTCATCATGTTCCCCCCTTTTACGACAACATTAAAGAGCTCGCTTCCGCTTGTCCGATGAAAGAAGACCCAGCTCTTCTCGATACTTGGCCACTGTACGGCGCGCCAGCCGGATCCCTTCACGTTGCAACATCTTCATGATAGCCGAATCTGAAAGCGGCTTCGCAGGATCTTCCTCCTGAATCATCTTCCGTATCCGCTCCTTGACGACCAAGGAAGATACGTTCTCGCCCCTAGCCGAATCAACACCGGAGTGGAAGAAGAACTTCATCGGGTAAAGCCCCTGCGGTGTCGACATGTACTTGTTGGTGACCACTCGAGACACGGTCGATTCGTGCATGCCGATATCCTCGGCAACTTGGCGCAACACCATCGGCCGGAGCGCCTCGATTCCGTGATCCAGGAACCCTCGTTGAAACCGTACAATGCTTTCTGCGACTTTGTAGATCGTTCGCTGCCGCTGGTCGATGCTCTTCATCAGCCAGACGGCGTTTTTCATCTTGTCTTTCAGGTAGGCGCTCGCGTTTCTGTCGAGGGTGCCACTCTGCAGCAGCCTCAGATAGCGGGAGCTCATCCTGAGCCGGGGCATCCCGTCATCGTTCAGGAAGATCTTGTACTCATTGCCAACCTTCCGGACGTACACGTCGGGCTCGACAAAGACGTTCCTCTCCGTGCCATATTTTTGGCCGGGCTTGAGCTCCAGCCTTCGAATGACATCGACAAGCGCCTGCAACCCTGGCCGGTCGAGCGAGAGCGCCTTCGAGATTTCGTTCCACCTCTGATGAAGGAGGTCATCCCAGTGCTCGGAGATCAATTTTTCGGCCAGATGAAGGAGCTCGCGCTCATTCTCATCCGGCGATGCTTCCTGGATCAGGTAATCGACTTGGAGCAGGAGGGCCTCCTGCGTGTTTCGGGCTCCGATTCCCGGCGGATCGAGCGAACGCACCACGGACATCGCATGCTGGACCGTTGTAAGGTCGGCCCCGGTAGCCTGGGCGATCTCTTCATCGTTGACCTGGATGAACCCGTTTTCGTCCAGATTACCAATGATAAATTCCCCGACGTCGGCAACTTCCCTCGAACAATTGGCCAGATGAAGCTGCCAAATCAAATGATCGTACAGACCTGAGGACGCGGCCAGCATCGTCTCGATCGGATCACGATGGTCATCGCTACCGATCGAGGAAGCGCCCTCAGTTGGGGACCCACCGACGTAGTCCGCGAAAAACGCTTCGACATCGATATCCCCGTACGATTCCTCCTCCGTCGGGAGTGCCTCGCCGGCATCATCGGATGTTCCGAGGGCTTCCCCGCCCTCGCCGCTCTCATCGCTCCCCTCTTCCGGCTTTGAGAGCTCCTGAAGCTCCTCGTCCTCAGCCTCGACCTCCAACATCGGGTTGGCGAGGATCTCCTGGCTGAGCGTTTGCTCCAGCTCGATCCGTGACAGAAGCAACAACTTGATCGCCTGTTGGAGCGACGGCGTCATAACAAGACGCTGGCTGAGCTTCATACGGAGTTGTTGTTCGAGCGCCATGATATCTACAGCTCAAAGCTCTCCCCAAGATAGATTTCACGAACTTCATCGTTGCGTGCCAGCTCTTCTGGCAAGCCCGATGCAAAAATCTTACCATCCTTAATTATATAAGTGTGGTCGGTGATGTTCAAAGTTTCCCGGACGTTGTGGTCTGTAATGAGCACACCGATTCCAAGGGTTTTGAGCCGCCGTACGATCCGTTGTAAATCGAGCACTGCGATCGGATCAATGCCGGCAAATGGCTCGTCGAGCAAAATGAACGTTGGATCGATGGCAAGCGCCCTGGCAACCTCGAGCCGCCTTCGCTCTCCTCCAGAGAGGGTACCCGCGGGTTGCTTGCGCCGGTCGCTCAATCCGAACTCCTCGAGCAGGGCATCGACTCGTCTCATCGCCTCGTGGTGATTGGGGATGAGCGGCTGCAGGATCATCAAGATGTTGTCTTCGACGCTGAGAGATCTGAAGGAGCTCGGTTCCTGGGGTAGGTATCCGACCCCCATCCTGGCGCGCCGGTACATCGGAAGATTCGTGATCTTGCGATCGCCGAGGAAGACATCTCCGGCCTCCGGCTGAATCAACCCAACGATCATGTAGAACGTCGTCGTCTTCCCAGCGCCGTTCGGCCCAAGCAGCCCAATGATCTCTCCAGGTGAAATCTTCAAGGAAACATCATCAACGACCCGCCGGCCCCCGTACGATTTCTTGAGGCCTTTTGCTGCAAGATCCAAAGCTTTCGGGCTCAGTGGGGTGCCTCCTGGTGAATGATCGTCTCGGACGGCGCGTTCTTTCCGCCCTGGACAGTGACGGTACCATCGGCCCCATTCCAGGTCAACGAAGTGCCCGTCACCACGTTACCCTGGGCATCTGTGACATGAACTTCCTTGCCCTTCAACGTCATGACTTTGCTTGGCAGATCGAAGTGGGCGTCGTCACCGGACATCCGCCTGTGCTCTGTCAAATCCACGACATCGACGTTGCCTGTGGCGTCGACCGTTTCAACGTTATCGTGCTGGTCGAAGTGAATGGTCAGAACGGAGGCCGACAGGATGCGTTGGTGATCCGAGTAGCGCACATCTCCTTTGTAGACGGCGACCCTCGAATGTCTTTCGTAGTGGAGCGATCTCGCAACGATCGAGAGCTCGTCGGATGGTTTGAGCCCCGCTGCGCCATGCTTTCCCTTGATCTCACGCGCTGGGAAGGTTGTCCAGACGTGTCCGAGCCCGTCCAGGGTAGCCGCCGAACGGTCCGAGATGACTTCGTCGGCGAGAAGGAGCTTCCCCCCCTCCCACAACCGGGCGTTCTTCCTCAAATGAAGCAGATTGCCGCCGTGACTAACATCGAGGGCGTCGGCGGCAAATCGAACCGGTGCCCCTGTGCTCGCCCCTGCCGAAGAGAGGAACCCCGTTCCGCGTGCTGCAAACCCCAGGACATTCCCACGCGCATGGGCAGTCCCACCATTCTCATGTGACACTTCGATACGGTCGGCCGTAATCTGGGCCCCTTTCAAGAAGAGGGTTCCACGCACCGTCTTGTCCGTGTTCGACATCAGAATGATGCTGTTGGCCACCTTGAGCAGACGTGCCGAGGACGCCGTGGCCCGCATTTCATCGCCGGACAGCCGGACGTCACCTGCAAGCTGAATATCGCCAGGCTCACCGTTTTCGAACCACAACTTAGCCGTATGAGCCTCTCCGCTTCTCGGGGCACCCTTGGGTGGAATCTCTTCGAGACATACGATCGGCCGGCACTCCAGGGTGACGGGGCCCGCCGTGGAGAGAACACCCCCGATCCTCCACGTTCGGAGGATCTTGAGATCGGTATTGACGGCAGACCAGATATCGAGCTCGATCCAGCGTCCGGTCGTCGTTCCCAGCATCCGCCATGATCCAGCACGGCCGGTATGGGCCTCGATCCTCTCAATCCACGCTGTGAAAGAGGGACCAGCCGATGTGGCCGGTCCAGCTATATCGACGCCTCCGTCGAAGACGAGTTTTGAGATTCTTCCGGTCGTCCGGTCCATCCAGGCCCGGGCCGATGGAGCCGTCACGCGGCTTCCCCTGATCTCCATAACGCAACCCGCCGGGAAGAAAACTTCTCCGGTGTTTCTGAGGTATTCCACCCGCGACGTTTTCAGCGTTGCACCAGCTTCCTGACCGATGACGACGTCTTGCTCCAGAATCAGTTTGTCACTGCTGAGGAGATAGACGGCTTTCCCTGCCCGCCCCACCATGCCACCAAGTGAGAAAACGACGTTTGCATTTGTCATGAATGACTGTGACGCGGAATCGAGGCGTCCCCGATCGGTATCGATGAATCCGTTCTCCCCCTCGAAAGTGAGATGAACGGCTCCTTTCAGCCGTGCGTCGCGGGTTTGAGGATTGAATTGCGCGGCATCACAGGTCAGAGTTCCCTTGTGAATGCCATTCCGGTACAGCTCGAGCTGAACGCTTTGAATATCCTGCCAGCCGGATGAAAATCCGAGCGTCCGGTTCGCCTTGAGGACAAAGACCGTCTTCCCCGAAAGACTCTCAGTAAACTCGAATCCATGGTAGACACCAACCGTGCTGCCCTTCTCCAAGTTTCCACCCACCAAAGGCGCCCCGGTTTCGACCGTGACCAGCTCAGGGTGGATCCCCCGCCGCAGACTGTGTTCCAAGATGACGCCGACAAGAATGAGTAATGCCACAATGAGCGCCAGGGTCGCCCGCCTCACGAATCGGAGAAAATGCTCAGACATCGTTCGCTTAGCGCTCGAGGTACTTCCCCATCGTGCGGAACTTCTTGTACCGTTTACTGATCAGCGCTTCCGTCTTGAGCCGGCGGAGTTGTTTGAAGTGGTGCCTCAGGGCATCGGCCAGTGTGGCGGCCATCGCCGGAGGATCCATCTGCGCCCCACCGGCCGGCTCTTCGAGCACTTCATCGACAATCCCAAGATGCTTCAAGTCACGTGCCGTCAGGCGAAGCGCTTCTGCTGCCTGCTCCGCCCTGCTCTGATCCTTCCAGAGGATCGCGGCGCATCCCTCGGGGGAAATCACCGAATAAATCGCATGTTCAAGCATCAAGATCCGGTCTCCCACGCCCAGTGCGAGCGCTCCTCCGGAACCGCCCTCCCCCGTGATGACACAGACGATCGGGACGGGCAGCCTCGCCATCTCGAGCAGATTGGTGGCGATGGCCTCCGCCTGCCCCCGTTCTTCAGCATCGATGCCGGGATACGCGCCAGGAGTGTCAATGAACGTCACAATGGGCAACGAAAACCGCGCCGCCATTTTCATGATCCTCAGCGCCTTCCGGTACCCTTCCGGACGCGGCATCGCAAAGTTCCGCCGGACCTTCTCCGCGGTGCTCCTCCCCTTCTGGTGTCCGATGACGGCGATGGGGTCTCCATCAAAAAGAGCAAACCCGGCAACAATCGCGGGATCATCGGCGAATCGCCGGTCCCCGTGGAGCTCAGTGAACTCAGTCATCATCCCATGGATGTAATCGAGCGTGTAAGGTCTCTCGGGATGGCGTGCGAGCTGACATGTTTGCCACGGCGTCAGATGTGCAAAAATCCGGTCGATTGTCTCGCGGAGCTCCCGTCGCGCCGCTTCCAGCGCTTGAGCCGTTTCGGCAGAGGTTTGTTCCTTTTCGAGCTCGCGGATCCTCTGCTGAAGCTCGCCGATCGGTTCCAGGAAAGAAGAAACAGGTTGAGCCATGTGCGGACTCTATCAAAGACGGCCCGGAGTTGCCACAGGATGAAACCGGGTGGGGACAGGGCCCGGTCTCGCTTGTGCGAGATCGGCCGCCCGGTGCGAAAACCACATTGGCGCGAAATGAGTTGTTTCCGTCTCACAAGGGATGCGCGTATCGATTTCCCGTCCCGCCACGTGGTTCCAGGGTGATATCGTATACGCGCTCAGGCGCCGCTGCTGATCTGCTTTGTCAGGGTTCCTGGCCGTCCCGCCGTTCCCAGAGCTCCATCAGGAAGAGGTATTTCATCCAGGTCATGCGTGCAGCGGCAGCGGACAACTGCACGCCTCTTGCGCCTCCAAGGAGATACCCCCTTCCAAGCCAGTGACGCAAGAACGTCACACGAGGCCTTACCCAAAGATCACCAACTCTTGGATGCTTATCCCGTGACCAGGCATCCTCGGCTCCAAGACGCGCGTACCGGAGGTGACGCAGAAACATATCCTCCCACCCATCATAGGAATGATGCTCCATCACGGCGCGTAGTTGCCCTGCCGCCCCATTGAATTGAAGCGACTCATGCACGGCACGTTCGGAGAAGCGCGCCCGCCTTCGATCGTACAATCGGATCGTCAGGTCCCATGACCACGGCCACCTTCGAATCGGTTTCCCGGCAAAGTAGTTACGCCGGCGGACACTGAAGGCCGGCGGCTCCGGACTCTCCCCAACCCGGGAAATACCTTCGGCAAGTTCGGGGGAGACTCGTTCGTCGGCATCCAGAGAGAAAATCCAGTCGTGTGCCGCCCGTTCCGCAGCACAGTTTTTCTGGGCCCCATATCCCTTCCACGGCTGCACGACGACTTGAGCTCCGGCGGCCCTTGCCACATCCCGCGTTTTGTCGGTACTCCCAGAATCCAGGACCAGCACCTCGGCAGCCCACGAGACTGACTCGATGGCAGCGCGAATGTTCGCCTCCTCGTTCTTCGTGATGATCGTGGCTGAAATTGCTGGGAACATGGGAAGAGTATAGCCTGAGCCGGACGCCGGAACAGCACGAGTCTCCACCTCCGCACCAGAACAACGATGGATGAGGCTCAAGCAAACAGCGCCGCCGGAGCGGCGCCGTTCGCTCATTCTGCGTGAAGCGGGTTTCAGTGAATAGTCGCGTGTGCGAGAACGGGGTCACCGGGCACCGTGGCCCTGCCCTTTTCAAGAATCTGCCGTGCCCTCTCCGGCTGACCATTTCGGGAAGCGGCCCTGGCCCACTGAACGTAGACCATGCCCCAGGGATAGTGGCGGTTCGGATAACGCGTGCGGAGGGTGAGCAGTTTCTCAAACTGCCGGTTACATTCGCTCAAGCGCCCGGGAATATACGACAGGAAGATGGCCTGTCCAAGGCGCGCGCTGAAGTTATCAGGATCGATCTTGAGGGCCTTGGCATAGTCCGACTGCGCTTGGGCCGACCATCGGGCGGCCACGGCCGGCGGTGCTCCGGCAGCGTTGAGCTCCGGCAGGGCCATTCCCAAAGCATTTCCAGCCGCGGCGAGCACCTCGGGATCGTTCGGGTGTTCTACCGTCAAGCTGCGGAAGAAGCTGGCCGCCCGGAGGCCTTGGTGCGTGTCTTCTACCGTGGGCCAGTAGATGGATTGAAGCATCCCGAACGTTCTTGCATCCGGCGCCGCCATGCGCATCGCTTCTTCGAGGAGTCCGAGCGCAGCATCATTTCCATTGGCGGCACATCCCGCCTTGGCGAGGGCGTAGACCGCCGGCGTTGCGATGTGCCGAAGCGCCGCGAGCCGTTCGTGCGAACACGCCGCCGCCTGCGTGCGTTCCCCCGCTCCGGCAAGGGCAGTCATGGTAAAAATGACGATAACGATGGTTGAAACCTTTTTGATCATTGTTCTTCATCCTTTCTCGTATGGTTCTGTTGAGTGTTCCGGGGAAACGGACTCCTCTGCGACGCAACGCAGGTGGCGCACGTGTCCAAAGTACTTTGTTATACAGAGCAATATGACACACC
>WGCW01000153.1 GCA_015493585.1 Acidobacteriota bacterium
ACCGGCCCAGTCGGAGTCAGCGTCGGCCGCGTAGCCGTCACCGCCGGTGGAGTTGGAACGGCCTGTCGTGGCCGTGCTCTCCCAGACCCCGGCGCCGCTGCCACCGCTGTCATCGGTGACGGTCCAGCCGGCCGGCGGGAAGCTCGAATTGTTGAAGTTCTCATTGAGCAGGATCCCAGGAGCTGTAAAGCCGGGGGCGGTGCACGACGGGTGATCAGCGACAAACTGGAAGCTGACCGTGGCGCCTTCAGGCGGCAACAGGACCGTGCGGGTCATCGGCGTGTAGCCGCCGCTAACCGGAGTTACGGTGAAATCGTAGTTGGCACCCTGAGGCAGCTCAATCTCGTAGTAGCCGTTGAACGGGTTTGAGTACACCGTGGCGACGTTTGTGCCGCCGGTCGCCAGCTGAATCTTCGCATAGAGCGGCCAGCCGTGCGCGGCATCGGTGATGTACCCGTCGAAGAACGCCGTTCCGGCCGGGTCGAGGGCAAAGTCCTGCGTAATGACATCACCGTCGCCGATCACGACGCCGCTGACAGTCTGCGAAACGAAGCCGAACTTCGAGGCGGTCACGTCGTACGTGTCCGCGGGAACGGTGATTGTATAGGTTCCGTCGTTCGCCGTCGTCGTTGAGAAACCGCCGACCTGGACCGTCGCTCCCGCGATCGGGTCGCCAGTGCCCGAGCTTGTGATCGTGCCCTGGATCGTCCCCGTCGGGCCGGTCGTGCAGCTCGGGAACTTGAACGCAGCGATGTGCGTCTGCCACGGAGCGCTCCCGGTCGACTGAACATACTCCTGCGTGTACCAGAACGTGCAGTCGTCGGTGGGATCGATGCTCATCGTCGAGTAGTCGCCCCAGCGGTTGTAGGAGCTGGTCTGGGAGCCACCACCGGCGATGACGGTTTCCTCACCCTGACTGAGCTCGCCAAGAGGATCGCCCGCGAGACGTCCGGCGATATTGATGCTCGGATAGACCGTCGAGCTCGAGATGCTGTAGCCGACGGCGATGTCACCGGAAGTATCCATTGCGGCATCGCCCATCCAGCGGTCGTTTGCATCGGGTGCATAGGTCCCCACCTGGTAGACGGTCCAGCCGGAGCCATCATTCCGCAGCTCGAACCAGCGTGTCCCGGCGTGATCGGACCCATCGGCGTCGACCGTGTGGGAGCCCACGAGGTCCTGATAGTCGCCGAAGTTCCGGTAATGCCACCGGTACATCATCCGGTCGGAGATCGCGTCCAGACCCTCGGAGGTGTCCGGCTGCGGGATGCAGCTGCGGTTGTAGCCGCACATGTTGGTGTCGAATGGGTAGCTGCTCATGTCGACGACCGTCGCGGGTCCAAAGGTCGAATTGTCGGGTGTATCCCAGTCGACGTGGAACGGGAAGATGACGACCGAATCGACGTTGTAAGGCGCATCGTAGCCCCACGCATCGTCGACGATCTCGGCCACCGGGTTGGGGGCTCCCGCCGGCGGCAGGTTCATGCCGTCGAGGTTTGCGGGCAGCATGCTGAACGATGGCAGCGAGCTGCTGTCCGGAGTGAAGAAATACACCATTTGAGCGTTCGGGTCACCGTTGAGCATCTTGTCGCGCTCGAAGACGGCGGCCATCGCGCCATCAAAGCTCGAGCCGAACATGTTGGCGGTGAAGTAGTAGCCATCGGGCCAGACGCCAAACTTCGGATAGTCGGGGAAATCACCGCGGCCGGCATCCACGAGGTATGAGTACAGGTACCAGGCACCGGTCGGATCGTCCGTCTGCGAGATGGCGATGCACTCGTGGTTATCGCTCGTGAACTGGGCCATCAGCCAGCGGTTGGCGATGTGATCGTACAGGACGATCGGATCGCCGTAGTTGTCACTTTCACAGGAGCCGCCGAACCCGGACCACAACGAGTTGCCGGGAACGGGGCCGCCGATGGCGCTCGTACCGTCCGACTTATTGAAGATGTCGAACGACAGGTTGACCCACTGGACGTAGTAGTTGACGCCGACATCGCCCTCGGTGTCGGGGGGCAGCACGCCGTCAACGTTGCTGACGCCCTCGAAATCGATCGTTAGAGGAGGCATGGTCAGCGGACCAGCCTTCGTTTGAACGGCCGTATCGACCGGATGGTTGGGCGCCTTGGCGTTCTTGATGCGATCTGGGATCTCATCGTTGCGCCGGTTGATTTCGATGGGATTGACCTCCCGGGCCTTGTTGGGCCTCGCCTGCCGGCGCAGCGCGTTAAGATCCATGTTGCGCAGCACGGGAGAGACACCGAACCTGACCGGCTTGAGCACACCCGAAGGGTGCATGACACCGGTGGTGCCAGCACTCGCCGGAAGCGTCATACACGTCAACACAGCCACAGCGATGATCGCGGTGGCGACCGCCAAGAATCTTCTCATCCCAACCTCCTTTTTCAACCAGCCAATCTTGTTTGACACCGCTTGTAAGAGCAGTGAAGGGTGACGCGTAGATTCTCTTCTTTGATTTTGGTGATGTCAAGCGCATCTGGATCTGAGGTTGTTGCGCTGTGCACCGCTTCTTTGCGAGACCGGTGGGAAGAGGAATGAAACGCAGAAGCGCAGCCATTCCTCCCGTGTCATCCTGAGTCGCGTGCCGGAGGCGAAACCATCCCTCACTTATCATCCTGAGCGGCGTACCGGAGGCGAAACCATCCCTCCCGTGTCATCCTGAGCGATATCCCCTCTCTTGTCATCCTGAGCGATATTCCTTCTCTTGTCATCCTGAGCCGAAGGCGAAGGATCTGGGTGGGGGGGCTCCATGCACCGCTTGAGCTTTGCCGTGGCTTTTGCTCAACAGAGTTCGGGCGGTTATCGCCGAAACGGCCGAGCCAGGAACGATGTGGAATTCACCTCGGCTTTGCTCTGCGAACCTCCCGGCCTTTGCGGTTCAATCTTTCCGGAGCGCGATCGGTGGGAGCAACCGCGGAGGTCGCGGAGCTTCGGATATTCAACACTGTCCCCATCTCTTAATGATCCATCTCGAGAACCTAAACGCAGAGAACGCTGAGAGCGCAGAGAAATGAGCGGAACGGAAATACAGCGGGGGCCAGGGACGCTGTGCCAGCCGGCCGGTCGCACGGGTTTCTCCGCGTGGTCTCGCCGTTTAGCCCGCTTTCCGGGGCAAACCTGTGATTGCGGCGATTTCTTGGCTTGAAGGCGAGCCGGGCGCCTTCCTCCCTCTCGGTTTGCATTGGCTTTCCCGGCGCTGCAACGCCATCGAGCTCTTGAGCGGCCGGGTTGAGCTGAGCAGGAGGAGAAACTCCTTGAGACCAAAAAAACCGGGCCCCGAAGGGCCCGGTTGGGTTCATGCCTTCAGGAGGCAGAGGTTCTTAGAACGGGCACATCGGCAGATCGAACGTCTTGGTGACGAAGACCGCCATCTGATCGCGGTTCACAGTGGTAGTCGGGCAGAAGCTGGTCGCACTGCAGCCAGCCGTGATGCCCCGGTTGTAGAGGTCCTCGATCCAGTCGACGGCGAAACCGCCAGGACACTGGACGTCGTCGAAGATGCCGGTGCACGCCGGGGGCGTGTAGTCACTGCCCTGGCTTGCCCGGAGCAAGAAGACGGCCATCTCGGCGCGTGTGACCGACCGGTCCGGACAGTATTTGAGCGGATTGGTCGAGCACCCGGCGGTGACTCCATCGTTGTAGAGCGCCTCGATGTACGGGGCGTTCGGCGTCGATTCGCACGGCACGTCGGCGAAGATGCCCTGGCACGGTGGCACCGCGTAGTTTGAGCCATGCATGGCTTTCTCGAGCCACAGCGCCATGACGCCGCGAGTCATCGGATCCGACGGGCAGAAGTTGCCGCCGCCACATCCGGTCGTGATGCCTGCACCGCCTACGGCGTGCACGTAGTCATCGGCAAAGGCCCCCGGCGCCATGTCGTTGAACGCCTTCGTCAGGCAGACATTGACAGGGTTGACCTGGTACGGGGTGTCCTGAGCCAACAGGATCTGCCCCTGGACGAGGCCGTAGCGCGGGGCGCCGTCAGCGATGAACTGCGCGTCGACCGACAACTGACCCGGATCGGGAGCAGCGGCAGGCACGACACCGTTGTCCGGTGTCAACGTCAGCCACGGCAGGCTGGAGCTCAGGCACGCGCCGGTCTCACCAGAGTCGATCTCGTAGACGGTGTGGGTGCTTTGATCGGGCGCCCACAGGTGGCCGTCACAGGTGAAGGCCAGGCCAGCGCCGCCGTAGTTTGAGAAACCGGGGATGGAGAAGCTACCGAGGACGTTGTAGTTGTTGTCGACGTCGAGAACGTACAGGGCGGTTGGCGACGCGCTGGTCATGACGAACAGGTGATGGGTCAGCGGGTTGTACGCCAGGCCAGAGATTGGCAGACTGACGTTCGCGACCTGCAGGACGTTTCCGGACGTGTCAAAACGCGTAATGGCCTGGGTGTTCCATCCGCCGACGAAGAACGTGTCGGAAACCGGGTCGTAGGCCAGACCACGTTCGGACTGACTCGCACCCCAGCAGATCTCATTGCCGGTCGTCGTCCCGTCGCTCGGATCCCACTCGTGGATGCAGTTGTCGCCGCCTACATCCAGCTGCCACATCATGCCGGTGGTGGAATCGAAGGCCATATCCGCAGCCCAGGAGCCCATCCAGCCCGACGTATCGGCGGTCAGGCCGGTCTGTGAGCCGCTGCGCGTGAACTCGTAATCGAGATTGTCACCGCCACCGGCGCCGATATTGCCGAGCCACAGGGTGTTGGCAGACTTGTTGACGCCCTCGCCCCACGGATACGCGAGCCCGCTGGCCCACGAGCTGATGATATCGCCCGCGGCGTACGGCGGCACGTTGTGAAGCGCAGGAGGCGCAGGAATGGCCTTGGCCGTCCGGTCATTGACGTGCGCGGCAGGAATGTTGTGTTGCGGAATCTGATCCATCGGCAGGTGCGGGACCCAACCAGCGGTTTGCAGGGCGACGATCCTGACGTTGGCATCAACGCCGCCGTGGTTGAGGATGTTGAGCGTCTGATCGTCGGTTTGACCGGCGTAGAGGCGGGCTTTGAGGTTAGCAGGTGTGACCTCGAGCCACCCGGCGGGCAGCGCAAAGTCGAGCCTGTTGACCGTCTCGGGCGTCAGGTTGACGGCCTGCTGCACGTCGGCGTACTTGCTCGCCGACGCGGTGAACGTCCGCGTTGAGGGACCGTTGCCGGTCGGCAGTGAGACGAACATCTGGTAGTACCCATCGGGGATCGCCGTGTCATCTGGCGTCGTCACTGTCTGGACGCTGTCGCCGATCCCATCGTCGACCGTTGCGGGCACGAGCGCATTGCTCGTATTGGCATCGGTGACGAAACCGGCGGCCATGGCGCCGGCAACTGGCTGGCATGGGGCATTGGGATCGTAGATCTTGACATCGTCGACCAAGAAGTACCAATCCCAGCCGGGGGCGTTGTAGTTGAAACGAAGTTGGACCTGCGTCGAGCCGCCGACGAGCGAGGTGACATCCTGGCTGAACGTGCCAGAGGAATCAGCAGTCCAGTCGGCGAGGTTGGTCCACGTGGCACCTCCGTCTCCGCTGATGTCAACCTTGGCTTCGTCTCCGGAAGAGTAATAGTTGAAGTTGTACTTGAACTCGACGGTGACGCTCGACAGGCCCGAGACGTCGAGCACGGGCGAGTACAAGGTTGTGTCCATCCCATTACCGGCCCAGTCGGAGTCAGCGTCGGCCGCGTAGCCGTCACCGCCGGTGGAGTTGGAACGGCCTGTCGTGGCCGTGCTCTCCCAGACCCCGGCGCCGCTGCCACCGCTGTCATCGGTGACGGTCCAGCCGGCCGGCGGGAAGCTCGAATTG
>WGCW01000154.1 GCA_015493585.1 Acidobacteriota bacterium
CCGTCGGGATCACAACGATCTGACTGGCGAGTATTGCCAGCGCCATCAAGAAGCCAGCCACGGTTTTCACGGGCGCGGTTTGTGTACGGGATCGCATGGTCTCTTTCATGCGGCGATTGTAGCCCGTCCATTCGCGTCTCACGCCCCACACAGAGGGATGATCAATCATACGAGTCAGCAGGTCGCCTCTTCTGACACCGGCACGATCCGGTCCTCGGCGAGGAACCAAAGCTCGGCACGGGGGAAAGGCTCAGATGGAAACGCTTCGGCCAGAGCACGCACGTAGACGGAGACTTGCGAGGAATACGCCGCGATCCGCCGCCTGAATGTCTTGTCATCAGGGATCAGATCGGATTTGTAGTCGGCAACGACCAGCCGTCCATCGGCAGGATCACGGTAGACGAGGTCTGCGGCGCCCGAGATGAAACCGAGCACAGCGGAGCCCTCCCCAGGAGTCAGAAGCACGGGCATCTCGCGAGCGACAACATGCGGAGCTATCTCCGCCAGGCGTGCCAGGCAGGTTCCCCGGCCGAGCCCCTCGACGATCTGTTCCAAGCGTCTGAGAGCGGATCCTCCCGGTGCCTCTCCCCTGAGCCGCTTCAGCTCGGCCTGGGCCAGCCTCTCAATTTCTCCGGCATCGGGAACGCCGCCGCCGTTGAGCTCGAGCCGTTCGAGCACCCGGTGTATGGCCGTTCCCACGACCCGCGCGGCGCCGCGATCCCCGGGGCCCGGTGGGTGTGTGGATGCCTCGTCCTCTTCCAACTCCGGATCGGCATGGGCCAAACCGGTTGGCGTTCCGGTCAACGGTCGTGATTCAATTGCGTGCGCGTCCCGCCTCGCAGCGCTGAGGTGACGCGCATCTGCTTTGATCCGGTCCCTTGGGATTAGCTCCTCTTCCTCAGCGACGTTCGTGCGGCCAGCCGGGGCATTTCGATCCACGCGCTCCCGTGCCGGGAACCGGATCAGCAGGTCCTCACCGCGCCGGACCAACCCGGCGTCCGAACCGGCGGCCCCAAGCGGGTCGACCCGAGCTCCCCGGTGCACGATGAGATCGAGCAGGCTGCGGGCGGTTCCGGCCGTGCGCTCCACCGGTTTTGATGGCCATCCGCCCGCGAGCACGAGCCTGCATCTGGCCCGAGTCATCGCCACGTACAGGAGGCGCACCTGTTCGGCGCGCGCCACCTTGCGAGCACGCTCTGCCGCCTGCAGGTACGCCGGAGACGGCGAGCCGAAGAGACGGAGCGCTGGTCCCCTCCGTCCGTTGAGGACCCGGTGGCGCGGCTCGGATCCCTCGCTCGCTTGATGGGTCATATCCATGATGTAGACGTGGTCGAACTCGAGCCCCTTGGCTCCGTGAATCGTCATGACCTGAACCGCATCACCCTCTGCCGGAACTGGCGATCCTTCGAGCTCCCGTTCGTCCGCAACGGCCCGCCGCAGGAAACGCGCCACCTCGCTCGTCCGGCCCCCCGTCTCGCTCAGGACCTGGAGCAAATCGTCGAAGAACCGTTCCAGGAGTTGGAGGCGAAAACGTCCGAGCCTGCGTGAAGCGGCCACCGTCTCCGCTCCCCAGAGAGTTCTCAGACGCTCGACGAAGAGCGGCGCTGGATCGTTGTTCCACGATGACCGGAGAACGGCGAGCGTTTCGATGGCATCGAGCACCGCGACCGGCCAGTCCGGCAGCGTGTCGAGGCCTGGTGCGTCAGCCGGGATCTTGCCAGCAACCCGGCCGATGAGCTCATTGAGCTTCCGGAACGCAGCTTCGTCAGGCCCGTCCAGGCTCGTTGCAATGTCTGGCAGGCCTTCGAGCCAAAGCATCGGGAGAGCAGCGTCGGGCACACCAACGGCATCGGAGCGAAGCACCGTCAGAAGTGCCATCATGTCCGCTGGATCGAGGATCGTCCGGACGACAGCCGCCGCCTCAACGATCTCGCGCCTGCGGAAATACACACGTTCCTTCGCGACAGCGTACGGGATCCGTTCGGCCCTCATTGCTTCCAGGTACGGCTCCGCCGCCGACAGCGTTCTGAAAAGAACGCCGATGGCACTCCACCCAACACCGGCACGATCGTGCAGCTCGCGCACATCGGCCGCGAGCGCTTGTGCCTCGATCTCCCGCTGATCGGCCACCGGGGTCGATTCCCGGAAATGCCCATCATGCTCAGGATCGAGACCCCAGGAGACCCAATACTCAATCGCCGCACGATCCTTCCCCAGCGGTGACGGACCGGCAACCTGCCCCTCGGATGGGAGCAACGGTTGAAACGTCGGCTGGAATCCGGCCTCGGCGTGCATGACCGGCCGGATGGCCCGTGACACCTCGGCAAGGATCGGATCGACCGACCGGAAGTTGACCGACAGGCGGAGCTCCGTGCCCCCGGCGCTCCGCATACTGCCGAGGAATGCTTCATAGGCGGCTAGATCGGCCGAGCGCCAGCCGTAGATCGATTGCTTCGGATCCCCAACGACGAAGAGCCCAGGACGCTCGCCGGCCGGTCCTTCGAGCGCGATCCGCCGGACGATGTCGCATTGCACCGGGTCCGTGTCCTGGAATTCGTCGACGAGCAGTTGCCGGATGCCGCGTCTCACCTCCCCGGCAATCTCGGCGTTTTCCAGGAGTGCAGCGGCGCCGGTCAGCAGACCGCGGTAGGTCATGATCCCCTTCGACCGGAGGCGCTCGCGCAACGTTTCAAGCAACGGCGCAAGCGCACGGTACGCTGCGCGAAGAAGCGCCGGATCCGTGCTTCGTGCGAGCACCAGGATCCTCGCCACCTCCGAGGCGGCAGCTTGGATCTCTCCCTCATATCCGGCGAAAGCAGCCGTCTCCTTCTTCCTGAACTTTCCCTTGGCCCACTCCCTGATCCGGTTGACCAGCTTGTCCGAAATGCCCTTCGCGCAATCTGCCAAGGCCACGAACGCTCCATCAGCCCCACCGCCACGCTGTGAATCCAATTCCGCGCTGAGCGTTTCCAGTACCGGCGGAATCTGCGGGCCGAGCTCCCGATCCGCCGCAGAAGACCCGAGCAGGTCGCCCACGAGCCTCGCGAGCTTCTCACAA
>WGCW01000155.1 GCA_015493585.1 Acidobacteriota bacterium
GGTGGCAGGTGCCGTGGCTGGCGGTGTGCTCGCAAGGTGTGTGAGCGCAGGCGTGCTTGCGGCACGTCGAGCGAGCACATCGAGAACGCGTCGCCAGACATGGTGCATCCCACCCTGCAGCAGATGGAGGGTGAATCATACGGGCCAGGCCGTGGTGCAAGCCACGGCCTGGGGGGAGTGGGCCCATGGCGGCTTGGCCGCCATGGCGAGGGGGGCGGATGACCCCCTCGCCGCGGGGTGTGGAGGGAGGGGGCCGCGGGCGATGTCGCCGCCGGGAAGTTGTTTCGGGACGCCCCGCGCAAGCGGGGCGTTTTTCTTTGTATGGGCGGCGAGCTAGCCCGTATGAGTCATCAGTCATCGTCGCGAAGGGAGGCAGGTGCCGTGGCTGGCGGTGTGCTCGCAAGGTGTGTGAGCGCAGGCGTGCTTGCGGCACGTCGAGCGAGCACATCGAGAACGCGTCGCCAGACATGGTGCATCCCGCCCTGCAGCAGATGGAGGGTGAATCATACGGGCCAGGCCGTGGTGGAACCAAGCGATGTGTCCACATTGGGCGGGGCTGCATGAGGCTCGGGAAACGCTGTGGCAACGGGACTTGGAACGTTTGTCGGATCTGCCCTTGCCATTGCCGTCTCTGGAACCTATGCTACGGGGGAGAAGCTACCCATCGCAGATGTGGCGGCTTCGGTGTTTTTCTGTTCCAACAACACAGGGTCCAGAGCGGGGCCATGATCAGGAGGTACTGATGGCAGCAAAGAGAAGACAAGTCATGATCGATGGGAACGAGGCCGCCGCGTCGGTTGCGCACCGCCTCAACGAGGTCTGCGCGATATACCCGATCACGCCCTCCTCCCCGATGGGAGAGTGGGCAGATCTGTGGTCGTCTGAAGGAAAGACCAATATCTGGGGCGCTGTGCCCGAGGTGATCGAGATGCAATCTGAAGGGGGCGCATCCGGCGCCGTGCACGGCTCGCTGCAGGCCGGCGCGCTGACGTCGACCTTCACGGCGTCCCAAGGGTTGCTCCTGATGATCCCGAACATGCACAAGATCGCCGGTGAGCTGACCTCGACGGTTTTTCATGTGGCGGCACGGACCGTTGCCACCCACGCGCTGTCGATCTTTGGGGATCATTCCGATGTGTACGACTGCCGGGCGACCGGTTTTGCGATGATGCCCTCCGGCTCGGTTCAGGAGGCGCACGATTTCGCGTGCATCGCGCAGGCGGCTTCGCTGAAGAGCCGGATTCCGTTTCTCCACTTCTTCGACGGATTCCGGACCTCACACGAGGTTTCGAAGATCGAGGAGCTGAGCGACGATGATCTGCGCTTCATGGTCGACGAAGAGATGGTTCAGGCCCACAAGAAGCGCGCGTTGCTTCCCGACCGGCCGTTCATCCGTGGAACCGCCCAGAACCCGGATGTCTTCTTCCAGTCGCGTGAGGCGATCAACACCTACTACGACGCGTGTCCCGGCATCGTTCAGGATGTCATGGATCAGTTCGCGTCGTTGACCGGACGGTCGTACCACCTTTTCGACTACGTGGGCCATCCCGAGGCCGAACGCGTGCTGGTGATCATGGGATCGGGCGCCGAAGCGGCCCACGAGTACGTGGAGTGGGCCGTCGAGCACGGCGACAAGGTTGGCCTGATCAAGGTGCGGCTCTTCCGGCCATTCTCGAAGAGGCACCTCATCGAAGCTCTGCCAAAGACCGTGCGCAAGATCGCCGTGCTTGACCGCTCGAAGGAGCCCGGATCGGCCGGTGAGCCGTTGTACCTCGACATCCTGACGGGCCTTGTTGAAGCTCAGGCGGAAGGCCTGACGAACTTTGAAACGCAACCGCAGGTGTTCGGTGGGCGGTACGGCCTCTCGTCGAAGGAGTTCAACGCCGCTATGGTCAAGGCGGTCTACGACAATCTGGCGGCGGAGCAGCCCAAGAACCACTTCACCGTTGGCATCGTCGACGATGTGACGTTCACCTCGCTTCCGGTCGATGATGACTTCGACATCGAGCCGGACGACGTGTTCCGCGGGATCTTCTTCGGCCTTGGCTCCGATGGGACCGTCGGTGCGAACAAGAACTCGATCAAGATC
This sequence comes from Acidobacteriota bacterium, assembly GCA_015493585.1. Lineage (GTDB taxonomy): Bacteria > Acidobacteriota > Thermoanaerobaculia > Thermoanaerobaculales > Sulfomarinibacteraceae > JAADFN01. Next base: position 2,090 of record WGCW01000155.1, read on the forward strand.
ATCGGCTCGGAAACCGACAACTACGCGCAGGGCTACTTCGTCTACGACTCGCGCAAGGCCGGCTCCGTCACGGTCTCTCACCTGCGTTTTGGCCCCAAGCCGATCCATTCGACCTACCTGATTCGCAAGGCGAAGTTTGCCGGCTGCCACCAGTGGGTGTTCCTCGACAAGTACGAAATCGCCGAGCACCTCGTTCCCGGCGGAACGTTGCTCGTCAATTCGCCATTCGGACCGGACGAGGTCTGGGACCAGCTCCCGGTCGAGGTCCAGCAGCAGATCGTTGAGAAACAGCTGAAGCTCTACGTCATCGACGCGTACTCCGTCGCCAAGAAGGCGAAGATGGGCGCCCGCATCAATACGATCATGCAGACCTGCTTCTTCGCCATCTCCGGGATCCTGCCCCGTGACGAGGCGATCGCCAAGATCAAGGACGCGATCAAGAAGACGTACGGGAAGAAGGGCGACGAGGTTGTGCAGCTCAACTTCAATGCCGTGGATCAGACGCTGGCCAACCTTCACGAGGTCAAGGTGCCGGGCACGATCACGGCGACCCGGCACCGTCCCCCGATCGTTCCGGAAGAGGCACCGGACTTTGTCAAGAAGGTGACCGCGATGATGATCGCCGGCAAGGGGGACCTCCTTCCGGTCAGCGCCTTCCCGCCCGATGGGACGTGGCCCTCCGGCACAACGCAGTGGGAGAAGCGGAACATTGCCCTCGAGATTCCGGTCTGGGACGAGGAGCTCTGCATCCAGTGCAACAAGTGCGCGATGGTCTGCCCGCACGCGGCGATTCGTGCGAAGGTCTACCCCGCCGATGAGCTCAAAGACGCTCCGGCCACCTTCAAGTCGGTCGACTACAAGGGTGCCGATTTCAAGGGCTACAAGTACACGATCCAGGTAGCCCCCGAAGACTGTACCGGCTGTACGCTGTGCATGCGCGTCTGCCCGGCGAAGGACAAGACCAACCCGTCGCACAAGGCCCTCGACATGCACCCGCAGATGCCTTTGCGGGAAACCGAGCGTGAGAATTTCGCGTTCTTCCTCGACATCCCCGATCCGGACCGGACGAAGATCAAGCTCGACGTCAAAGGTTCCCAGTTCCTCCGCCCGCTCTTCGAATTTTCCGGTGCCTGCGCGGGGTGCGGTGAAACGCCATACATCAAGTTGGTCACCCAGCTCTTTGGTGACCGGGCACTGATTGCCAACGCAACCGGCTGCTCGTCGATCTACGGAGCGAACTTGCCGACAGCTCCGTATACGTTCAACGCCGAGGGCCGTGGTCCCGCGTGGTCGAACTCGCTCTTCGAGGACAACGCCGAGTTCGGCCTCGGCTTCCGGCTCGCCGTCGATCAGAACACCGAATATGCGCGGATGCTCCTCAAACGGCTGGCCTCGAAAGTCGGTGAGAACCTCGTGACGGACATCCTCGAGGCGCCGCAGAACACGGAAGAGGAGCTTCGGGCTCAGCGCGAGCGGGTGGCTGCCCTCGCCGCAAAACTCAAGGCGATCGATGATCCGGATGCGCGGCGCTTGGAGATTGTCAAGGACTACCTCGTGCGGAAGAGTGTGTGGATCGTCGGCGGCGACGGCTGGGCCTACGACATCGGCTATGGCGGCCTCGATCACGTTCTGGCCATGAACAGGGATGTCAACGTGCTCGTGCTCGATACCGCCGTCTACTCCAACACCGGCGGCCAGGCGTCGAAGGCAACGCCGCTTTCGGCAACGGCCAAGTTCGCGATGTCGGGCAAGGAGATCGAAGGCAAGGATCTTGGCATGATGGCCATGGCCTACGGTCATGTCTACGTTGCGCAGGTGGCGTTCGGCGCCAAGGATGCGCAAACCGTCCGGGCCTTCACTGAAGCCGAGTCGTACCACGGTGCATCGCTCATTGTTGCCTACTCTCACTGCATCGCACACGGGTATGGCCTTGAGGACGGCCTTGATCATCAGAAACTGGCCGTTGATTCCGGGTACTGGCCGCTGTACCGCTTCGACCCGAGGCGTGCAGCCGCCGGCGAGCCGCCGCTCAAGTTGGATTCCAGGGCGCCCAAGGTGCCGTTCGAGCAGTACGCCATGACGGAGACCCGGTTCCGGATGCTGACAAAGAGCCACCCGGAACGCGCCAAGGAGCTGGCGAAAAAGGCCCAGAGGATGGTCAACGCCCGCTTCGATGTGTACCAGCAGCTGTCGAAGCTCGTCCTCCACGAGAAGCCGGAGGAATGAGCCGATCGTTGACCAGGAAGACGGGGCGGCCTCGGCCGCCCCGTTTTTGTCAAAGCTCTCTGCTCCCGGTCACTGGTCCCGCATCTGCCGGAAGGCAGATCTGCCGTTCGAGTAGAATGTGCGTATGTCCACGGGAAGGGGGCTGTGATGGGAACGCTGCTGAAGGTCGACCGGCTTGTGAAAACGTACGGTTCCCGGGCCGCCGTGGACGGGCTCTCCTTCGAGGTCGGAGCGGGCGAAATCTACGGCCTGCTTGGACCCAACGGAGCCGGCAAAACGACGACGGTGAAAACCATCGCGGGATTGCTGCGCCCTTCATCAGGAACGGTCACGGTCGCGGGTCTTGATCCATACCTGCGGCCGCTTGAGGCCAAGGCGCACCTGGGTTGGGTTGGTCAGGAGACCTCGCTGTACGACGATCTCAGCGCCGAGGAGAACCTGCGCCTCGCCTGCGCCCTGGCCCGGGTGCCACGCCGGGCAACTCGCAGCCGGGTCGAGGCGCTCCTTGAGATGACGGGCCTTTCCGGCCGGTCGGATGAGCGGGTCGCGAAGTTCTCCGGAGGCATGAAGCGCCGTCTCCACCTCGCGGTGGCGCTGGTGCACAAGCCGGATGTGTTGTTGCTCGACGAGCCGCTGGTTGGCATCGATCCGCAGGCTCGTGCCTATCTGACCGGCGTGATCGAACGTCTCGCAGCGGAAGGTCATGCCGTGCTCCTGACCACCCACGACATGGACGACGCCGAGCGGCTCTCGAACCGCGTCGGCATTCTCGACGAGGGACACCTCCTCGCCGAGGGAACGGTCGACGAGCTTCGGGCACGGTTGGGCGAGCGGGATATTGTGCGCGTGACGGGAGCATTCGGTGGTGGGGTCCCTGAGCTCGATGGCCCTGTAGAGATCCTGTCCCGTTCTGCCTCGGAGCTCGCGGTCGCGGTGTCGCGCGGTCCCGAGGCTCTGCCTCGTGTGCTGGCCGCGATCGAGAGAGGTGGGGGACACGTCGATCGCGTCGTCCTCGAACGGCCGAGTCTGGAGACCCTTTTTCTCAAGCTAACCGGCCGGGAGCTCCGGGACTGATGGGGCGGTTTCCGGCGCTGGTTGGGCTCGAGCTGAGACGCAGGTTGCGGGATCCCGTGTCGATGATCGTCTGGCTCGCCATTCCGTTCCTCATGGTTGCGCTGATGGCGGCCGTCTTCGGCCGGAAGGGAGATCACACGATGCCCCGGGTGACGATGGTTGTGGTCGATCACGATCAGGGGATCGTCGCCAAGCTCCTCTCGTCAGCGTTCGAAAGCGGCAAGCTGGCTACGTTGCTCGATGTCAAGAGCACCAACGAGCCGGAGGCGCAGAGGATCATGGATCAAGGGAAGGCCTCGGTGATGGTCGTGATCCCTAAGGGTTTCAGCCGGGGTTTTCTGGATAACCAGCCGGTGACGATCCGGGTGTACCGGAACCCGCAAGAGAGCATTTTGCCCGTCATCGGCGAGGACGTGATCCGCTTTCTCGCAACTGCGGGGGCCGAGTTCCGTGCAGCATTCGTGCCCCTCACAGAGGGACTGATCGATCTCCGCGGTCAGGAAAAGCCAACGCTTGACCAGGTGACGGCGTTTTCGACGCGGATCTACAGAGTCTTTCACGACCCGAGGGCTTCCAACGTTCTCGACATGGATCGTATGCAGGTGACCGATCGTCATCCTGGGACGAAAAAGGCTTCTCATTCGGAGGTCATCGGATGGTTTGCACCAGGGATCGTGGCCATGGCGCTGCTCTTCCTGTGCACCGGTCAGAGCCAGGAGATTCAGGAAGATCTGACGTCTGGCCGCCTGGCACGTGCCTGGACGTTCGCGAGCCACCCCGGGCTCGCGCTCGCTGCCAAAGGGACCGCGTTGTTCCTGACCGCCTCGGCGACGGGAGCGCTCCTCGTGCTCGCGCTGGATGGAGCTCTCGGTTGGCATGCGGGGCCTGCCGCGTTGCTCCTGCTACATCTGGTGGCCGTGGCGGCAGCCTTCTCCGGCCTCGCCCTCCTCCTCCGCTCCCTGACGAAGAACCCGGAAGCGGGCGGGGCGGCCGCGACGGGTGTGATGGTTGGGCTCGGCTTCCTTGGCGGCTGCTTCATGCCGGCGATTTTCCTGCCGCCGGCGCTGCGGAGCGTTGCGAATGTCATTCCGACCGGGTGGGCCGTTCAGGGGTTCTTGATCCTGGAACGTGCTTCGTGGGCCGGAAAGCTCGGGTCCATCTGGCCACGCATCGGCGGGCTCCTCGTCACGGCCGTCGTCTGCTTCAGCCTGGCGGGATGGCGGATGCGCCGAAAGGTGGGCCGCTGATGAGCTGGCGCCAGTTGATCGCCATCGCCTGGACCGATTTCAAGCGGATGATGCGGCGGAAGGATACCCTGTTGTGGCTGCTGATCATGCCGCTGCCCTACACCTATTTCTTTGGCATCGCCTTCCACGGGTCCCAAAGCGAGGAAAATCGGGTGATCGTGGTGGCCCCAGCACCGGATGCTGGCTCCCAGCGGATCATCGCTTCGTTGGAGGAAGCGGGGTACACGGTACGGGAAGTTTCAAAATGGACCGGCTCGAAACTGCTCCCAAAGACCGGTTTCCGGGTCGATCTGCCACCCCAGGTTGGTCATGTTCTGCTCGGCGCCGGGAGCGGGAAGATCACCGTTTGGAGCCGGGCCGGCGATCCCGATGCGGCCCGGCTCGACGTCGCGGTGCGCCAGGCCGTCTTTGCGTTGCGTGCCAATGTCATGGCACGCCTGGTCCGCGGCGAGCCTGTCACCGTCGCATCACTCGCCCATCCGTCCACGGTCGTGCCGGTGACCGTCGAGGTGTCAGATTGGGGCCCACGGCGGGAGATCCCCAGCGGCTTCAAACAGGCGATTCCTGGCAACATGGTGATGTTCGTCCTGATGTCCGTGCTGATCGTCGGGGCGGTCCGGTTGCTCTCCGACCGCGAGGCGGGCCATCTTCAGCGCATGATGGCTGCACCGGTGGCCCCGTGGGTCATCGTTGCATCTCAGTTCGCGTCCCTTGGGTTGCTCGGTTTTGCCGAGGCCGCCTATTTCCTGCTGACCGGCTGGCTGCTCTTCGGCCAATCTCCCGGTCCTCACCCGTTGGCCGTGCTCGGAGTGTTGGCACTGCTCGTCTCGGCTGCGTCCGGTGCTGGTGTCGTCCTCGGCGCGACGCTACGCTCGGCCAAGCAGGCGGCCGCCGTTGGGTTGTTCGTTACGCTGGGCCTGGCAGCGTTGGGGGGGTGCTGGTGGCCGCTGGAGATCCTTCCCCGTGGGATGAAGCTGCTCGCCATGAGCCTGCCGACCGGGCAGGCGATGCACGCCCTCGTCCGTCTGATGGTGTGGGGTGATGCTCCGGCGGCGTTGGGCGGGTACGTGCTCTACATGGCGGCATTCACCGGTGTCAGCGCGGCGGTTGCCATCCACATTCTCCGCCGGAAGCTGACGGCTGGGGCTGCATGAAGCCGGATGGACCGGATCAGGCCGCTTCTTCCTCGTCCGGCGTTTGGTCCCTTTTCCCGCTGGAGATTGCAGCTGTGAGAAATTGCTGATCGGCCTCTTCGACCTGCCGCATCGCGTCCCCAACTTCGCCGCTGAACATTATGGCCATCATGCCGATGTTCATCCGGGAGATCCACACAGTGCCATCGTCGAGCTCGTAGACTGACCAGCTGCACGGCATGATGCCCGCCATGGCTGGGGTGTCGCTGACGACACGGCTGGCGAGCGCCGAGTTACACAGGAAGTAAATCTTCAGCTTCGTGAAGTTGCTGGGGACAACATGTTTTTTCTGGAAACGGGCGAAGAGATCCCACGAGCCGATGGGAAGAGCCCAGCCCTTCTCGGTGCCGACAGCCTCCTCGAGAGCAGCGCACGTTTCCTCGAATGTCTTTTGGCTTTGGGTTGCGACGACCATCTTGTGACGCATCATCCAGACAAAGGCTGCGCTGGCGATGACACCTCCGGTGAGTAAACCGAGGACGATCCACATGATGATCTCCATCTTCGCCTCCTGTGGCACCTTCCGGTGCCGGTGCGCATGCTCACACAGGAGATGGGTGATACGCTTTTTGGGTGAAGCGTGTGTGCATCGCTGTTCTCGCCGTGTGTGTCATGGTGTTGCTGGGGAGCTCTGCGGGGGCACATGTGGAGCATCGTACCCCGGCACAGCCGGTCCATGGACCGCTCGTGCAGTTCGAGATGCGCACCCCCTTCGCTCCGGTCTATTCCACGGACGAGCAACCCCTTCGAGGCCCAGCTGCGCGCGCAGTGATGCGGGCCTTCCCACACCTTCGGCTCAGCCGGGCGTTGAGCCGGGCAGCAGCCGTGTATGCCCGTATCCTGACGCATGAAACACATCACGAACCGCCGATCGCCTTTCTCGAATTCCTCGTTCACTGGGCGGGATGTCCTGATCCCTCGGCCGCGGCGACGGTGTCGTATACGACCTTCGACGGACCGCAGGAGGCCGTTCGGGCGGTCCGGAACCTGGTGTCCCAGCGGGACATGCGGGATATCACCGGGATCGGGATCGCGAAGGTTCCGGGCGATGGCCGGCCGTACCGGTGGCGTTGGGGGGTCCTGGCAGTTGACCGCCTCGTGCAGATGAGAGCGTTCCCGTCGTCCGGCTCCCCCGGGGCGTCGTTGCCGCTCCAGTTCCGGCTTCAGGGAGGGCTGACGAGCCCCGAGGTGTGGGTGTTGCTTCCGGGGGGGCGGGTGAAACGGCTGCCCGCCGGCCGGCCGCAGCACTCCGGCGGCTTCGCCGTAGCTACGGTCCCGCTCGGACCCACGAGGGGTATCCTGCGCGTCGAAATTGTCGGCCATGGCCCCGAAGGACCGGAAGTTGCAGCGAATTTTCCAGTCTTTGTTGGGGAGGCGGCACCTCGGAAATGGTCCGGCTTTGCGCCGCCGGACGAGGGCTGGGTTCGTACCGCCCATCAGGCTGAGACGTTGATGATCCGGCTCGTCAATCAGGACCGGACGAGGTGGGGGCTCCCGCCGCTGATGGTGGATCCGCGGCTGGTCCGGATCGCACGGGCTCACAGCCGGGATATGGCTGTCAACGGCTACTTTGGTCACACCTCGCCGCGGCAGGGTACGCTCGCCACGCGTTTGCAGGCGGCGGACTATCCTGCGGTCTGGTGTGGGGAAAACATTGCGGAGGCAGATTCCATCGCGGGCGCCGAGGCCGACCTGATGCGCAGCCCGGGTCACCGGGCCAATATCCTGGCAGTCGAGGCGACACATCTCGGCATCGGCATCATCGCCCGCCCGGCGGGCACCGGGACGCACTGGCTGATCACCCAGGAGTTTGCGCGTCCGGCCAGTGCGTTGTCAGCCGCCGGGTTTCGCGCGGCGGTTCGGCGGGTGATTCGGGCGAAGCGTGCCGGGATGGGGTTACCAGCAATCCCTGCTTCGGATACGCTCGACCGGATCGCTGCGGAGATGGCGGCTCGTGTTGCGGCCGGGGCGTTGAGCGAGACCGGCGTCACCCTCGATGTGGCGGGACGGTTGCGGCGAGCCGGGATCAGCTTCGAGCGGCTCAACGTTGTCACGTACCGGCTGCCCGTTCCGGGAGCGCTCAAGCCAGCACGATGTCTGCTGAGCCCCGATCTGACGGGTCTCGGCATTGGGGCTCATGCGATCCCGCAATCGCCGCTGAGAGTCGTCGTGCTGATCGTGACGATGCACACGGATGACAGTGGAGGTGCCCATGGGTGAGCATGACACGTTTGCGACTGGGAAGCCGCTCGACGGCCTCGTGGTCCTCGACCTTTCACGGATGCTGCCGGGGGCCGTCGCGGTCCGGCAGCTCATCGACCTCGGGGCGCGAGTCATCAAGGTCGAGGAGCCGGGCACTGGCGATCCGATGCGGCTCGTTCCCCCGCTTGTGGGCGGTATCGGAACCGGTTTTGCCGTATTTTTCCGCGGGGTGGAATCGGTCTGCCTCGATCTCAGGCGTGAACCCGATCAGATCCGCGTCGCCCGGATCGCCGAGCGGGCCGATGTCCTCATTGAAAGCTTCCGGCCGGGGACGCTCGAACGTTGGGGGTTGTCCCGCGAACAGCTGGTGGCGATCAACCCCCGATTGATCGGGTGCTCGTTGCCCTCGTTTCCACGGAGGGGGAGCCACGAGGGCCGGGTCGGACACGACCTCAACTTCGTGGCCGAGAGCGGGGCGCTGTCTCTGATGCCCGGGCACGGCGTTCCCCGCCTGCAGCTCGCAGATTTTACGGCCGGCCTGCTCGCTGTTTCCAGCATCGTCGCGGCGCTCTTCAAGCGCCACACAACGGGGAAGGGGAGCTGGATCGAACAGCCGCTGGCGATGGCGCCGCTGGTGTGGCTTGGATGGCCGTGGGCGGATGCAGCTGCCGGTGGCCCAAGCGGCATGGAGCTCCTGCTCGGCGGGCGGCTGCCGTGCTACCGGCTCTACCGCTGCGGGGACGAGGGAGAGATCGCCGTTGGCGCGCTCGAACCGAAGTTCTGGACCGGTTTTGTCGGGATGCTCGGTCGTGACGATCTCGCACCCTTCGGGATGGATCCCGGCAAAGACGGCCGCCGCACCATCGCCGAGATCGAGCGGATCCTCGCCACACGGCCTCGAAAGGAGTGGATTGCCGAGGCACAGGAAAAGGGCCTACCCATCTCCGCCGTCAATACGCTCGACGAGGCGCGGCGGGAGCCGCTCTATCACGAGCCGGGAGTCCTCGAAGAGATTGGGACGCCGGGCGGTGACACCGTTGAAGCTCCAGGGCCGGCTCTGGGCTGCGGCGAAGCGCCGGGGCGAAGTGCCCCAGCACTCGGGGCGCACACCGACGCGGTCCTGCGGGAGTTTGGTGGTGCGTAGCAAGCTCCAGCGCTGCTCTCCAGGCGAGTCAACCTTTCGCGCGTGGGTGCGTCGTATTGCCGAACGCCGGCGAAGGCGTCACACGACACAGGAGGTCAAATCATGTTGAGGAAAATGATCGGAGTTGTTGCAGTGCTCGCGTTGGTGCTTCCTGCCGCTGCACAGGAGACGCCCATTGCCGATCACGCCCACGAGACGGTCGTCAACGTGCTTCAGTTGACGCCGGATCAGGTCACCCAGTGGGATGCCCTGCTCGCCACGCGCAAGGCGACGGTTGAGCCGCTCAAGGAGAATCTGCAGGACATCGCGAGTCAGCTCAAGACGCTGCTTGCCGATGAGAATCCGGATCCGACGGCCGTTGGCGAGCTTGTCATTCAAGCTCGCGATCTCCGGCAACAGATCGCTCAAGCCAATCAGGAGTACATCGATGGGTTCGAGGCCCTGCTCAATGAGCAACAGACGAAGAAGCTGAAGTTCCTGCGTGCTGCGAACAAGGCCGTCCGGGTGTTGCCCGCGTTCAAGCTGTTTGGGCTGGTGCCCCGGGATCTCGGGGCGGGTCCGGGCGCTTCGTCTCAGGGATAGCGCACCGGCGAAACGGCACGGCTGCCACACGATGGGAGGGCTTCGGCCCTCCTTTCGTGTTTCTGGAGGATTGACGGCTCGCTGGTGAGGTTGCTCAACTATCGATGATTCAGACATTTGGTACAATTCAAACGGGTGGATGGGGGTGGGCAGAGATCGTTTGTCAATGCCAGGAGCCTCGAAGGGGGTGTGCCATGCACGTTGCTGATCAGTTGGTCCTTGGGAGCTTGCGGTTCAAGAACCGGATGGTGATGGCGCCGTTCAAGACGGCGATGGCTTCCCCCGGCGGGTCGGTCACGCCGCAGACGCTGGAGTTTTACGCCCGCGTCGCCGAGGGTGGGGTCGCGATGATCATCACCGAACCGATGGCGGTACACCCGGCGGGCCGGGAGCACCCCAAGCAGCTTGCGATTCACGATGATGCGTTCCTCGATGGCCTCAAGCAGGTTGCCGGTCAGATTCACGAGCAATCGGTGCTGGCGTGCTGCCACCTCAACCATGCTGGCCGCGCTGCCAATCCAAAAGCTACTGGAGAGCAACCCGTTGCCCCTTCGCCGGTCAGTTGTCCGGCAAGCGGAAATGAAGCCCGGGAGCTTTCGACCGGCGAGATCGCGGAGATCGTCCGCGATTTCCAGGACGCCGCTGACCGGGCGTGGTGGGCCGGTTACGATGCGATCGAGGTGCAGCTTGGCCATGGCTACCTCGTCTCACAATTCCTTTCAGAGAAGGTCAACCATCGAACCGACGCGTACGGTGGGAGCCTTGAAAACCGGCTCCGGTTCGCCCGGGAGGTGCTCCGGGCGGTCAAACAGGGAATGAACGATGAGCTGCCGGTCATCATCAGAATCTCGGGAAGCGAGATGACGCAAGATGGGCTTGGACCGGAACAACTCGCTCCGCTGCTTGCCCTCGCCGAGGAGATGGGCGTTGCCGCCGTCCATGTCGGCATGGGGTCGGCGTGCGAGACACCGCCGTGGTACTACGCACACATGGCGCTTCCGTTTGAGCCGCAGGAAACGGCCGTCGCCCGCATCCATGACCTGACGCGCCTACCGGTGATCGTTGCAGGACGGATGGGAGAGCCGGAACGGATGGAACGCCTGCTGTCGCGGGGAGCCGAGCTCGTGGCTCTGGGCCGTCCACTCGTCGCCGATCCAGACCTGCCACGCAAGATCATCGAGGGGCGGACCGGCGAGATCACCTTCTGCGGCTCTTGCCTTCAGGGGTGCCTGCTCCGGGTCAAGCAGGGCAAACCGATCTCCTGCATCGTCAACCCGGTCGTTGGCCGGCATGAGGAGCTTCCGCCCGCCGACCCACCGCGGTCGATCATGGTCGTCGGCGGAGGACCTGCCGGGATCGAGGCGGCAGTCACACTGGCCCGGCGTGGGCATTCGGTTCACCTCCTCGAGCGGCATCGGAAGCTGGGCGGGCAGTTCAGACTCGCGCCAAAGGCGCCGGGCAAATCCCGGATGCACCTGCCGCTTGAATCGCTGCTGAGAAGGCTCGATCACGCCGGTGTCGACGTTTCGACCGGAATCGATGTGACCCCCGAGCTCGTGGAGCAGGAGCATCCGGACGCCGTCATCGTTGCGACCGGTGCCGAGCCGGTTCGTCTGAAGATCCCGGGGCTGGACACCGTTCGCACGCTGACCGGAACCGAGTTTTTCGAAACCGGGGCCGAGCTGGGCGCTCGCGTGCTCGTCGTTGGCGGCGGGATGATCGGTATGGAGGCTACGGAAGTGTTGGCATCGCGCGGGGCCACGGTCACCGTCGTTGAAATGCTCTCGGACATTGCGCGCGACATGGAGCCGGTCACGCGCAAGCTCTTGATGCAACGCCTGACGGCCCTCCCGGTCACGATCATGACCGGCACCACATTGCTTGGCATCGATTCCGGCGGCGTTCGAGTGGAGGCGCCTGATGGCAGCGAGCAGCGTTTGGATCCGGTCGATGCCGTCATCCTCTCCGTCGGGACCAAGCCGGTCAACGTCCTGGCGCAGCAGCTCGGCGAGCGAGGCTTCGAGGTTCACGTCGTGGGGGATGCCGACCACCCCAACCAGGTCATCGGAGCCGTCGAGGGCGCGTATCAGCTGGCCTTAACGCTCTGATCATCCGGGTGTGCCGGCTAGCGCCTCAAGCAGGCGTTCCTTGCGAGTTTCGAGGAGACGCCCCACGCGTGGGAGCAGGAGCCAGTACGCTCCGGCTTCGAGGAAGAGGACACCGCCGAGAAGAACCGGAATGAGCGGACGGCCCGGCGTTTTCCAGAGCAGGAGCGGCGCGCCGGACAGCACGAGCTCGACGGTCATCACGCCCATCGAGACGAAGGCGGAAACGCCGGATGCTCTGACGGCCGGCGAACCGATATCGCGTGGTACCGGTGCCAGGATCGACGTCACATTCCCGCTCATCAAGAGGAGAACGAGATGGTTGGCGCAGATCAGGACCCCACTGCTCAGCACAAAGAGCCCGGGGATGCCACGCACCAGAAACCATGTGACGAACGTTTCAGCGACGAGACAGCCAGCGACGGCTGCAAGCCCTGTATTGAGGCCGAGGAGGATCCGTCCCGGTGAGGGCGGCGTTGTGAAATACAGGGCGGCGCCGCCACGATCCCAGATGAAGATGTTGAAGATCATCTTGTTCAGCAGCCCCGCTGCAAAGAGACTCAGGCCAAGGAAAACGAGGTCGTTGGCTGGGATGCCCAGGATGCCGTGGGTCATCTGCCCCGCGAACACACTGGCGAGAAGAGCGATGAACGGGGCGCTGATCAGGGAAATCTTGCCTGCGGTGCTGCGGAACAGATACCGGACCTGCTTGGCCGCAAGTGCGCCGGTATCGGGCGGCAGCCACGAGAGCAGAGCGGCGAGTCGGTGACGCTGCGTGCCGGGGCGAACGCTCCGCCCGGACGTGTGTGCGCCCGGCCGTTCGAGCTCCCACGAAAAGATGCGCCATCCCAGCCAGATTGCGGCGAGGGTCCAGATGGCGAGTGCGAGCAGCGCCGTAGCCGCTCCCACATCCGCTCCACGCGCTGCCCGCGCCGCGAGCCGGTTGGGCAGCACCCCAAGGAGCGGGTGCAACCAGGTGGCATGGAGCACGGTGTGGTGCGTCCCGCCTGGAACCTGACGCCTGGACTGCATGAGGCTCGGCAGGAAAGCGATCATCATGAGGACGATCATGCTGATGGCCGCGAGAAGCTCGCGCAGCCGCCTGTTTTTCAGCAACGCGCGGAACACGCTGAGGATGAGCTGCTGCCACCCGGCCACGCAGGCGGCGGTCAGCAGCGCTGCGGCCAGACCTGTCAGCGGGTTGATCCAACCCTCGATGACACCCGTCAACCAGACAGCGGCGAGAGCCGGGTACCAGACGAGGTTGGCCCCGGACAGCGCACCCGCGCCCAGCGTGACGCCGTACAGCTCGCGTTTTGTCACGGGAAAGAGCAGCAGGCGCGCGGGGTCCAGCTCGGCCTTGGCCTCGCCGAACGCGAACGGTGCCACGAACGCAAAGGCCGCCAGCAAGCCGAAGGTCAGCGCATACACGTGTTCGACCTGGCCGGGCGAAGCGGGTGGCAGCAGGACGTTGACGAGGACGATCACGGCCGTGCCGGCAAGCAGGATTGCGAGAACCGTCCCGAGCAGGATCATCAGTGCCGTTACGACAGCTTCGGTGATTCCCGCCACGTTGCGCAGGCTATGGGCGGCCAGACGGAGCTTGAGCCACAGGAAGGTCTTGAGGCGCGACCTCAGCCCAGCCATGAGAGCGCCCCGGCCGATTCGTCCGGATGACCGACGAGGGAGACGAAGAGATCCTCCAGCGTCATGTGCGAGCCGGCGCCGTCCGGAACGCCCCGGCGCAGCTCATCGATCGTGCCCGACGCGATCAGCGTGCCTTCGTGGATGATCGCCACGTGGGAGCAGAGCCGCTCGACGATCTCGAGGATGTGCGAGGTCAAAAAGATCGTCACGCCCCGCTCGAGGAGCCGGGCCAAGATGGTCTTGATCAATCTCGCAGCGATAGCGTCGATCCCCTCGAACGGCTCATCGAGAAAGAGGACCTCCGGATCGTGGATCAGCGCAGCGGCCAAGGCGACCTTCTTCTGCATCCCGTGCGAGTCATCGACGAGTAGCTTGGATGCCTCTTTCCCGAGACCGAGCAGGTCGAGCAGCTCGCCGCTGCGCTGGCGGACGGTGTCGAGCGGCATGCCGTACATCCGGCCGACGAACTCCAGGTACTCGGCCGCGGTCAGCCGGTCGAAGAGGGCCAGCTCTTCGGGCACCACGCCGATGCGGGATTTGACAGCGACCGGCTCGCGAACGATGTCGTACCCGAGGATCTTCGCCGTCCCGGCCGTCGGTGTCAGAAGGCCGGTCAGCATCTTGAGCGTCGTCGACTTGCCGGCGCCATTCGGGCCGAGAAAACCGAAGAACGTTCCCCGTGGCACGACAAGGTCCAACCCGTCGACAGCCCGAAATGCACCAAATGTCCTGACAAGACCCGAGGTCTCCACGGCGTTCGAGTATGGAGCCGCATGTGTGTCCATGCCAGCTATCATACGTTGCCCTCCCAGCTTGGCAAGATCCGTGAACGAGGTTATTGCGCTGTGCGCCGCTTCTTAGCGGGACAGGTGGGAAGGGGAATGAAACGCAGAGCCCCAGCCATCCCTTCCCTGTCATTCCGAGGCGGAGCCGACGAAGAATCTGGGTGGGGGAGCGACCGCAGGGAGAGCGAACCTGCCTTCGCCCTCGTACGCCGCATTCTGCGCGTGGGTCGGCTATTCAACACTGTCCCCATCTCGTGAAGATCCATCTGGAGCATCTAACCGGGGAGATCGCGGCAGCGCAGAGCGAAGAGGAGGACAGGGGCACAAGGGGGTAGAGGCGATTTGCCTGGTCGTGCGCGTCGCTGCGCGTGGGGTGAAATCTTGCCATCTCGCCCGCCTTCTGGGGGGAAACGTGCAATTTCGGCCATTTCTTGGGGTGAAGCCGAAGCCGCCGCCTTCGGATCTCTCGATCCTCGTTGGCCTTCCCGGCAGCGCAACAACCTCCTGGAGAGGCTTTCTTGCGGTGTCGCGACAATCCTCCTACGATGAGGTGTGGTGCAAAAGAACGCGGTTTTGGTTTCCTGGATCGGCTCCACGGATCTTCGTGCGCCAAGGCATGAAGAGGAGGTTGGTCTAGGTCCATTGGCGCAGGCTCTCCAATCCTTTGAGTTCGGTGAGGTTGTCCTGCTATCGGACTTTCCCGCGGCAAAGATCGATCCCTACCCCGGCTGGTTGTCGGAGCGGACCGGAGTCCCCGTACGTGTGGAGCGGCGGATGCTTTCGGGCGCCCCGAAGTTTTACGAAACCCACGGCAGCAAGACCCGGGCGGCCGAGCTCGTCGGCCTGCCGAGCTACCAAACCTTCACCAACTGGATGAAACGCTACGGAGTGGATCGATGATGGCACGCACCTTGCTCCTACTCGTCATGCCATGGGAGTCGAGATGACCCGCTACGAGAGCGAAGCCGACGCGCGCATCGTCATCGATGACCTGCTCCGGCAGGCCGGCTGGGACCCCACCGACAAGTCGATGGTCCGCACCGAGGTCATGGTCGCATCGGAAAGTGATCCAGCGGCCCAGCCGGGTGTCTATCCAATGCCGCCGCGCGACCCCTCGGCGGTGGATCCAGCCGCGCCCCACCCCGGCCCCCGTGGCCGCGCCGACTATGTCCTCTACGACCAGCGCGGCCGGCCGCTCGCCGTCATCGAGGCCAAGAAGAACGCCATCAACCCCTACGTGGCCAAGCAGCAGGCCCTCCCCTACGCGCAGTCGCTCGACGCTCCCTTCATATTCCTGACCAATGGTGAGCTGACCTACTTCTGGGACTGGAAGAACGACGACGCGCGCCCGGTGACGGGGTTCTTCTCCCGCCGTGACCTCGAGCGGATGGTCGAGCGGGAGCAAGCTAAGGAACCCCTGGCCACGGTGCCCATACCGGAGCACTATTTCCGTCAAGGCGAAACGCGCACCCTCCGCCCGTACCAGGCCGAGGCCATGCGCGCCATGGATCACGCCTTCGAGCTGGGCAAGCGGCGCTTCCTGATCGAGCTGCCTACGGGCACGGGCAAGACCGACCTCATCTGCCTCTACCTCAAGCGCCTCTTCGAGGCCGGCTGGGCCGAGCGGGTCCTCTTCCTGGTGGACCGCGAGCAGCTGGCGAAACAGGCC
This sequence comes from Acidobacteriota bacterium, assembly GCA_015493585.1. Taxonomy (GTDB): domain Bacteria; phylum Acidobacteriota; class Thermoanaerobaculia; order Thermoanaerobaculales; family Sulfomarinibacteraceae; genus JAADFN01. The sequence continues at coordinate 17,964 of WGCW01000155.1, forward strand.
AAGGAGGCGGTTCAGGATCTCCTGCCGGCGCACTCGAGCTACTGGCTCCGGCCGGGCATGGCGCGGCAGGAGCAGCAAATCACCGTGGCGTTGCTCCAGACGATGATCGGGCGGGTGGACGAGTACACCGCGGGTTACTTCGACGTGGTCATCATGGACGAGTGCCACCGGTCCATCTACGGCGCGTGGCAGACGGCGCTGACGAAGTTCGACGCCATCCACATCGGCCTGACGGCCACGCCCGCCGGCTACATCGAGCGCAACACCTACGAGTTTTACCAGTGCAAGCCCGGCCAGCCCGACTTCTCCTACGCCATCCAGGACGCGTTTCGTGATGGCTACCTGGTGCCTTACCGCTTCGCCACGGGTGTTACCGAGCTTCTGGCCGAGGGTGCCGACGTGGAGGACGAGCACTACGACCCCGTGGCCTTCGAGCGCCAGTGGACCAACGAGGAAACCAACCGCCTGATGGTGGAGGAGTTCGACCGTCTGGCCTGGGAGCATTACGGGGAGCTCGCCCCCGGCCAGGACCCCGGGCCCGGCAAAGCCATCGTCTTCGCCATCACCAAGCACCATGCGGCGCGCCTGACCCAGTACCTCAACGAGCTCCACCCCGAGCTCAACGGCCGCTACGCCGAGGTCATCACCTCCGACGTGGCCGACGCCGACGCCCTGATCCGCAAGTTCAAGCGCGAGACCTACCCCATGGTGGCCGTCAGCGTCGGCATGCTCGACACCGGCTTCGACTGCCGCGAGGTGTTGCACCTGGTCATGTGCCGCCGCGTGCGCAGCCCGATCCTCTACCAGCAGATGCGCGGCCGCGGAACGCGCACCGCGCCGCACATCGGCAAGCGGGGCTTCGTCATCTACGATTTCTTTGGGAACCACCACTACTTCAACGACAGCGACATCGACATCTTCACCGGCGGTACGGGAGGCACCGGCTCCGCTGGGGAACCTGCACGGGCCAAACTGCCCGGCGATCTCGTGGAGCTGGGCCTCGAGGACGAGTGGCTCCAGGCCGTCACCTACGTGGAGGTGGGCCCCGAGGGAGAGCGTGTGGACAAGCGGGAGTACGTCTCCCGGTGGGAGGAGACGATCCGCGCCAGCGCCACGGAGGACACCATCCTCCAGAAGATCCGCGATGCCGTACCCCTCGAGGAGCACGAGGAGGAGGAGCTGGCGCGCCGGCTCAACCGGCCCGAGTACTTCTTCAACGAGGACAACCTCCGCCGCGCCTACCGGAACCCCGCCGGCAACCTGATCGACTTCATCCGCGCCGCCCTCGGCCGCCTGGAGATCAAGAGCCGCGAGGAGCAACTGGAAGAGGCGTTCCGAGCCTGGCTGATCTCCCACGCCTTCGATCCCCGCCAGGCCGAGTACCTCAGCCTCCTCAAGAACCGGGGCATCGCGACCGGGCACGTACGGATCGAGGACCTGTTCAAGCCCCCGCTCTCCATCCTCGACGCCGCCGGCCTCGGCGTCGAGCTGTTCGGCGAGGAAGGGTTGAAACGTGTGGTGGAGGACCTCGACGAGAGCGTCTTCCAAACGGCGAGTTAGGACAACGAAGGGAAACGCATGAACAACGATCTCCGACGGAAGCTCGACCGCATCACCGACATCCTGTGGGCGGGCGGGGTCACCAACCCCGTCACCTACATCGAGCAGATCTCCTACCTGATCTACCTCAAGCTCCTCGACGAAGAGGAGGCGCGCCGCGAGCTCCAGACCCGGCTCGGCGCGGGCAACGGCACGAGCCTCTTCCCCGGCCAGGCGGAGCGCTACCGCTGGTCCAAGTGGCGTTTCAAGAGCGGCACCGCGCTGCGGGACTACGTGCGCGACGAGGTCTTCCCCTACATGGCCTCCCTGGTCAAGGACGAGCCCCAGGTGGCCGAGTACTTCCGCGACGCCGTTCTCGAGATCGTCGATCCCAACGTGCTCAAGCAGGTGATCGACGAGCTGGACGCCATCGAGTTCGCCAAGCTCGGCCCCGACGTCAAGGGGGACATCTTCGAGTACCTCCTGACCCACCTCGGCCAGTCGGCGCTCAACGGCCAGTTCCGCACCCCCCGCCAGATCCGCGCCTTCATGGTGGAGATGGTCGACCCCGACCTCGGCGACACCGTCTACGATCCCGCCTGCGGCACGGCGGGATTCCTGATCGACGCCGTCGACCACATCCTCGCCCGCTACAGCGAGACGCCCCAGGAGGTCCCGATCTACGGCGAGGACTGGCTGGAAAAGCGCGGCCAAACCCTGGAGGAGGCCAAGAAAGAGATCCCCAACCTCCAGACCTACCGCAAGGGCCCGGGCGAGAAGATCCCCGACTGGGGCCGCCTGGAGGCCTCCATCCACGGCACCGACGTCTCCCGCCAGATGATGCGGATCTCCATGATGAACCTCGTGCTCCACGGTATCCGCCACGCCCGCCTCAAGCGAGCCAACGTCCTCTCCGAGATGGGCGGCCTGACCGAGGACGACCTCAACCGCCGCTACGCCGTCATCCTCTCCAACCCGCCCTTCGCCGGCCAGATCCCCAAGGAATCGATCCGCCAGGACCTCCCCACCCGCTCCAAGAAGAGCGAGCTGCTCTTCCTCGCCCTCATGCTCCGCGCCCTGGCGCCCGGCGGCCGCTGCGCCGTGGTCGTCCCCGAGGGCGCCCTCTTCGGCTCCACCCGCGCCCACAAGGAGCTGCGCGAGAAGCTCCTGCGCGAAAACGAGCTGCTCGCCGTCGTCTCCCTGCCGGCCGGCGTCTTCAAGCCCTACGCCGGCGTTAAGACCTCCGTCCTCGTCTTCCGCCGCCCCAGGACCGAGCCCGCCGAAGGCGAGGCGGCCACCAGGCACGTCTGGTTCTACGAGATCCGAAACGACGGCTACGACCCCGACAAGATTCAGGGTGGCGGCCGCCCCGAGACCCCGGAGAAGAACGACATCCCCGGCCTGCTCGCCGCCTGGGCCGAGTACAAGGCGAGCCGGTTCCAGGAGCCCCCCGGCGTCGAGGCCGGAGCCCTCCTCGAACCCGGCACCGAAGAGCCCCGCAGCTGGTGGGCCCCCTTCGATGCCGTCACCGAAAACGACTGGAACCTGGCCGCCTCCCGCTACAAACCCCGCGTCGCCGAGCCAGTCCCCGACGAAGACCCCGCCGAGCTGATCCAGGAGGTGCTGGCGATCGAGAACGAGATCACCGGCGGCCTGAAGGAGCTGCTCAAGGAAGTGGAGGAGGGGTGATGGAGTGGCCGACAGTTCCGCTCAACGCGCTACTCCATTCGCTCGAGTCTGGCTCTCGTCCCAGAGGTGGTGCACGGCGCGCAAACGAGGGCGTCCCGAGTCTCGGCGGCGAACATCTCGATCGGGATGGGGGCTTTCGTCTCGAAAACCTGAAGTACGTATCGGAATCCTACTTTCGTCAAATGCCGCAAGGCGTCATTGCGCCGTGGGACATTCTCCTTGTAAAGGATGGAGCCACCACAGGGAAAGTATCTCTGGTTCGGCCCGAGTTTCCCTACACCCACGCCGCTGTGAACGAACACGTGTTCATCCTGCGTATCGATCAGTCTATGGCTCTCCCCGCTTACGTCTTCTACTTTCTACTCAGCCCCCGTGGGCAGGCTGAGATCCTCCGCGATCACCGCGGAGCAACGATAGGGGGTATTTCTAGGAATTTTGTCTCAATTGTCCAAGTCCCTCTCCCCCCGCTCTCCGAGCAGCGGCGCATCGTCGAGATCCTCGACGAGGCCGACCGCATCCGCCGCCTCCGCGCCGAAGCCGACGCCAAGGCCGACCGCATCCTCCCCGCCCTCTTCATCAAGATGTTTGGGGATCCCGCGAAGTCATGGAACAGCCACCGGTTGGAAGATCTTCTTCGCAAGAAGAAGGGTGCCCTTCAAAGCGGGCCCTTCGGAACGGATCTTCACAACTCCGATTTTGTCACGTCCGGCAGTGTTCTGGCGGTCGGGATCGATAACGTCCTGGACGGGGAGTTCGTCGTCGGTCGAAATCGGCGGATCACCGCGGGAAAGTACAAAGAACTCACCAAGTACACTCTTGAGCGGGGTGATGTCCTTATCACCATCATGGGCACGGTTGGGCGGGTCTGCGTATTTCCCGGAACGCCCACTCCCGCGATCTGCACAAAACACGTCTACCGCATCCAAGTTGATGAACGACTTCACCCGGAATACCTCTGTGCGGTGCTCCGATTCTCCCAACATGCCCGTGCGCAACTCGGCTCCTCCGTTTCCGGTCAGATCGTGGCAGGGATCACCTCGGCTGACCTGCGGCGTCTCCAACTTCCCGTCCCGCCACGTGTCCTTCAAGAGAAGTTCGCCGAGACGAAAGCACGGCTGGACAAACACAAGCACGAGGTCAGGGCGGCAGGGAAGACCCTACAATCTGTTTTCTCACAAATTCTCCACCGTGCCTTCTCCGCCTCCCTCACTGCCTCCTGGCGGGAGGCGCACATGAAGGAGCTGCTCCAAGAGATGGAAGAGCAGGCGAGGCACCTTGGGAGCGCTGTATCGTGACCCGGCCGCACCGATCCTCGCCCAAGCCTTCCAGCGCTGCCAAGGCCGCCAAGCGCATCACGAAGGCCCGCCGCGCGCAGATCGAGCGGCTCGCCGCAGCCCTCGGTGAGATCGCACCATCCACCGCTCGCGGCGAGGGTTTCTCTGTTCAGCGGGTCGCCGAACAGATGCACCTCAAGAAATACTGGAAAAAGCAGAAGAACAAGAAGGCGGACATTGCGCATCTGCTGGAGGATGTCATTCGCCGGTACCCCCGCAAGCCCAAGACCCTCGTGCTCGAGATCGTCCGCGGCGGCGTCGAGTGGAAGGCCCGGAAGGGTCAGCGAGTGACTAAGGAACACCTCGACGCCATCGCCGAGCCGATGGGGGCTCTGGGCTTCCGGATCCGCAAGGAGATCGAAGCCATCGAGATCCCCGAACCGGCCTTCGTCCGGCCCCCATCCGGGGATCTCGTCGCGGTCTTCGACAGGCTCGAGCTCCACCCCTTGATCGGTGACGATGTTGCACAGATGTTCCGGCATGGCCACCTCAACGAAGCCGTGCGCAAGTCCTTGGAACGCTTCGAGGCCCACGTCCGATCGTTGACCGGGCGAACGGACCTGCATGGCAAAGGCCTCATGGCGAGAGCATTCAAGTTGGATGGTCCAGCCATTCGTCTCAATGAAGGGATTTCAGAGAACGACCGGAGCGAACAGGAGGGATTTATGCACCTCACCATGGGCGCCATGGCCGGCCTCCGCAACCCTCTGAGCCATGGAGACACCGCCCAGATGACTCCCATGGACGCCATCGAGCGTCTGGCCTTCGTCAGCATGCTGTTCAAACGCGTTGATCGAGCTATGGAAAAATCGGCACATGACGAATAACCTCAACAAGGCTGCACAAAACCTCCTCAAGCTGACGGAGACCCGCGAAGCAATGGACCGGCTGAGAAGGTCTGCGTTCGAGCGCTTTTTCAAACAAATGGAAGATTTTCTGGAACCACTTCGGCGTCAACAGGAGGAGATCCAGAGACTGTATGAGCCCCTTCGGCGTCAACAGGAGGAGATCCAGAAGTTGTTTGAGCCACTTCGGCGCCAACAAGAGAAAATCCAGAAGTCGCTCGAGCCGTTGCGCGCGCAACAGGATACAATCACAAACTGGTTGAGTTCGATGACTCCGGTGCTAACTCGGGGCGCTCTGGGTCTTCCCGCCCTCGACCACCTGCAAGAAATCCTGGAGGGAAGTACCAGGGCTCGGCAGCCGATGGTCGAACTGGCCGAAGCTCATTCCACATGGCTCAAATCCGGTTCGTTGTCGCAGATGGATTTGGGAAGAGTCCAGATCATGGCGAATGAGGCTCTGGCCAGGACGTTGTTCCGAACCACCGTGACCGAGAGTCTCGTCGCCCGCATCAGCCAGAACGCCCTCCGGTCTTCGGTCACCATGTCGGCCCCGGGTTTCAAGAATGCCCGCGAGGCGCTCCTGGAAGCAAGGAAATCGTACGAGGGCCTCGTTTCGTCGATTGACAGCGTTCCGGGCGTGTTGCGTTTGCCGAGTGAAACGTTCCCCAGCGCAGCCCGTGAGGACTTTCTCTCGGTTCATACAGTTGTAGCCACCGTGGGGTCCGAGAAGCTCTACCCCGAGGAGAGACTTCTCGTCGCTGAAGTGAAGCAAGAGAGCTCAGAGTGTGTTGAGCTGCTAGCCTTGGTCGATCGTCGGCTCGTCAAGCTTTACATGGGTGCTCGTGACGCGCTTACCGGCCGGAGTGTCGACAGAGCACGGCATGTGCTGATTTCCTTGCGAGAGCTCACGAACCATCTTCTCCGCCTCCTCGCTCCAAACGAGCGGGTGCTCGAATGGATACGAATCCAGCCTCGTGACAACCTGCTTCACGACGGCCAACCCACGCGAAGGGCTCGCTTGCTGTATCTGCTGCGCGGGGTGAGCTCCGACCCATTGGAGAACTTCGTTGATCGGGATACGGGAGCCATGATCGAACTCTTGAAACAGCTAAACCGGGTCCATAAGTTGGATCCAGGACTCAACCGGAGCCAACTGGAATCGCTGGTGTTGAGGGTCGAATCTTGGATAGTGTTCATCGTGAAGGTCGCAACGCAACCAGGACAGGAATGAAGGGTGGACTTGACGACACCGGTTGTGACGAGTTGGTGAAAACGCGGCGTGATTTCATACTGATGGGATGTGCCTTATGAAAAACCTCGACCCAATCGACGTCCAGCAGCTCTCTGAAGGCCAGGACCTCGAGGTCAAGAAAGCCGCTGGGAAGGACGGGTGTGGAAAGCTCCGGCAGAGTTTCTTCGAGACCTACGCCGCCATGGGCAACACCACGGGTGGCGTTATCCTCGTGGGCAGCGAGGAAAAGCCCCGCGGCCATTTTCGGGCTCGCGGCATCGAGGATGTGGACGACGTGCTCACCGGGTCAGTGATCCGGATGGCGTCAGCGTCGACCTACTGGACCCCGCCTCGACCCGTGCTACGACGTACTTTCTCCCCGGCGAGGGCGCATTGCGACGGGAGGGAACTCTTTTCGAGATGATCGAAAATCACTCGGCAGCACCACGGCTGAGCTCCGAACACTTAGGAACAAGCTCCGTACATTCCGGTGAAAGCTCTGAACATTTGGGTGAAAGCTCCGTACAAACGGGGCCGAGCTCCGTACCTTCCGGCTTCGACGGCGACCCGATTCTGTCGACCCTCGCAGAGCCGGTCCGGCGGAAAAAGCGGGCGCCCTGGAGCTTCGCCGGGGAAGAGAAGGCAATCTGATGGCCTTGGCTCTTCGTTGCCCCCGTTGCGCCGGCAATCCCGCAAAGGAGATGAGACTGAGCGCAACAAACGGAGATGGGCCGGGCGCAACAGCCGCTGGCATCCAATCAGTTGACCCGAATGGTGATGGCGGGTTATGTTGCATGTGAGGAAATTGCATGGCAGACCAAGCATCACCAGACAGCGGACACCTTCGGCGAATCGAAGTCTCAGGTTATAAGTCGATCCGGGACGCGGTTCAGCTGGACATCGCGCCCCTGACGATCGTAGCCGGTGCCAACAGCTCTGGAAAGTCTTCGCTGATCCAGCCCGTTCTCCTGTTGAAACAGACGCTCGAAGCGCAATTCGATCCAGGGCCCTTGAGGATCGACGGTGACAACGTGCGCTTTGCCCATGCCCACGAGATGACATGGGACGATGGCGAGGAGTTCACCATCGGGTTCTCCTTGGCGCATCGCGGCATCAGCCTGAAGTACCGCGTACGAAACGGATCTTCCAAGAACGACGAAGAGGACCGGCGCGGAGCGACCGCTTTGGTCGATATGACGCTCCACTGGCACCGGCGAAACCGGTCCGGCCGGGCGACGTTCACAGAGGGACCACTGGACGCGAAAGAACGGGAGAGCTTCGCCCAGGCGATCCTCGGCAAGCGGGGCAGCTTGGAGGAGCTCGAGGCGAAAGGCTTCGTGCGCGATCGTTGTTACCTGGTTCCAACCGTGCGGCCCAAAGAGCTCGGCTCGGCGATGCCCTTTCCATTCCTCTTGCAGCACGCGTACCGCCTTGACCTGCCCCTCGACGTTCTGCACGTCCCCGGAATCCGGGGCAATCCGGAACGCGACTACCGGTTGACTCAGGTCGGGAAACGGTTTCCCGGCACCTTCGAAACCTACACCGCTAGCGTCATCCAGAGTTGGAAGGACAGTTCTGACCAAAGGCCGCTACTCCAACGGCTCGGCTCCTGGCTCCGCACGCTCGGCCTGACCTGGAAGGTTGACGTCAAACCCGTCGATGACACGAGGGTCAGGTTGCGCGTTGGTCGTCTTCCACGGGCACGACGTGGAGGTGCACGCGACCTCGTCAACATCGCCGATGTCGGTTTCGGTGTCTCCCAGGTGCTTCCTGTCCTCGTTGCCTTGCTCGCCGCACAACCCGGCCAGATCGTCTACGTGGAGCAGCCCGAAATCCACCTTCATCCCCGCGCCCAGGTGGCTCTCGCCGAGATCCTATTGGAACGGGCTGCTGAGGGCGTCACCGTGATCGCCGAGACCCACAGCGGGCTGTTGCTCCGCGGGGTTCAACGAGCGATCGCTCAACGTAAGGCGCCGCCAGAAACCGTCAAGCTCCACTGGTGCACCCGCGATGAAGACGGTGCGACGGTGGTTTCCACAGCAACTCTCGACGAGGCTGGGCGTTTCGGCGACTGGCCAGAGGATTTCGCTGACGTCGAGCTGGACGTGGAGGCTGGATACCTCGATGCGGCGGCGTCGGCTCTTCAGGAAACCACCAGGTGAGCCCTCACAAGAGGAGGATCTCGCTCGTTGTCGATGCCTCCGTTGGCCGTGCCGCGAGCGAGGAGGCCGTTGACTCAGGGGCCCACTGTGGCCACCCGTGCCGGGAGGCCCTGAAGGCAATTCGCAACCATGAACAGTTGGAAATGGCGTTTTCTCCGCGATTGTGGGAGGAATGGAAACGGAATCAGAGTCGTTTCAGTCACAAGTGGCTGACGCAGATGTACGCCAGGAAGAAAGTCCACCGGCTTCCGGAAGAGACCAACCGTCATGACGGTGTCGAGAAGGCCGCGGCCTCCACGTTGACGCCGCGCCAAGCAAACGCCGTGACAAAGGACTCCCATCTGATTGCGGCCGCGTTGGAAGCGGACCTGCGAGTGATTTCCCTTGACGAGACGGTAAGGGGGCTGCTCGTCGCCCTGTGCGATGTGTGTGCGGATCTCGGCCGGCTGTACTGGACGAACCCGTGCAACGCTCCGCAAACTGGGCCATCGTGCGCGGTCTGGCTCGAAAACGGCGCGCCGCGTGAAGAGCCCCTCAAGCTATGTCCTTGATGGGACCCACCGGCCGGCCGCGACCACAACCCTTGGTATTATCCACGCAACGCGTTCAGGGTAAGAAGATGCGAACTGCCCGCACTCCTGGGCAAGCACTGTTCGACGAGGCACAGCGCGACGCCCTCTTGGAACCATCCGCGACGGCAGCGTGAGGGTCAGGGCTTGGTCTTGGCTGGCTCGCCGTGAAAATGACGCCAGACCGCCTGGCCCAGACGGGGTCCGAGGGCTGCCTTGAGCTCTTCGAGGGAAGCTGCGCGGACGCCACGAAGGGAGCCAAACCGTGTCAGCAGCGTCCGCGTGCGGCCCGGCCCGATGCCGGGAATATCTGCAAGCTCGCTTGAGAGCGTGCGCTTCTGACGGCGGCGCCGGTGACACGACACCGCGAACCTGTGGGCCTCGTCCCGGGCGTGGCGCAACACGAGGTGCGCGGGGTCCGAGCGGTCGAGCCGCAGCGGTTCGGCAGCCTCAGGCAGGAAAATCAACTCCTCCTTCTTCGCAAGGGCGGCCACCGGCAGGGCGATCCCCAGCGCGTCGAGAGCCGCCGTCGCAGCGTTGAGCTGTCCAGGTCCGCCGTCGATCAATACGAGATCGGGCATCGTACGGCCCTCATCGCGCAACCGGCGGTAGCGGCGGCCGACCGCTTCCGCAATGGCGGCAAAATCATCGACGCCTTCGACCGACCGGATCCGGAACGAACGGTATGCCTTCCGGTTCATCCGGCCCGACTCCCACACGACGCACGAGGCGGTCGTGTCCTTGCCGCTGGCGTGGGAGATGTCGAAGCATTCGAGCCGGCGCACGGGTCCACCCAGTCCCAGCGCTTCGCCGAGGCGCCGTTCAAGAAGCCGGGCCTGGGCCAGCGGGGCGCGGAAACGAAGCTCGAAGGCGGTCCGGGCGTTGGCGAGCGCGAGCTCGACGCGCCGGGCGCGGGGTCCGCGTTTGGGCGCGGTGATCCTCACCTTCCGGCCTTTACGCTCCCTCAGGAACGCTTCCAACATCTCCCGGTCGTCGGGATCGAGCTCCTGGGCCGTATCGATGGCGGCCGGGACCGCGGGATTTGCCTCGTAAAACTGGGCAATGAACGAGGCGAGCAGCTCGCCGGCGCCGATGTCGCCGATCCCCTCGAAGTGCAGCTCACGCTTATCCACCAACGTGCCACCCCGGTACGGCAGCACGCACACCGTTGCGTTCTCTCCATCGGTCATAGCTGCCAGGACGTCCGCGTCGCCCCGTCCTGGCAGCTCGACGTTCTGCGGCTCCCCCAGCCGCCGGACGACAGTGATCAGGTCCCGGATCGCGGCGGCGTGCTCAAAATCGTTCCGCTCGGACGCCGCCCACATGCTGGCTTCAAGGCGGGTGATCAGCTCTTTGGTTCGTCCCGACAGGAAGAGCAACACGTCCTCGACGGCCGAACGGTATTCCGCCGGCGTTGTCATGCCCTCGACGCAGGGTGCGAGGCACGCGTGCATGTTGAAGTAGAGGCAGGGTCGCGGCAACGTCCCATCGATCTCGATGCGGCATGTCCGGACGGCGAAACGGGTCCGGATGACCTCCATCAGGCGCCGGGCCATGTACTGGCCCATGAACGGGCCGAAGTAGGTGTGGCCGTCATCGAGGACCCGGCGGGTCAACGTCACCCGAGGCCACGCCTCCCCGGTCGTCACCTTGATGTAGGGGTAGGTCTTGTCATCCTTCAACAGGACGTTGAACCGGGGCCGGTGCCGCTTGATCAGCGTGTTCTCCAAGACGAGGGCTTCGACCTCGGTGGCTGTGACCGTGAAGTCGAGGTCTTCGGCCAGGGCGAGCATCCTCGCGGTCCGCGCGGGAAGGTCGCGATGGCTGAAGTAGGATAGGACCCGCCGGCGGAGATTCCGGGCTTTGCCGACGTACAGGACTTCTCCCCGTTGATCCCGGAACCGGTACACTCCGGGCGTCTGGGGCGCCTGGCGGGCACGTTCGAGGAGCCGGTGAGGAGCCATCACGGTTGTTCCCCGGCCGCAGCGGAGACGGTGATCCGTCTCTTGCCGGCGATGTAGCTGCGCACCATGAGGAAGGCCAGTGCGCCTCCAAGGGCGTTTCCAGCAGCAATCGCACCAAAGATCCCGCCGACGCCCCACCACGCACGTCCGATCAGGGCCAGCGGGATGGTCAGCACCAGGAGCCGTACGCCGACGAGAAAGGCGGCGCGGAGGGGGCGGCCGACGGCGTTGAACCCCGATCCGGACACGATGGCGACTCCGAAAGCCGCATAGCTTACAGGAACGATCTTGAGGTAGAGCGCTCCACGGGCGATGACCACCGGATCGCTCGAGAAGAGGCCGACGATCAGGTGAGCCGTCGGGATGAAGAGCGCAGCGAGCAGCAGTCCCCAGCCCACACAGAAGCGATACGAAAATCGCATCGCATGCTGAATCCGTGGCCATGCGCCCGCCCCGTAGTTCTGACCAACGAACGGAGTCACTGAAGCTGCCATCGCCATTACGCCAACGGCAACGAGCGCTTCGACCCGCGTAGCCACGCCGAACCCGGCGACAGACGCCGCGCCAAAACCGGCCACCATCCGCGTCAAGATGCCGCTGGACAGTGGTGCCAGCAGGTTCGTTCCCGCCGCCGGGATGCCGATGTGCAACACGCGGCGCCACGAGTCGAGAACGTCCCGGATCGTCCAGCCGCTCCACTGCACCATCCCAAACCGCCGGCTGATCAGCCACAGAACCGCGATCATCGCCAAGATCCAGGAGAAGACCGTTGCCAGCGCGGCACCCTCGAGTTCGAGCCGCGGAAACGGTCCCCAGCCGAAGATCAGGAACGGATCGAGACCCGCGTTGATCAGACCGGCCATGATCATCACCATGGCGGGGGTCTTCGTGTCACCGGTCGCGCGGATCGCTGAATTGCCCATGATTGGGATGCCGAGGCAGGTGATCCCGAGGAACCACGGCCGCATGTACGAGGCGATGAGTCCCACCATATCGGGCGGCGCGCCGAGCAGCTCGAAGAGCGGACGCATCACGATCAGACCCGCCACCGCAAGCGTTCCAACCGCCACGATCGCCAACAGCACGCTATGCGTGGTGAGCTTCCGGACCAGCTCCCCCTCATCGGAGCCGATCGCCCGGGCGATGACCGCCGTTGCGCCGACCGAAAGCCCCATCATGACGGCCTTGATGACGAACGTCACCGGGAATGTGAAGCCCATCGCTGCCAGTGGGATCTTGCCGAGGTGGCCGACCCAGAACGTGTCGACGATGTTGAAAAAAACGATGGCAACGATCCCGATCGCCATCGGCATGGCCATCCGGATCAGTGAGAGCCCGACAGGCCCGTCGAGCAACTCGCGCCTCGATCCCGGTCTCATGCTCCTCACTTGGGCTCACGGGCGGGTGGCACGAGCCCGAGGATGTCCAAACCTCTCTGTGCCGCCGCCTCCTGCGCCTCCCGTTTGCTCGAACCCTCGCCGCGTGCCAGCGGCGTCCCATTCCAGAGGACCTCGAACACCCAACTCCTCCGGTGATCCGGTCCCCGATGCTCGATCTCGCGATACTCGGGTAGGGGCAGATGCCGTGCTTGCGCAGCTTCCTGCAGTGCGGTCTTGGGGTCAGCCAGCATGAGAAGCCGGTCGTCCAGCCGCGGGAGATCGCCCGAAAACACACGGCCGACGAAGGCGCGGGCGGCTTCCCAGCCGCCATCGAGCGCGATCGCGCCGAGGACCGCCTCAAAAACGTCCTCCATCAGCGTCCGCCGGCGCCGGCCTCCCGCCTTTTCTTCGCTTGGACCGACTTCAACGAGCGTGTCGAGACCGAGCTCGAGAGCCTTCGCGGCAAGGGTTCTGGATCGGGTAAGCTGCGCCTTCATCCTGGTCAACCTGCCCTCGGGGTGATCCGGGAACGACGTGTACAGCATCTCGGCGACAGCGTGACCAAGCACCGCATCACCGAGGAATTCGAGACGCTGGTACGACCCCGCATCGCTGGCCGTCGACGCCGATCCATGCCGTAACGCACGGGCTAACAGCTCGCGGCTCGAGAACCGGTACCCGAGCCGGGCCTGCAGCTCTTGGAGAGGATCGGGCGACATCATCACACCGGCATCATACCCGATGAGCACCGCCGAGGCGTTGGGGGGTCATCCCTCCGGAGTGCCTGAGGTGACGGTTCCGTCAGGCTCACGCTGGTAGGCGGGGAGCGAAATGCTGATGGTGGCCACCGGGCCATCTTGATCGAACGTGACGCGGCCACCGAACCGGCCGGCAAACCGCCGGGCGACGACGAGCCCCAGCTCGAGGCGTTCTCGTGCCCGTGTCTCCATATCCAGGCTTTCCGGGCTGGTCGAGCCGGCGGTCGCCGTGATCGTCACGAGTGCAGTCCTCGTATCGCCGCTGCTGGACCGGTCCTCCCGAATCGAGACACGAATCTTTCCAGCCTCGCCCACCATCGTGACACACGCTGCGAGAAGGCTGGCCAGCAACCGGATGAAGGTCAGACGCTCAACCCACAAGCTGAGATCAGTCCCATCTGAACTGAGGACGATATCGGCCGCACCATGGATCCTCCCGACGAGCTCCACCGCACTTCGGACGATCTGGTCAAGATTGACGTTCTGCCACTCTCCTAAGTCTTCGTGTGCGAGGATGCCGAGCCCTCCGACGAGCCTGGCGCCCCGGCTGGCTTCGGCAGCGACGCGCTCGAGATGTGTGGCCGCCGTACTTCCGGCGGGAAGCTCCGCTGCGGCGAGATCGATGTGGAGCATCTGTGAGGCGAAGAGGTTGTTGAGGGTATGCATCACCCCGTCAAAGAGCATTACGCTCACCAGACCGCCGAGCACGTCGTCCGGGACATTTTCCGCGCTCGTGAGCCCAGGTTCGTCGTTGTGGCTGCTGCCGGTTCTAGCCCCGAGCTCGGATGCCAGCCGCGTCGCCAGGAGGTCCAGCAGCTCTTCTTCGGCAGGTGAGACCGCGAGCGGCACCGGCGTGCAGCAGGTCAACACGGCTCGCGTCTCGGCCGTGACCGGATCCAGAATCGGGATGACGATCGCCGAATCTGCCTGGACGAGCCGGACGAGAGGCCACGCGGGGTACTCCGTTCGCACACCGTCATGCAGAATCCTCATCGTTCGCAGGCTCGCTGCCTCTTCCATCGGTGTTCCATGAATCGGAATCGTCGTTCCAGGGTCGGGCATCCCCTCACCGTAACTGGCACGCACGATGGCAACCGGAGGGTAGAGCTCCGTGAGGCATCCATGGGTGGCTCCGGCAATCTCGGCGGCCAGCTCAGGCGCACGGTCGACGAGAGCCCGTCCGACGTACCGGGCCAGCACCGAGTTCAACCGTTGCTGCAACGTTTCCTGACGGACCTGTGGCGTCACGTCGAGGAAGAGGATCCGGCCCTGCTTCGTTCCAGGAGCGGTCTCCGCAGCTACGAACTGAAACCAACGCGGCGGATCGTCCGCTGCAGCCCGCCGGAAGGCTGGGGATGCGCCCAATCCCTCGCGAAGCCATTCGCCGACGGTGGCGCGATCGACGGGGTGGACAAAATCAAGGAGCCCCCTTCCAGCGGGATCGTCAATGAGGGGAGGGATGAGATCCCGTGCTTTTCCCTCGACACCGGTGACCGTCTCGTGATCGATGATCAAAACCAGATGTGGCGGGAGCGGTTCATGTCCGGTCACGCGGGGGCTCCTTTACCAGCATCAAGGGTGGCGCAGATGCGCTGCATCCGTTCCACAATCCGTTTCGTATGTGTGCCACGCCAGTAGATCCTCCCACAGGTCTGACACTGCCGGAAGTGGTTCGCCGTCCGGGCCACGTGAGGCGGGACATGGCCAATGGCCTTCGAGGCCGGGAGATTCTCGAGCTCGCCGTTGCAGGCGCTACACCTGGCGTTGTCCAGGTCTGGCGCTGGATGGAGATCGAGCCTCGTCAGCAGCTCCTTGAGCTGGCCGTCCAGTGTTTCGGACATCAGGCAGATTGAGCGAGGCCCACGTGCGGCCAAGGCTCCGTTGCGTGTCACGAGCCACCTCCCATCGCGCCGGGCAAGATCGAGGAGCTCCCGGCCTGCTCCCTCAAAGAAAATCGTATCGAACCCGAAAAACCGTAACCAGCGGGCCAACGAACCGAGCATGGCATCGCAGACAAACTGGGGCATCAACCCCACCATACTACGTTATTGCTGTTCCGGTATGACGCCTGGGAACGCTGCAGCAGTGGAGCCTGAACACCGGCTGTGGACACGCCGCCCTTGGGCGTACTGGTTGTGAAAAAGAGGAGAGGACGGGTCATCCAGGGTCGCACACACGCGCCGTGTCCGTGCTGACTTTGGGGCGTAGAATCTCAACATGCCGGGGAGTTGACATTTTCATCACTTACAAATACCGTTATCCCAATATGTTATGGAGAGTCACAGCAGCGCCCTACCAGATCCGCTGTAGGAGGTTTCATCACTCCTCTGGGGGCGTTTCTGCAAACATATTGAAAAGAAAGAGGATGTGGTTCTTGTGAAATCTGGTACAA
>WGCW01000156.1 GCA_015493585.1 Acidobacteriota bacterium
GAGGTTGTTGCGCTGTGCGGAACTGGTGTGATCCCAGCGGATACGACCACGATGGAAGCACGCTCACCCCAACGCCAAGGCAACCGGTCGCGGGGAGAGCGCCCGAGGGAGCGCGGACTTCAGTCCGCATCGTACGCTCAACGCGTTCTGGTATAAAAAGATGCGGACTGAAGTCCGCGCTCCAAAGCTGCCTCCGGCCGACGGGGCACAGCGCAACAACCTCCGAAGGCGTCACGTTCGGCTGGACACCGAGAAAGGGCCAAAATCACAGGTTTGTCCCGGAAAGCGGGCGCATCAGGAGATGGGGACAGTGTTGAATATGTCCTGCCCAGGAAAGCAGACGAAAGGGCGAACCCATGCAGAGCAACCCGCGCAACCGGCCGGCTGGCAGACCCTCGCTGTCCCCTTCTGCCTCTGGGCTGCTCTTCTCTCTGCGCTCTCTATGTTCTCTGCGGTTCCGTTCTCCAGATGGATCATCAGGAGATGGGGACAGTGTTGAATATCAGCGGCGGCTGCCGTGTCTTTTTCCGTCCGCCCAAGAGAGTTTCTCGCGGGGAACGCGGAGGGGTTGTTCGTACGTGAGCGGTCGTGACGGTCTTGGGGGGGGCGTCGCGTCCAATCCGTAGCATTGCCCACCCGCCCAGATCCTTCGCCTTCGGCTCAGGATGACACGGGAGGGAGTGAGTGGCTCAGGATGACAAGGGAGCGGGGAGCGCTTCGCCTTTGGCACACGGCTCAGGATGACACGGGAGGGGTAGCTGAGCCTCTGCGTTTCATTCCTCTTCCCACCGGTCTCGCAAAGACGCGGCGCACAGCGCATCAACCTCAGCCGCCAGGAAGCCTCACGGGCACGACGGGCCTTACGTGAGGCTGGCGCGGTTTGAATCCCCCATCTCGACGCCGCCATCTGGAAAGTATTCGCGCCACCGCCGCCCGACGAGCGCCGCCGTCTCCGGATCGCAGGAAAGCTCCTCCGGATACGAGGGTTTCATCCGGGCATCGATGACAACCGGCGGCCTCCGGACGATCTGGTTGGAATCGATCACGGCTGAGGCAGCGTGGATATCGCGCGCGGGTTCGAAACGTGTGAAGGTCGTCCAGAGGAAATTCATCGGGCTTGCCGCAGTGCGAGCTGCATCGTCCGTGAGGACGATGAGCGGCCACCCTTCGAACGCCGGATCACGCGCCAGCCGGGCAGCAGCATCGGGTTCATCGGCGTACGCCGGCCCCCCGGTGACCAGGCAACCACCGCAGAAGACCCGGATCTCCGTCACCCCCGGGGGCTCCGCTGCTGCCGAGAAGGTCCTGGGCAGGTCGCGGACCGGATCACCCAGGCCGAGCCACACCCCCTTCGAGCCGCGGTTGAGCGCCGGACCGGTGTAATCGAGGGTATCCATCGCGAGATTCCCGAAAATGGAGAGATCCGTCTCGGGCCGTGTGCGGGCGAGGATGTGCTCGAGCACCGCGCGGATATCCCGCACCTCGACCGGCTGATCGGTGGCAAGTAAGAACTTCGTCAACGAGAGCTGGCCCTCGCCGAGGATGCGGAACGCCGCCGCCATCGCCTCCCTCGGATACCGCTCATGGACCACTGCCGCTGACAACGCGTGATAGCCGGTCTCCCCGAACGACCAGAGATCCCGGACCGCCGGCATCGCCAGCGGGAAGAACGGCTTGAGCAGCTCCTGCACGAGGTCGCCGATGAAGAAGTCCTCCTGACGTGGCTTGCCAACGACGGTTGCCGGGAAGATGGCGTCCTTCCTCCGGGCCATCGCCTCGACGTGAAAAACCGGGAACTCGTGCTGCAACGAGTAGTAGCCGTAGTGATCACCAAACGGGCCTTCCGGGCGCCGCTCGTGCGGTGGCACGTGACCGGTCAGGGCGATCTCTGCATCGGCGATCAACGGGTGTGGCCCGGGGCCGCTCACCGTCCGGAGGCGGCGCCCGAGCACCATCGACGCCAGCAGGAGCTCCGGCACGTTTTCCGGCAATGGTGCGATGGCCGCCAGGATCAGAGCCGGTGGCCCCCCGAGGAAAGCCGTCACCGGCAACGGTTCCCCACGCCGCTCGGCCGCGGCATAGTGGAAGCCTCCGCCCTTTCCGATCTGCCAATGCATGCCGGTCGTCCGGGCGTCGAAGATCTGCATCCGGTACATCCCGAGGTTCGACGGCCCGCCATCCGGCGGCTCGGTGTACACGAGGGGAAGCGTCAGAAACGGGCCGCCATCGCCTGGCCAGCAGGTCAGGGCGGGCAGCTTCGTGATGTCCGGATCGCGCGTCAGTATCTCGCTAACCGGCCCGGATACCGCATGCCTCGTTCCGGTCCTCAGCAGGGCCGAGACGGTCTTGCGTGCCCGCCACACCTTCCCGAGCGATGGGGGAATCAGTTCCTGCGCGAGACCGGCGAGCCGTTCGACGAGCCGGAACGGCCGGGATCCAAACGCCATCTCGGCCCGTCTGCGCGTCCCGAAGAGGTTCGTCACTACGGGCATCCCGGACCCCTTCGGATGCAGGAAAAGCAAGGCGGGTCCTCCCGCCGCGATCACTCTCCGGTGGATTTCAGCGATTTCCAGCCGGGGGTCAACCTCCGCCTCGACCGTGACGAGCTCGCCCGCACGGCGCAACGTATCAATAAAGGCATGCACATCGTTGGCGCTCACGCCCGTTTGACCTCCGCGTCAGCACCTTACCATTCCCGCGAACGCCGCTGGCGGCATCGTGCCGTGATATTCCGTCCTGTGACGGGGACCTATGCCTCGAACGAGTCGAGCTTCACGGCCGCCCAAATCAGCAGAGCGGCAACGGCCAGGACCGTCAACCCTCCCCAGAGCAACGCGTGGGGCAGGAGCTGTACCTTCCCCAGGTTCGGCCCAAGCGGTACGCGGATCGAGGGGAAGAGCACGACGAAGACCACGCCCGCGATGAGCCCGGCGATCGTTCCGACCAAAGCATCGAGCGCACCCTCTCCCACGGAAACGATCAGCGTGCCGGGACAGTACCCGAGGATCGCCATGCCGATGCCGAAGACAATGCCGCCGCCGATGACGCCGCCCGCCAGAAACGGCTTGACGTGGAAGGCGGCCCATCCGAGCTGGGTCTCGACGAAGAGCAGCACCATGCTGACAGCGATGGCGGTCAGCATGACCTTCGGAACGGTCCAATCCTGCATCATGGCAAAGCCGCCGATCCGGTCGAAGGTATTGACCCGGGAACGCTGAAGAATAACTCCGAAAAGGACTCCCGCAATAATGATTGTGACCATCTCTCAACTCCTGTAGAAAAGCTTGCCGGCAACCAGGAATGTGCTGATGACGACGATGCCAAACACGATGCTCGACGCCGAGAGCTGCATCACACCGGACAGGATGTGACCGCTCGTGCATCCGCCAGCCATGCGTGCACCAAGAATCAGCAGGAAACCTCCGGCGGCGGCCCAGAACACCCGTTTGAGGCGGGATCCCCCCTTTGCGGCTTTCCATCGCGCCGGGATCAGCTCGAGCCTGAAATCACCTGCGATCACCGAGGAGACGAACGCTCCGAGCAGGGCGCCAAGCAGAAACCACACTTCCCACAGGCCCGGCTTCGCAATGAGTTTCACGTAGGGAGCATCCTTGAGCCCGGCCACGACGCCCCCAAGATATGGAAACGCCGTCGATGCGCCGATCGGCCGGTTGGCCACTTTGGTATGCATCAAGACGATGTTGAGCAATCCAAGCAAGACCCCGGCCCACGCCCAGTGCAGGGGACGCATCGTCTTTCGTGTCATTTTTTTCACTCCTTTCAGCCATTTCCTGGCCCGTCGTGCGCTGAATTCTACATCCGCTCCCGATGACGTGTGACACCGGCCTTCCGGCGGCAGCCCGCCGCACCTCCCTTTCGTCCACGAGCCGCCCCGTCATGGCCTGAATGAGCGCCTTACGCTCTCGAGATAGGAAAGCGCCAGGCTGGCTTTACCCCAAGAAATGGCCGAAATCGCATTTCTCCCCAGAAACCGGGCAAAATGGCAAACCACGCGCAAAAACCCGCGCGACCGACCGGCTGGCAGACCGTCCCTGCACCCCTGGTGCCTCTGCGCTCCT
Organism: Acidobacteriota bacterium; assembly: GCA_015493585.1. Classification (GTDB taxonomy): domain Bacteria; phylum Acidobacteriota; class Thermoanaerobaculia; order Thermoanaerobaculales; family Sulfomarinibacteraceae; genus JAADFN01. The sequence continues at coordinate 4,080 of WGCW01000156.1, forward strand.
CTTGTCTCTGTGCTCTCTGCGTTCTCTGCGGTTGCGTTCTCCAGATGAATCATCAGGAAATGGGGAAATGGGGACAGTGTTCAATATTTGTGGCGAACCGGGAAAGAATTGTCCCCCCCGCCCAGATCCTTCGC
>WGCW01000157.1 GCA_015493585.1 Acidobacteriota bacterium
ACTGATCGGCTCCTGAGGACTCTTCCACAGCGGGGTTGTTGCGCTCTGCGGAACCTCTCTGATTTCAGTGGATACTCGAATGACATATCCCCACATGTCATCCTGAGCCCTTCCACTTTTTTTGTCATCCTGAGCCGCTCAATCCTCTCCATGTCATCCTGAGCCGCTCATTACTCTCCAAGTCATCCTGAGCCGCTCAATCCTCTCCATGTCATCCTGAGCCGCTCAATCCTCTCTAAGTCATCCTGAGCCGGAGGCGAAGGATCTGGGTGGGGGGGGGTCGAGTGCACCGGCCAAGCCTCGTCGCCTCACCCACCCAAGAAGATGCGCGCCCACCTCGCCAAAACCCCAGAGTTGGGGACAGAGTTGGGGACACTGTTGAATTCAAGCTTTCCTCTGGGGGAACCTCCGCACCCTCCGCGGTGAACTTCTCCAGATGGATCTTCACGAAATGGGAACAGTGTTGAATACGCGACCCGCGCGCAGAACGGCGGGCACGAGGTCGAAAACGTCTTCGTTCTCTCTGCGCGCTCTGCGTTCTCTGCGGTTGCATTCTCCCCGCGACCGTTCCCCCGCCCAGATCCTTCGCCTTCGGCTCAGGATGACACGAAAAGTGGAAGAACTCAGGATGACGAGGGAAGGCATACGGCTCAGGATGACGAGGGAAGGGATACGGCTCAGGATGACAGGGGAGGAAAGGCTTCACCTGCCGCACGCGCCTCAGGATGACAGGGGAGGGGTAGCTGCGCCTCTGCGTTTCGTTCCTCTTCCCAGCGGTCTCACTAAGAAGCGGCGCACGGAGCAACGACCTCGTGCAGATCGCCGCTGAGAATCGTCCGGCTACAGGTGTAAAATGGCATCCATGCAAACCGCCGTCGAGCAGATTCGCACCGCCCTGAGCTCAGCATACCCGGTGATCGTTCTTGTTGGTCCGGAGGAAAGCCGCTTGGAAAACCTCGTCGCAAGATTCGCCAACGCTGCGCGTCCCGAACCGCTTCAGGTTGTGACGTGGAATTGTGCGGATGGCTTCGGCAGCGGTGGGCCGGATGGCGCAACTGGTGATCCCGATCCTCTTGAAGCACTCGCATGGGTCGCTGATGAGGGCACTCGTGGGCTCTACATCTTCAAGGATCTCGAGAGTTATTTCGACAATCCCAGGGTCGTTCGGCGGTTGCGCGATACGGCGATCAAGATCAGGAACACCGGGCGCTTCCTTTTCCTGATGGTTCCGCATGCCGAGCTGCCGCCAACGCTCAGACCGCTCTCTTACATCGTTGTCTCAATGTTTCCCGACGAGAGCGAGCTCCGCACGACGGTGACGGCCTATCTCAAGCCGCGCAACGCCGGTCCCGAGATCATCGGCCGGCTCGTCACCGCGCTCAAGGGAATGAGCCTGATCGAGGTCGAGCACCTGTTGATCCGCCTTCTGGCACGGCATGAGCGCTTCGACGATGACTTCTTCACCGAGGTACTGGCGGAGAAGGAACAGATTACCCGCAAGGAGGGCATCCTTGAATTCGTTCCACCGTCAGAGGGGCTCGACGACATCGGAGGGCTTGACCAGCTGAAAACGTGGGTTCAAGAACGGAGCGGGCTTTTCACAGCGGAGGCCCGGGCTGCCGGACTTCCCCTGCCCAAAGGGATCCTCCTGATGGGCATGTCGGGCTGCGGTAAGAGCTTGGCCGTCAAAGTCATCGCCCAGGAGTGGAAGCTCCCCTTGTTCCGGCTCGACATGAACCTCGTGTTCGCCGGCGTTCACGGATCACCCGAATGGGTCTTTCACCGGGCACTTCAGGCCGTTGAGGCCGTCGCTCCCGCCGTCCTGTGGATCGACGAGATTGAGATGGGCGTTGCCGGGTATCACGAGGGGCAAACCGGCGCACTGACGCGCATCTTCTCGTCATTCTTGACCTGGATGCAGGAGCACCGCGCCGAAGTGTTCGTTGCTGCCACGGCGAACCGGATCAATCTCCTGCCCGCGGAAATCATCCGAAAGGGGCGTTTTGATCAGGTCTTCTTCGTCGATCTCCCCAATCAGGAGGAGCGTAAGGCCATCCTCGAAATTCACCTCCGGCGCCAAGGGATGAATCCGGCAAACTACGACCTGATTCTCCTCTCCTCGGCAACCCGGGGCTGGAACGGCGCCGAAATCGAGCAGGCGGTCATCTCTGCACGAATCACCGCGCACGCCAAGGGCTCGGAGCCCACTCAGAATGACCTCCTACGCACATTTGGAAAGATCATCCCACTGTCGAAGACCATGTCTGAGCAGCTCAAGGCCATCCGTTCCTGGGCCAAAACGCGCGCGCTCCCGGCAACGACCCCTGAAAAGCTGGATTTATGACGTACGGGGGTGCAGCGACATGAGGACATTTCCAAGCACGATACAAGGGAGGTCCTTCTCATGTGTCCTAATTCCGGCGATTGTGACACCGAGACTCTCATCAACCGCATCGCTCATGCACTGAGAAACCCGATCTTTGCAGCATCACTGCAAGCCGAGCTGGCAGCGTCCCGAGCTTCAGATCCCGCCATCGGCAAGATCGTTAAACACCTCGATCGGCTTGAGGAGCTGGTCGAGGAGATGCTCCTCTTGGGACGGCCGGCCCACATCAAGCCGCAAGATATACACCCGGTGACACTTCTGGCCGAGGCCGCCGCCTCAATGGCGGGCGGTGGCACGGAGGAGGCAGGTCCCGATATCCGTGTCAGTGCGGGCAACGGCCCAGTCACGGCCCACTGGGATCCCCATGCGGTCAAGCTGATCCTGGAACGGCTCTTGAAGAATGCCATCGAAAACAGCCCTCCGGAACATCCTATTCTGATCGAGCTCGGTCAGCCCTCAGCAGATCAAGTGACGATGACGGTTGCCGATCATGGCAAGGGAATCGATGAGGATCTGCGGGAACAGATCTTCGAGCCGTTCTTCCCACAGCACCAGGGAAAGCCCGGACTAGGTCTTGCCGTTGCCCGCAAGTTTGCGCGGGCCCTCGGTGGTGATATCGAGCTTGAACCGAATTCGGGTGGCGGCACGCGCGCGATCGTGCGTCTCCCGCTTCGAGTTGACTCATCAAATTCCTGATATACTCCGCACATGACGTGGGCGTTCACCTATCTCGTCATCTTTCTTCTCGGCTTCACTCTTGCCATTGTCACCGGCTTGATGAAACGACTCCTCTATCCAAGCGATCTGTGTGATTGCGTCATCGTCCCTGCTCATGAACATTGGGCGCGGCTGCACACGCCAAAGACCGACCTGCTCGTCTCGTTTCTCACATTCTTCGGTTTGGCTGCCCTGCTCCTGCAGGGGCTGACGACGATGAGCCACCAAATGGAGATCATGATCGGGTGTGCCATCGGCCTCCTCGGCGCGATCCTCTTTCGGGGATGGCTGTGCAAGACGTGCGAGCCGATGAAGCATCTTGACGCGTCTCACGGACTTGCCAAAGTCGTCAAGACGATCCCGGTCAACGGGTTCGGGCAAATCGAGCTCCAGGTCGGCGATTTCTACGTCAAGCTGGCAGCCCGGTCGCGCAGCTCCGAACCGATTCCCGATGGGACGGTTGTGGACATCTTGGATCGTGACGAATCGATCATGATCGTCTCTCCCGCCCAGGATTCCTCCCAAGGCGTCACCGGCGACCGGGCTTGAAACCGGCAGAGGATTCCCCCGCCTTGATTCTCGCGAGCGGCTCCCCCCGCCGGCGTGAGCTCCTCCGGATCATCGGCCTGCCCCACAGAGTGATTCCCGCCAATATCGAAGAGGTCCGCCGGCCAGAAGAAACACCGAAATCGTTTACGGAAAGGGCCGCACGGGAAAAGGCGCTCAGCGTGGCAGCCTCGCATCCTGATGACGCCGTTCTCGGCGCCGATACCGTGGTCGACGTGGATGGGGAGCTCCTCGGAAAGCCGCGGAGTGTGGAAGAAGCACGCACGATGTTACGGCGTCTTTCGGGGAGAACGCACACCGTCTACACGGCGATGGCTCTAGCCATCGATAAGCGGTGCGAGAGCATGATCAGCTCGGCGGCCGTCACATTCGAGACGCTGACGCCCGCTCAAATCGCCTGGTACATCGGCACGGACGAGCCGATGGACAAAGCCGGCGCGTATGCCATCCAAGGGTACGGGAGTCTTTTCGTCAGGGGGATCGACGGCTCGCCACACACCGTTATCGGCCTACCCGTGCACCGTCTTCCCGCCCTCTTTGCCAGCATGGGGCTTCCGTTTTGGGATCTGATCACAAGAGCCACGCATAGCCGATCTTGAAGAAGATCGTCCTGTTCATCGTCGTCATGTCGATCCGGTGCTGTCCGATCGAGCTGTCGGAATATCCGAGAAAGAGCATCGTCTGTGGATTGACCTTGTACGAGAAAAGCAGCTGATTGAAGAGCTGGCGGCTGGTCGGCTCAACCTGAAATGAGTAGAGAGCTGGATTGCGCGCGATGTCCGTGTACTGTGTGACGAGCCGCACGAACGTCCGGACGTTGAGCTGGTAGACAATTCTGAAGTCTGTCAGGTTCGCGCGGTAGAGCCGGCCCCCGTCAACATGCATCTGCTCGTAGGTATGCCGGACGTTCATTTGGACGTGCCGGCCGAGCTTGAGAGTGATTCTGGGCCTCAGCGTGAGGCCATCCGCGCTGCGCGTGTTCGCATAGTCGATGCTGTCGCCGAACCGGAGAAAGGTTCCGATTGAAAGCGAGCCGGAGGGCCGGGCGTTGATGAACATCTCCGCGTAGTCCTGATCGAAGAGCTGCCCGTTGTAGAACGTCTTTGCCGTGCCAACGTTGATCATCGCCTGGGATTGCCACGGCCCACTGGCCATGGCCCAGATCTCTGACCGGCGGTCGAGCGCCAGCCCGTTGTGATCCCGCGTCTCGTCCCAGTTGACGCCGAGCTGGAACCGGCTCAGAAACGCGCCCGGTTTCCCCCACCATGTGTGGCCGGCCAGCGCCTTGACGAACCGCGTGTCCACCCTGGGAACGAAGCCCAGATCCGCCCTGAAACCCCGTTCATAGTCGGTGTACTGCAAGCTCCAATTCCAGTATTTGGTATCGTGGCTGTACCGGAGAAAGGACGCCGAGCCGTTGAAGCTGTGATCAGGCTCCCCATAATCCGCCGCAATCGCCTGCGGGTAACTCGTTTGCGAGCCAAGGAGCTGAAACTTGACGCTGTCGGCCGCCGTCACACGGAGGAGGCCATCGACGCCGTAGACCTGGTTTGAGTAGCCTCCGCCTTCCCGGCTCGTGGCGATGGCCCCGAGGACGGAGCTGGTCCCAATGTCGCGGCGGTACCGGACGACGGCCGAGGTGTTGCCAAAGCCGAAAGAACCACTGCTCGAGCCCTGGTTTCCCGGAAAGATGATGTTGGTCAGATCATCTTGCGCAACGAAGAGCCCGAGCGCGTTCGGTCCGGTTTTCCCGGTCAGCTTGGCGCCCCACGACGGGTCCGCGATCATCCTTGTGTGGAGCACGTTGATCGGCGTGTCGAAGTAATCCGATCCCTCCAGGAAAAACGGCCGTTTTTCAGGGTAGTACAACGTGAAGGTCCGGTTGATGCTCAGCTGAGCCGCGTCCGCTTCGACCTGGGAAAAGTCTGGGTTGATTGTCCCGGTCAGAGTCAGATTCGGTGTAATCCCCCAGTGGCCCGTCAATCCGGCGTTGCCCTGAACGCTAGGATCGCTGAGCGTGCCACCGGGAAACGTATCCCGGTTTTCGGCCCCCGTCGCTGTGAACGTTGGATCGAACTCGATGTCATGACCGGGCTGGATCCCCTCAAGCCCCGTGAGCTCGGAAATCTGGCAGAGCTCACAGCTCCGGTTGCGATCTCTCGGCTCCGATGTCAAGAGATACCGCCGGTCCCTCGGATAGACCCTGAGCGCACTGAATCCCCACGTTTGAGCTGTCCTGGTTTTCGGGAAACGTAACGATGAAAACGGGATCGCCATCTCGACCACGTATCCCGATGGTGTGATGCGCCCCTTGGAATCCCAGATCGCATCCCAGCTCGCGTCTTCCCCACCACCGACGTCGTTGTTGATGAGATCCATCTGCACGCCGAACGGGTTGACGAAGAATTCGAACCCACGCCTCCCATCGTGATACGTGTCGAGGATGATGCCGACGAAATCATCGTCGAAAGGGGTATCCCGATCAGCAAGATGCGCCCGGATCTTCTTGGGCTCTGGATCGAACGCACGAAATGCGACGTAAAGATGGTGCCGGTCATACGTGATCAGGCACTCGGTCCGGACCGGCGCTGGGATATTGTCTCCAGGCTGTACCTCATAGGGAAGGGAGACTCGTGCCGCGTCCTTCCACGCCGGCTCGTCGAGCACGCCGTCAATACGGATCGGCGATGTGGCCGGCTTGATCGTCACGGTACGTGCGCCGGGCGCTGCCAGGACTACACTTGCCGCTCCAGTGATGCAGATGCCGGCCGTCAAAAAACGGAGGCTGGCCCTCCGTATCATGTGCCAAGGTGTTGTCCAGGTTCGTCCCATCTCCAAGAGCCCCTCCTCGCAGTCGCCAGTGATACGCAGACCGTGGCGTGAGGTTTCATCGGAGCTGATGCCGCACCCGGCACGAACCCAACGATCAATCGGCTCTCGAGCGCGCTATACCCCGGCCTTGTCAAACAGCCCTTCGATCGTCACTCGTGAGAGGGTGTGGTACCTGTCGCGCATGCCGTCGAACACCTCTCTGGCAAACGCTTGGAATTCAGGACGCGCAAGGAGTGCCTGGTACAGCGGGCGCAGGTACTTCATCCGGCCGACCGTCGTGAGCACGCCGCGGGTCCTCTCGAGGGCCGGCTCATACCCGGAGCGGATTGCGAGAATGAGCCAGTTAACGAGGATCTCATAATTGCCGGACGACATCAGACCGAAGCGGCGATCGAGCAGGGCGCAGTCCTCATGCGCAATCTCCCGTGGCAGCCACTTCAAGTAGAGCTGCCACTCCTCCGCCTTCCATCCGGCGACGTCCTCCAGAGACGGCCGCTTGCCGTGCTCCCATGCCCCGGCAAGGGCACGAACGTTTTCGAGCCTTTGCGAGACAAACACCGGGGCGTTGGCGGGCAGACCTGGCTTGTAGACCCACTGCCGGGCCTGGATCGTGTCGAGAACGCCGGGAAGCTCCCGGTCGAGAAATTCCAGCAGCTCCTCAGTCGTAATCGAGGTAAAGCGGAACTCGTCGATATACCGCTTGATCACGGCATCCCACTGCTGACGGCCTACCGTTCGTTCCAGGAGCGTGACAAACAAGAAGCCCTTCTCGTACGGAACCTCCGAGTACACCTCATCGGGATCGACCCCATCGAGTGGGGTCTTGAGTTGCGTGTAGGGAGAACCGGTGCCAAACCGCTCGAATGCCTCGTCAAGGGCAATGCGTCCGATCGCCGCATGCAACGCTGCTGCGTCGGGGCCTTCGAGCGCTTCGAGGATACGGCGCTCAGCCCACACGGTGAACCCCTCGTTGATCCAGAAGTCTTCCATGGTGGCGTTCGTCACAAGGTTGCCCGTCCACGAATGGGCAAGCTCGTGCGCCACGACGTTGACGAGCGACCGGTCGCCGGCGAGCAGCGTCGGCGTCAGGAATGTCAGCCTTGGGTTTTCCATCCCGCCGTACGGGAAGGAAAACGGCATCATCAACATGTCGTACCGTTCCCACTCGTACGGTCCGAAGATCCCCTCGGCGACTCCAACCATGTCACCGACGCCCGCGAACTCCCAGGCCGCCCGGTCCAACACCTCCGGCTCAGCATAGATCCGGACACGATCCGAGATGTCCTTCGACGCGATACTTCCAACCGCAAGAGCCGTCAGGTAGCTCGGGATCGGTTGCGGCATCGTGAAATGAAACGTTTGCGTTCCCGGCTCCGGCCCCGGCGTGGCGCCTGCCGGCGCTGCGGCCATCACGACGGTGAACCCATCGGGGACCGTCACCTCCGCCGTGTACGTAAACCGGACCCGCGGTGTGTCCTGACAGGGGAAGATCGACCGGGCATGGTGCGGCTGACACTGGCTGTAGAGATACGGCAATGCGCCGCCGGCCGTCTGTTCCGGCGCGAGCCAGTCGAGCGCTGTCGATGCATCTGTCGTTGCACAGGTGATCTCGATGTCCTGCGTGCCAGCCGGAAGCTGGAGCCGCAGTCTCGTTCCGAGGATGGGATCCGCTTGGCCGAGCTCGAACGGGATCTCAGCGCCCCCACCGGTCCGGCAGCCGGCAATCTCGAGGGCTCTCGTGTCGAGATCAAAGACTCCGGAGGATGGTTGTCTCAGATGCAGCCGGACTTTCCCAAACATCCGTTTTGCCTCGAAATCGACGCGGAGCATCAGTGTCAATGATTGCGTGATGCCCTGATCGAGGTCTGCGTAACTGTGGGGATCGAGTCGTGTCATTGAGGGCCACCTTTCGCATTTCGGCGGCCTCGTCATCGGCATCTGACGGCCGGTTCACAAACGGGAGGCCGCTGGTGCCGGAGGGGGGAGTCGAACCCCCACGATGTTGCCATCGGCGGATTTTGAGTCCGCTGCGTCTTCCATTCCGCCACTCCGGCGCCGACGCTGTATTGTCGCGTGGGATCCGCGCACGGTCAAGTCACAGGCGTACGGCATTGGCTGTCCGCTGCTGGCATCGGCTGCCCGGCGATCCATCAGTGGCCGGAACGCCGGACCATCTCCTCCTCAATCTCCTTGGCCTTGTCCGGATCAAGCCCCGGATCCTTCGCCATGTAGATCGTCTGAGACGGAAACGCAAACGATGATCCAGACCGCTCAATGATCTCCATGATCCCAAAGTTGAGCTCCTCGGCGATCCCTGTGTACTCCGCGTAATCCCGCGCGGACACCCATGCGAGCACGTGGACATCGATCGAGGACGGCCCGAAGCCGGCGAGCCGGACCCGCAGGAAATCGTGCAGCACTTTGGCGTGATCGTCGAGAAGCCTCTTGATCTCGTCGATGATGAAGAGAAGCTGGGCCCTGGTCGTGCCGTAGACCAGCCCGATCGTTGTCTCAAACTTGAAGCTGTCGCGCACCGAGTAGTTTTCGACGATCTCGGAGATGAGCCGCGCGTTTGGGACGGTCACGATCGTCCGGTCCATGGTCCGCAACCGGGTCGAACGCAGGCCAACGGACTCAACGGTGCCCGTGATTCCACCGATTTTGATGAAGTGACCGATCTTGAACGGGGTATCGGCCGCGATCGTCATCGACCCAAAGACGTTCTCGATTGAGTCTTTGGCGGCGAAGGCAACCGCCATACCGCCGATCCCTAGGCCGGCGATCAAACCCATGACGTGGACTCCGGCGGAGTCGAGCGCAACGACGACGGCGAGCGCCCACACGAGCGCCTTGGTCATCCTCGAGAAGATCGGGATGAACGAGCGCGCCATCTCGTTGCGTTCCCCGAGAGCTGAGGCTTCCATGAACCTGGCGCCAATTTCCACCCACCGGCTCAGGAGCCAGCCGAGGAAGAACGTGCCAAGGAGCTTCCAGATGACCGAGGCGGTTTCACTGGCCGCGCCAGAAAGGTGCAAAAACGGCACGGTCAGGTAGAGAACCAGGGCCAGGATCCCCAACCGCAGCGGCCCCGCGAGCGCCATCACGAGCTCGTCGTCCCACCGCGTCGCCGTCTTCTGTGCGGCCTTGCGAAACGCAATCAGCAGCGGCCGGGAGACGATTCGCCCGATGATCCATCCAGCCAGAAGCAGGAGCGCAATGCCGCACCACTGCCACAGTTGCACCGAAGCCAGCGTGACGGTGAAGAAGAAGGCGGGGAGATGATCCCCCATCCACCCGTAACCGTACGCCTCGTAGAGTGGATCGATCGAGGCCACCGTGGACCGGCTGAACGTCCACGCGGTTTGCCCATCCGGCTCAACGGCGCGGTGGAGCAGAATCGGAACCTTCCGGTGGCGGAGTTCGATCGAGCCGAGGCGTTCCTCGTCATCCGGCAGGCCCGCCTCTGGTGCACCGCCGGGATCGTTCGACACCGTTTGCGGATTGATCCACAGCTTCTTGTCGAGAACGATCTTGAGACGGCGGGCCTCACGCCGGCCCACCCGCTTCTGCTCCTGAGGAGGCACGGCGCCGAGATCGAGGTAGAACGCGGCGATGTCGAATCGCCGGCGCCGGCATGCATCGAGGAAGCCAGAAATCGCGGCACGCGGTGAGTCCCTCCTGACCGATGCAGGTGGACGACCGAGGCCTGGGTCGAGCGCCGACGTTTGGACGCGTTCCCCTTCAACGATCCGCCGGTACCAACTCCCAACGGAGGACACCGTTCTTCTCGTGAAGAGCCACACGGGCGGGTTGTGAGACGAATCCCGCGTCCTTCGCAGCCATACCTCCCCCGTCACTCCATTGACGGTGAACCGGTGCGCGACGACGACGTTCGCCGGCTCTCCAGCAACCATCGGACCAGCTGGATCATCCTCGGTGACCGCGCCGGGTGCTGCATGTGTCTTTTCCAGCACCCGGTAGAGCTGCTCTGCCACACGGGCGCCCACGGCCGCCTGCTGACTTTGCGGCACCTCGGTCAGGTCGAGGCAGTGGGCGGCGGCCGCAAATCGCCCCTGAGCGGCCGCCGTGAGGAAGGATCTCCACGTCCTCGCGGGAGTCGAAAGATCAACGCCCCGAGGCAGGGGGCCCAAGCCCGGGTTGATCTCGTGCCTGACGGCAATGTCAGCCGACACCGCGCTCGCCGGCCCCGTCACGATGAGCACGGCCATGAACACCGTGATGGCGGCCACCATCCATCTCAAACCGGGCTGTCCCGGGAAACCCCGGGCGGCCCCGGTGATCGCACGCCCCCAAATAACTCGATCCGTCATGTCGCCAGCCACTGCGCCGTCTCGGCGAGCTTCTGCTGTGCCTCACGGTTCACCGGTGGCAATGCAACTTCGGCGAGGCTGTTTGTCGGCATGAGATGCACATGCACGTGGGGCACGTCATAACCGATGACGAGCATCACGACTTTGGCACACTTCGTCTTCTCCTGGAGACGCAGCGCGACCATCCGAACCGCCTCGAAAAGCCTCTTGTACGCCGCATCCGGCATCGTGTAGAGATCCGGATACGCCTTTTTCGGTATGACGAGCGTGTGCCCAAGAACCCGCGGGTTGATATCCAGAAAGGCCAGATGATCCTCGTCCTCCCAGATCTTGTGACATGGAATTTCACCGCTGGCGATTCTTTCAAAGAGTGTCGGCATGATCTCCATCTCCTTTTCTTCTCCCCGTATGCCCGTCGATCGGTGGCAGCATACCTGTATCTCTGCTTTCTTTGTACCATGACACAAACCCGCGTTGAATCCGTCCAAAGAATGAAGCCGCCTCCTGTCATCCTGAGCCCATTACTCCCTCCCAATGTCATCCTGAGCCCATGACTCCCTCCCAACGTCATCCTGAGCCGAAGGCGAAGGATCTGGGAGGGGGGCCCGGAGGCACCGGTCATGCCTTGTCGCCCCTGTGTCCAAGACGTGCTCGCGCACCTCGCCAAAACCCCACAACTGGCGACAGTGCTCAATAGCCGACCCACGCGCAGAACCCGGGGTACGACGTCTAAGCCAGCTTCATTCTCTCTGCGCGCTCTGCGTCCTCTGCGGATCCGTTTGCAGATGGATCATCAGGAGATGGGGACAGTGTTGGATTCATCTGATCCTTCCTCTGCGAACCTCCGCGACCTCCGCGGTTGCCTTTTTCTCGCGGCCGGTCCCCCACCCAGATTCTTCGTCGGCTTCGCCTCCTCAGAATGGCGTCTCTTCCAGTCATCCTGAGCGGTGTGCCGAAGGCGCGCCACGAAGGATCTGGGAG
>WGCW01000158.1 GCA_015493585.1 Acidobacteriota bacterium
ACGTGGTACACCGCCCCATCGAAAAACACCCTCCTCGCCCTCGGCATCCGCAACCCTCCTCGAAGAGATCATATCACTAGATACATGTACCTGGCACGTTTTAGTTTTAGTTTTAGAGGAGGAGAAGCCGACGAGGAATCTGGGCGGGGGCAATGCAGTGCTGAGCAATGAGATCAACACTGTCCCCTGCTCTGCGGTTTGGGCGAGGTCTGCGCGCACCGTCTCGGCTGAGAGAGGGGAGAAGGGTTGGCCGGTGCCCTCGGCCCACCCAGCCAGATCCTTCGCCTTCGGCTCAGGATGACATGGAAAGCTGGATGGCTCAGGATGACACGGAAAGGTGGATGACTCAGGATGACATGGAAAGGTGGGCACCTCCGAATCCGGAGGTGCCCACCAGCGCAACTCTCTTCCCTCAGACTGATCCCTTCGTCGAGCCCGCCCACTCCTTGAGCTCACGTACCGCCAGGGTCAGCTCGTTGATATCCTTCCTGATGCCGACGTTGATCCGCTGCGCGTGGAACTGGATCATGAAAATCTGTGCGACCATGAGCATCGCAAGGGCAAAGAGCCCGTCATCGACCTTTGCGGCGATATCCGCCGCGCCGCCGGAACGAAGAAGGAGAACCACCGAGACCCCGATCAGAACCGGGTAGACGATGTACCCGATGATTCTCAAATGTTTCCATTGCCGCAATTCTTTTTTCATGATCTGTGAAACCTCCTTGTGATGTTTTTCGAGCATGCGCTCATCGATTCCGGCATACTCGGCCCTGACAACAGCGTCACGATCGTCACGCGGACTCATGTTGCTCTCCCCGGGTCAGAATGACCTCCATGGCTTTTTTCGCGTAGTGAAGCCGTGAGCGCACCACTCCGATCGGCACCCCCACAACCTCCGCGATGTCTGAATAACTCAATCCTTCAAAGTAGTAGAGGGTGAGCACCTCCCGGTGTTTGACGTTGAGCTCTAGTATCACCCGATGGACGTCGCTGGGATCGAAGCCATGCAGTTCCGGCTCCTCCGACTGAAGTTCCTTCGGATCGACGGCCTCCAGGGGCTCGCTCCGCCGTCCCCTCTCCCTGCGAATCGCCGATACGGCCGTGTCATGGGCAATCCTGAAGATCCACTGGCGGAATTTAGAAGGCTCACGCAGATAACGGATCTTCCGGAACACCTGGATCCAGACATCCTGCATCACGTCCAGCGCAGTCTCGTCATTGGAGACGAGACGCCGGACGAAGTAGAACAGGTGTGCTTCCATCAACTCGACCAGCCCGCGGAAGGACTCCGCATCCCCGCTCTGGCATCCCAGGACCAGCACCTCTTCGCGAATCGCCCGTAGGTCTTTCATGCTTATAAGTCGCGGAACGAGCCCAAAAAGTTCATTCCTTCCGGGAAATTTGTCTCAACGTCCCGGCGAGAGCGTCTCGCCCGCATACCAGAGCCTACAGGAAAGGCACCAGGTCCGGTGATTGACGCAACTCTCTCTCATGACGAATCACCTCAATCGCCAGACCTGGCGGGTTTTACATTGAGTTAGTGGTGACTGTTTCCTTTGGCCGGCATGGCGCCGCGAAGCGGGCCGTTTCCTTCGGCCGGGCGTCACAGCACGCGCCACCAGGGAGCGGCGAGGACGTCGGGAGCGATCCACCGGAGCTCGTCGCCGGTGTGGAGCAAGAGGCCGGAACGGGCGTTGGAGGCGTACTCCTTGCGGAAGGTTCGGAGGTGCCTGACATCACCGAGGCCGGGCCGGCCCGTGGCCTTGATCTCAATCGGGAGGAGCTGATCGCCAGCTTCGATGACGAAGTCGACCTCCTCTCCGACGGTTGTACGCCAGTAATGGATCCCGGGGCGCTCGATGCGTGCGTCCGCCCACGTCAGGAGATCTTGCAAAACGACGTTTTCGAGGTGGGGGCCTCCCGGTTTTGCCTCGCCGGCTAGGTGCAGCGCCAATCCAGTGTCACACCAGTAAAGCTTGGGAGACTTCATCAGCCGCTTGGTACGGTTGACGGCATAAGCCGGGACGCGAACGAGGATGTACGAGGTTTCCAAAAGATTGAGGTAGCGATGGACCGTCGGTTGCGGGAGACCGATATCCCGGCCGAGCGCCGTCTGATTGACGAGCTGACCGAGACGCAGGCAAGCGGCCCGCATGAGGCGACGGAAATCCGGGAGCGCCGACACCGCCGACAGGTCCCGGAGATCCCGCTCGAGATACGTCCTGACGTAACCCTCGAACCAGATGGAACGCTCTCGTCCCTGCTTGAGATGGACTGCCGGCGTCGGAAAACCGCCCCGGCGCGCCAGGGCACGCCAGTCCTCTCGCGCCTCCGGCTGGCCGGCGAGCAGATCAAGCCACTCTTCGTCGGGCGTGTCGAGGAGCTCCTCCCACACGCCGCACCGGCCAGAGCCTCGTTGCTCCCTTCGGGTCATCGGCCACAACGTCAGATAGCTTGCGCGGCCCGCAAGCGATTCGGAGACCTTGCGCATCAGGAACAGGTTGGCCGAGCCGGTCAGCAAGAACCGCCCCGGCCTCCGGTCCCGGTCGATGGCGACCTTGATCGCATGGAGCAGGCCCGGCTCCCGCTGGACCTCGTCCAACGTGACCGGTTCACCGCGCCCGAGGAGCACCTCGGGATTGTTCCGGGCGGCATCCACCACATCCAAGTCGTCTAACGAACGGTACTCCCGCCACCCTGGCACCAGCTCCCGGACCAGCGTGCTCTTCCCGGTCTGCCTTGCTCCTGTCACCACCACCGCGGGCATGACGTTCAAGCGCTCGCGCAACGATTGAGCCACATAACGGGGAAGCGCACCTCCATTCATGTGATGAATGATAATCATTCACAGCGTGAATGGTCAAGGGACAACCTACGCAAGCTTCCGGCCCCCACTCGCTGACACGCGCACACACCGCTGCGGAACTGCTCGTTCATCGTGATCACTCACAACGTCAGGGAGCTCGGCGGCGTCCCCGGCCTGGAGATCGAAGCCTGGGAAGAACCGATTCCTAGCCCGCATTTCTCACCAACATGTGTCGCGAGGGCGTGGACGCGCCTGTCAGTGTGGGTTTTCGACCAGGACGCCGGCCAGGCGCGCTCGAGGCACGTCGCATGCGGCTTCGCAGAGAGAGGAGCCGCAATGACAGGCAGATCCTCGCCCGCAGCAGGAAGTTGGTCAGAAACGCGGGCCAATCCCGCTCGCCTGCCTTTGCCGAATGACGATCCATCTGGAAGCGCCGCACCGGGGAAAACGACAACGGCGGACGAGGACACCTCGGTCATCCCCTGCGACCGGCGCCGGCCTCAGGCGGCGGACTCTTTTCCCACATCCCAGCCTGGAAACACGAGGACCGCCGGGTGCACCTTCAATGCACGGGCCAGGACCTTCGCTCGTTCGACGCCAAGATTGACACGATCGTTCTCGATCGCCGAGATCGTCGACTGAGGGATGCCGGTGAGGTCTGCAAGTTGATTCTGACTCAAGCCCTGCAACTGACGAACGATCCGAACCGATTCACCCACCGTGACATCGATCCTTTTCCTAGCTCTCCGGTACTCCCCCATGATCACTTCCTCCGATAGTCGTGGGCCGTGACGCTGACCACCTCGACGATGACCCGATCACTCTCGACACGATAGATGACGCGGTACCGGTCGTTCAGCCGTGACGACCGGTGCCCTTTCCATTGGCCCGACAACGCCTCGTCACGGAACCCCCTGATCATTCTCAACCCCTGGGGCCCCGAGATCACCAAGATGTCCTTCCATTTCTCATACCGTTTCAACACCTCCGTGGGAGCCTTCCCGAGCTGCCGCCCAACCCGCCTGTGCTCGTACACCTCCCGCATACTTTATAGTGTATATGATATTCGTAGTATGTCAATGTCGATCAGAACAAACCCGCCCTCCCGACCAGTGCAACACCCAAAACACATCAATATGGAAGCCCAGCACGGGCGGATGCGGAAGACAGACAGCGCTGGCCGCAAACCCGATGGGTCCACCTCCACGACGAGCACAGCGCAACGCCCTCGGAAGCGGCGGTTCGTGCCCGTAAGAGGCAAGCGCCTCGGGACGCGGTCTGCACCCGGCGATGAGGCGTCCACCGGAATGGAGAGCTCGAGCTGGCTGATGGTGTTGTACGAGTCCAAGGGAATGCCGCCGGTTATTGCGCACCGGCCAGCGAGCCTCGGGAACCGGGAAACCAGCAAACGCCTCGAACTCATCCGGCGGCGGCTCAGCGTCGATGAGCTCGATGTGCACAGGCCGTTGCAGGGCGAGGAGGTGCAGTGGACGCCAGACATATTGGAGAGGGGTCGCGACGGGCACTCCGCCGCTGCTCACGCCTCCAGCCACAGATGACGGTCGAGGGCGGTGCGGATCTCGTGCAGGCGTTCCGGACCCAACGTGCCGATCCGCTCGAGCAACCGTTGCCTCGACACCGTGCGGATCTGCTCGCACAGCGCCTTGCTCTCTTCCGGCAAGCCGGCTTCTCCCGCTGCAATCCGCACCTGGAACGGGTGGACACGCTTCACACTGCCGGACAGGGGCACCACCGTCACCGTCGGGCTGGTCCGATTGGCAAGGTCGTTCTGGAGGATCACTGCCGGCCGCTTCTTCCCGACTTCTGAGCCCACCACAGGATCAAGGTTGACCCAGTACACGTCCCCCCGGCGCATCACAGACCCTCGGTCTCGGTGGTGCTCCAGGCGGGATCGATGGATGGACGCTCGGCCTCTGCCCGGTACCCGGCTTCCATCTCCCGCACCAACATCTCGCGCTCCAGACGCCGGATCCGATCCACCACTGATTCGCGAACGAACCGGCTCAAGGGCACGTCACCGGCCAGCTTACGGATCTCGTGGATGACGTCATCTGGTATGACCACTGTGGTGCGCATTGCATCACCTCCAGTCGCATCATCGTCATCATACCATGAAGGGATGGCTGTGCACTGGAAGAGGAATCGGGGACGGTGTTGCATAGGCGGCGTGCGCGTCGCGCCTTCTTTCCCCCACCCGCCCATGAGGTTGTGGGCAAGGAACGCAACGAACGGGGAAACAGGTGTGCTCGTTCCCCCCGCCCAGATCCTTCGCGGCGCGCCTTTGGCGCACCACTCAGGATGACATGAGGGGGAAAGGCTCCGCCTCCTCCTCATGACAGGGGAGAAGCTCCGTCTCCTTAGCATGACGCCTCCCCCTGTCATCCTGAGCCATGCCCCTCCCCTGGTCATCCTGAGCCGCGATACCCTCCCGCTGTCATCCTGAGCCGCAATACCCTCCCGCTGTCATCCTGAGCCGGAGGCGAAGGATCTGGGTGGGCGGATTGGCAAGGCTTTGCCTCCTTAGAATGGCTACCCGGTAGGCCCTCAGCGTCCGGCCCGCCAGGCGCCGGAGCGTTCGAAGAGGGCGACGAGATCGGGATCGAGGGCGCCGCGCCCGGCCTCGTCTGCGAGCATCGCAAGCGCGCGTTCAGGTGGGATCGAGGCACGGTAGGGGCGGTCGGACGCCGTCAGGGCGTCGAAGATGTCGGCGATGCTGAGGATCCGTGCCTCCAGCGGGATGTCCGGCGCCGTCAGCCCGGTGGGATAGCCGCTTCCGTCGAGCTTCTCGTGGTGCCGGGCGACGATTTCCGGGATGCGGCGGAGGTTGGCGGGCCACGGGAGCGTCTCCAGGAAGCGTGTCGAGTAGACAACGTGGGATTCGATCTCGCGGCGTTCGTTCTCATCGAGGTTGCCCTGTGGGAGCGAGAGGAGATCGCGCTCCTGGGGTTCGAGCAACGGCCGGGGCTCGCCGCCGGGGCCCGGAAAGGTTGTTCTGGCCAACGCCTCCAGCCGGGTGCGCTCCCCATCGAGAGGACGGACCGGGTCGTTGGCGGCGAGCACGGTATCGAGGTCTTCCAGCATCCTGGAGGCGATGGCGCGGAGATCGTTGTGAAGAGAGGTCAGCGAGTGCGGATCCGGGGGGGTTCCGGCCGAGGCCAGCCGGTCGAGGAACGCCTCGACGGTGCCGAGCTGGTACGTACAGGCGGCGTGGAAGAAGCGCTCCCGGATGACGTCGTCCTGATACGGATAGAGCTTGCCTGACTTGGTCAGCACACGCTCCCGTACGCCAAGCTTCCCGACGTCGTGGAGCAGGGCGGCGTACCGGAGCTGCCGGATGTCATCGCCGGTGAACGTGACCGACGCGTAGGCTGGCGGAGGATCACGTTGGAGCGCCTGGGCCAGGGCGACGGTTGAGGCCGCGACCCGGGACGAATGGCCGGAGGTCGGTGGATCGCGCTGCTCGATGGCGGTCACCAGCGCGTGTACGAAGGCGTCGAAGAGCCCCTGAATCTCGTGCACCAGCCGGGAGTTCGCCACGGCGACGGCCGCCTGTGCGGCCAGCGCGCGGAGCAGCTCCTCATCCCGCCCGGTGAACGGGATGACCTGGGCGCGAACCGCTTCCTCGCTGACGAGGCGGACACCGGCGTCGCGCTTGCGGTTGATCAGTTGGAGCACGCCGACCAGCGTGCCCTGGCGATCGGTCATCGGGACTGCAAGCACACTGCGCGTGTGGTACCCCGTGGCGAGATCGAAGCTGCGGTTGAAGGTGTACGGGGCATCTGACGGAATGGTGTCGACATCATCGATGCGGAGCGGCTGCCGGGTGACGGCGACCATGCCGGCGATGCTCGTGTGGTCTGCGGCGAGGAACGAGGTTTCGTGTGGCGCAGGGCGGGAGTCGTTCTGGGCGAGCACGAACCGCAGGCGTGCGTTCGGCGTTCCGGCGTCCTCACTGAAGTAGAGCGAGCCGGCGTCGGCGTTGACGAGCACGCGTGCAGACCGGAGGATGTGTTCGAGGAGGCGGTCGAGATCCTGCTCGGAGGAGAGGGCCGCCCCGATGTTGAGGAGGCCGTGCCGGAGCCGGCGCTCTTCCTCGATCCGTTCGGCCGTCCGTTTGAGCTCGAGACCACTCTCGATGCACCGGACTGCGGAGCGGACAGCCCGCTCGATCATCCTGGGCGGCGAGTCCGCGGGCAGCTCGGCGAACGGCTCTGGCCCGGACGGCTGGGAACTTCCCAGCACGATCAGACACCGGTCGCGTCCCCACGTCCGGTCGAGCTTGAGGCAGGAGCTCGCGGCAGCCACGATGACAGATCCCTCACCGGCGTCAGCCAGATCGGCCGTCACCGTTGCGCCAGCAAGCTCCAAACCGCACGCCGCATCGACCCAGACCGGGACCGTTGTCACGAGAACCCCTCCGCCAGGATTGTAGAGCATTGGGGGAGCCGGCAGGCACGCCGCGGTTTCAGCGGGAACCGGCGTGAACGCTTCACACGAGGTACGCGATGGCGAAGCCGATCTGGGCCGTCATCATCATCAGGTACATGTGGGTCCAGGAGGGGTGGTTCTCGACGGTGGCCAGCGCGTGGGGATCGCGGGCCATCAGGCGGATCGTGCCCAGACCCCAGAAGGTCAACAGGACGCCGAGGATGACGAGGACGGCCGGGTTGCCGGTGAGGATCGTGTGAGCTGGGTTTCCAGGATCGGGGAGCAGAGCGCCCAGCGGCATCAGAAGCCACGGGAGGATGAACGATGGCGCCATCAGCTGAATGGCACGGCGGGGACCGTAGATGATCGGCAATGTCCGGCATCCGCCACGCGCATCGCCATCCATGTCGGAAAAGTCCTTCGTCGAGGATGCGCCGAGGAGAAAGAGCCCGAAGATCGAACCGATCCACCACGGCTCTGCCGACCAGATTGGTGCGACCATCGACCATCCGGCGACCTTGAGCAGCGTCCCGCGAGGTACGGCGATGGTCAGGTTCGCCAGCCATCCGAGGCACTTGGTCCGGCCGAACGCGGGCAGGGAGTAGATCAGGGTGAAGAGCATCCCCGCAAGGTAGATGAAGAAGCAGATGTGGGCTGCGAGCGGCGCGTGCAGCTTGGCCTGCCAGGTGGCATACGGGTACGGAACGACGAGCCAGGTGGGCAGGAGCGCCAGAAGATACCCGCCGATCGTCACGATCCACACCTCTTTCAGGCTGACCCGTCCCGCAGGCAGCGCCCGCTCCGGCTTGTTGATGCGGTCGATCTCGAGATCCGCAATCTGATTGAGGATGTTCGACGCCGCGTTCATCAACGAGGCGCAGGCCGAGCCGAGCACAACGGTCAGGAGGATGGTCCACGTCAGCCGGTGCGACGGATCTGGGTTGTGCACGGAGCCGAACGCGCAGATGGCTCCGGACAGGATCCCGAGAAGCGGTGGGAGCAGGGTAAACGGTCTGGCCATCGACTCGAGGTCCCTGAGCTTCATGGCGGTGAGTGTACCGCAACGGTGATGGTGTCGTGGGGGGGGGCGGCTAGTAGAGCACTGGTGTCGAACAGAGACATTTCGGCGCGAGGCCGGCCTTTGGGCCACACATCTCGTCTGATCTCGCCGGCATACGGCAATTCGGCCAGGGACGTTGCGTGAGAGGCGTGGCTCGGATAAACTTCGCAGTCCGAGAGCTCACCGTCAAGGAGGGTGTGCATGGCGTTTAAATATTTGCGGGACCATCTCAAGCATCTCAAGTTTGTGCTCTGGATTATCGTCTTCGTGTTCGTGATGCTGGTTTTCGTCGACTGGGGCACGGGCCGGAGCAAGAAGAGCACGGCGGGCGCCGCCGTTCGGGTTGGGAGCCACAAGATCAACGAGCGGGAGTTTCTCAAGAACGTTCGTGATACGGAGCAGCGCTTCGAAAAGATGTATGGCAAGCAGTGGCCCCAGATTCAGAACCGGATCAACGTGGCCCAGCAAGCCGCCCAGCAGCTGATTCAACGTCAGCTTCTGCTCGACGAGGCACGCCAGGCGGGTCTGACGGTCTCGACCAAGGAGCTCCGGCAGAAGATCCTGTCGTTCCCAGTGTTCAGGCGCAAGGATGGTTCGTTCGTCGGTGAGCAGCTCTACGCCCGGATCCTCCGTGCCAACAATTCGACACCGGAGCAGTTCGAGGCCAACCTCAAGGACGACATCCTGTTGCAAAAGCTTCAGGATCTCGTGATGCAGGGGGTGTACGTCAGTAATAAGGACGTGCTCGACGAGCTTCGGCGGACGAAGGAAACGGCTGACTTCGATCTGATCGATGTCAGCATCGAGCCGTATCTCAAGACTGAAACGGCGTCCGATGCCGAAGTCAAGGCGTACTACGAGAAGCATCGCGACGCGTTTCAGCATCCGGCGCAGCGGGTCATCCGGTACCTCGTGGTCGATACCAACCAGCTCCGCAGGCTTCTGCCGGTCAGCGATCAGGAGATTACGAAGTACTACAACGACCACAAGGAGGAGTTCCGCCAGCCTGAGCAGGCCCATGCCGCCCACATCCTGCTCAAGGTGCCGTCCGGAGCCACTCCGGAGCAGGTGGCCAGGATCAAGGCCAAGGCCGCTGGGGTCGCAAAGATTGCACGCTCCGGCGCCGATTTTGCCGTGCTCGCGAAGAAGTATTCCCAGGATCCAGGCTCGAAGGACAAGGGTGGCGATCTCGGGTGGTTTGGCCGCAAGCGGATGATCAAAGCGTTCGCCGATGCCGTGTTCAGCCACAAGCCCGGCGACATCGTCGGCCCGATCAGGAGCCAGTTCGGTTTCCACATCATCAAGGTCGAGGGGTTCAAGCCCGCTCGCCAGAAGACGCTCGATGAGGTCAAGGACCAGGTGAAGTTCCAGCTGCTGGAAAGCAGGGCGGCGGCCGAGGCGGAGACGCGTGCGACGGCCCTGGCCCGGAAGATCCGCGAGCAGAAGCCAACGACGGATGCCGCCTGGCAGAAGATCGCCGACACAGATCCGGTCGTCAATCTCGAGGTCACACCGCCGTTTACCAAGGATCAGCCGATCCCTGGCATCGGGAATAACCCCGAGCTGACGAAGAGTATCTTTGCCGCCAAGCCGGGTGACATCGGAGGGTCCATCCCGATCGCCAGGGGCTGGATTGTCTGGCAGCTCAAGAAGATCATCCCTCCGGGCGTGCCTCCCCTTAAGGACATCAAGGCGCAGGTCGCCGCCGCGGTCGTCCGGCAGAAGGCTGAGCAGGACGCCCAGAAACAGGCGGCCGCGATCGCTGCGGCGTGGCGCGGGGGCGCCGATCCGGCTGCGCTTGCCAAGAAGGTTGGGAGCCGGGTCATCCCGGTTCAGAAGCACCGGTGGGGTGTGGCGATTCCGGGCATCGGTGTTTCCGATACCCTCGATCGAGCGGTGTTCGCCGCCAAAGCTGGGAGCGTCATTGGACCGGTTGATCTCGGCACGCGCGGTGCGGCGGCGGCGAAGATCCTGACGGTGAAGCGTCTGACGCCGGAAGAGATCGCTCAGAGCAAGGCGAAGGTGCGGCAGCGGCTCCAGGCCGAACGTGCCAACGCCCTCCTCGGCGCCATGCTCGCCGAGCGCCAGAAAAAGACCGTCATTGCCGTTGACAACGAGATCATTCAGAGGTTCGCCCCCAAGGGCACCAAGGGGTAGGCGGCCGTGATCGGACGGCTCGAGGGTCAGCTGTACCAGCTCCGGCCGGGAGAGGTGATCCTCGAAGCCGGAGGGGTCGGGTACCACGTGCTGACGACGCTCCGGGCCTTTGAGGATCTCAAGGCGGCCGAGCGCGCCACGTTGTGGATCCACACGCTCGTGCGTTCCGATGCCATCACGCTCTACGGGTTCCTCGACCGGGATGAGCTCGCCGCTTTCCAGCGGTTGATCGGGGTGGCCGGTGTGGGACCACGGACGGCGCTCGCCGTGCTCTCCGGACTGACGCCGGCGGAGCTCGCCGGGGTGATCGCGTCGGGCGATTCGGCGAAGCTCCAGCACGTGCCGGGGGTTGGCCGCAAGACCGCCGACCGCATCGTGCTCGAGCTGGCCGGCAAGCTGGAGATTACCGGCGGCGAAAACGTGCCCGATCCCCGCAGTGACGCGGTCTCCGCCCTCGTCAACCTCGGCTACAGCCCCCGCGATGCCGGCCGCGCCGTCGACCGTGCAGCCCGTGAGGGTGATCTGGAGCTTGGCGAGCTCCTCAAGAACGCTCTGAGGATGTTGAGCTCGTGATGACGAACGAGGTGCTGACCCCAACGGCGCAGCCCGACGAAGGGGCATTCGAAGAGACGCTACGGCCGCGGCGTCTCGCCGAGTTCGTCGGGCAGCCGCGGCTGACGGCAAATCTGGAAATCTTCGTTGCGGCGGCCCGCTCCCGCGGTGAGCCGTTGGACCATGTGCTCTTCGCCGGTCCGCCCGGCCTCGGGAAGACGACGCTCGCTCAGATCATTGCCAACGAGATGGGTGCCGAGATTCATACGACGTCTGGGCCGGTGCTCGAACGAGCCGGCGACCTCGCCGCCATCCTGACCAATCTCCAGGC
Source organism: Acidobacteriota bacterium (assembly GCA_015493585.1). Taxonomy (GTDB): domain Bacteria; phylum Acidobacteriota; class Thermoanaerobaculia; order Thermoanaerobaculales; family Sulfomarinibacteraceae; genus JAADFN01. Next base: position 11,356 of record WGCW01000158.1, read on the forward strand.
CGGTGACGTGCTCTTCATCGATGAGATTCACCGGTTGGGGCCGGCGGTCGAGGAGATCCTGTACCCGGCGATGGAGGACTTCGAGCTCGATCTCATCATCGGCCAGGGGCCGGCAGCCCGAAGCATGCGTCTCACTCTTCCGCGGTTCACGCTCGTTGCTGCCACGACCCGGATGGGGCTCATTACCGCGCCGCTACGGGACCGGTTTGGCATCGTGCACCGGCTGGGGTTCTACACGGCATCCGATCTCGCCACGATCGTCCACCGCTCGGCGCGGATTCTTGGCATCGCTGTCACGCCCGAGGCCGCTGAGGAGATCGCACGGCGGTCACGGGGAACGCCGCGGATCGCCAACCGCCTCTTACGGAGGGTCCGTGACTTCGCCCACCACCTGGGAACCGCCGATGTGACGCTAGAAGCCGCGCAATGGGGGTTGGAACAGATGGAAGTCGATGCGTTCGGCCTCGATCAGCTCGACCGGACACTGCTTCTGACCATTATTGAGAACTATGACGGCGGGCCGGTGGGGCTCAAGGCGCTTGCGGCCTCCCTGGGCGAGGACAAGGGCACGCTCGAAGACATCAATGAACCGTACCTGCTGCAAATCGGGTTCTTGCAGCGGACCCCGCGAGGCCGCGTCGCGACGCCCCGGGCCTACCGGCACCTGGGGCTGAACCCCAGCGGCGCCACCGGCCCGCTCTTCGAGGACGCGCCGTGAGCGGCCGGATCCCCGTCATTTACAACCCGATTGCTGGCCGTGGACGGCTGCTGCGTCAGCGTGGTGCGATCGACGATGCCGCCCGCGAGCTTGGGATGACGCTCGACTGGTGGCCGACCGAGCGGCGTGGCCATGCGACCGAGCTCGCGCACAAGGCGGTTGCTGAAGGGCACGAGCTCGTGTTTGCGTTCGGGGGGGACGGCACCTACAACGAGGTGACCCGTGGTCTCCTCGGCTCAACGACGGCGGCCGGCTTCCTCCCCGGTGGGACGACGTCGGTCCTGACATACGAGCTCGACATCCCCCGCTCCGCCGTTGCGGCCCTTCGCGTCCTGGCGGAAGGCGCCGACCGTCCCATGACCGTCGGGCGGACCGACCACGGCGACATCTTCCTGCTGATGCTCTCGGCGGGGCCCGATGCGGTCATCCTTGAGCATCTCCCTCCGTGGCTCAAATTCTACGGTGGGAAGACAGGGGTCACGTTTCAGGCGGTTTTCGAGTTCATTCGTGGTGAGCTCCCGCGGGTCCGGGTGTCGACCGGCGACTGGCTCGAAGAGGGCGGCTGGATCATTGTCGGGAATGCCAAGTACTACGGCGGCCCATTCAAGGCCACGCCAGAGGCCGATCCGTTCGCCCCCGGCTTCGAGCTCGTCGTGCAGCGGCAGGTTGGGCGGCTCGCGGCCGTTCCCTTCTTCTTCTCGATCCCGTCGCAACGGCACCTGAAGCGGCGCGACGTCATCCGCCGCCGGGTCGACCGGGTCCTGCTCGAACCGGTCCCCGGCCACGATAGCGTCCCCTACCAGATCGATGGCGACCCTGTGGGCACGCTGCCGATCGAAGTCTGGTCGGAGCCAGCCGCCGTCACCATCCGTGTCCCGAAGGCAGCGGACTAGCTGAGCGGGGGGGCGACGACTTCCCGGTGCACACCCCGCTATACTGGCAGCATGCGCCGCCAGGGCCAGCTCACCATGAGGCACCTGATCGTTGCCGTGCTCGCTGTCATCGTCGTTAATGCACAGCTCAGCTGGTGGATCATCTTCACGATCCGGGAAACCCGGGTGCGCCTTCATCTCGAACGGGAGCAGATGACGGCCGCATGCCGGCTCGCAGCTGAGGACATTCGCGCGGAGCTCGCGTGGGCAGCGCAGACGCTGGCCTCGGCGATGGCCCGTGAGTCCGGTCCTCCCTCGCCGTTGCCGGTGCCGTTCATCCGTCTTGAACCGGCGTCCCGGCAACGGGACGGCTGGGTGGCCAACGGCACGAAGCTGCGCCTGATCATCACGGCAGGTGATCGGCGTTTCAGTGCCGTTCCATCAGAGGCGTGGATCCACCGGCTGATGACGCCTCCGCCGGGGCTTGAAATTGGGCAACGAGCGTCTGCCAACGCTGTGCCAGGCATTCCGCTTCCGGCGCCGCTGGCGGCTTTTGAAGTCCGGCCGGCCCCCGGCAGGTGGAACGAAGCCCTCAGGACATCCCGGCGTCACATTCTGATGGCCGTGTCGGAAGGCAGCTTCTTTGCCCTGCTGATTTTCGTCATGCTCGGTCTCTTCTGGATGAGCCTCCGGCGGGAGCTCGAGCTCGAACGGCAACACCAGAACTTCCTCTCGGCGATCACGCACGAGCTCAAGTCCCCTCTGGCGTCGGTGCGGCTCTCGCTGGAGACGCTGTTGCGCGGCCGGGCGGATGAGGAGACAGCGCGGCGGTTCCTCGAACACGCGCTCGAAGACACGCAGCGGCTGAGCGACCTCGTGCAGAAGGTGCTCGAGGTGACGCGGTACGCCGCTGGCCGGCGGGCGATTACGCTGGAGCTCGATGATCTCAGCGCGATCGTGGAAGAGACCGTGGCCGCCTTCACGCGCAGAGTGGCGGGTACGCCGGCGAACATCCGCACAGCGATCGAAGCTGGCATCATGGCCAAAGTGGACCGTGAGGCGCTGCCGATTGCGGTGTCGAACCTGCTGGAAAACGCGCTCAAGTACGGGGGGGATCCGCCCACCATCGACGTTGGGCTCGAGGTGGCCGGGCGGCATGCCGTCATCACGGTTGGGGACAACGGATCTGGGATTCCCGAAGGGGATGTCCCGCTCATTTTCGACCGGTTCTTCCGGAGTGGAGATGAGATGACGCGGACTACCCCGGGAACGGGGCTGGGCCTCTTCCTGGTCAAGGAGATCATCACCGCGCACCACGGGGAGGTCACGGTTGCCTCGACCGGGCCGCACGGGACGGTGTTCCGGATTACACTGGAACGGACCGACATGGGGGAGAACGCAGCATGAAACGCCATATCCTGATCGTGGAAGACGAGAAACACCTTGCCGATGGTCTCGCCCACAACCTTCAGTTCGAGGGGTACGCGACGACGATTGCCAACGACGGCGAGGAGGGGCTCCGCCTGGCGACATCGATCCAGTTCGATCTCATTCTGCTCGACATCATGATGCCGAAGCTCGATGGGATCGAGGTCTGCCGGCGGATTCGTGCAACGGGAAGCCGGGTTCCGATCCTCTTTCTGACGGCAAAATCCTCCGATGCCGACCGGTTGCTTGGGCTCAAAGTCGGTGCCGACGACTACATCCCCAAGCCGTTTCTCCTCGAAGAGCTCATCCTCAGGATTCAGGGGATTTTCCGGCGCCAGGACTGGTACCGGGACACGCCGGAGAACAACGAGATCGTCCGCTTCGGCGGCAACGAGGTGAACTTTAGGACCTTCGAGGCGCACGCCAAGGGCCGGACGATCCAGCTGACCGAGAAGGAATGCATGCTGATGAAGCTCCTCGTTGAGCGGCAGAACCAGGTGGTTTCGAGGCCCGAGATCCTCGAGCGCGTCTGGGGCTATCGATTCTCGACGTCATCGAGGACGATTGACAACTTCATCGTCCGCCTGAGGCGGTACTTCGAGCCGGACCCCAGGCATCCCATCTACATTCATTCGGTGCGCGGCGTTGGGTACCGGTTCACGCCCGAACCCAAGGAATGAACGTCTCCACCCCGCGTCTCCACAGGGTGCTCTTCGCCGTCATTCTGCTCGGCAACGCCGTGGCGTTCGCCGGCGTCGATCCGGTGACGCGTGCGGTGACCGCCGCGCTCGTACTGGTCCTCGCGTTGGAGATGCGCCAGGTGCCGGAGCTGCCTCAGACGGCGCGCGCGGCGATCGTGACGTTCGCCATCCTGGTGCTCGTCCAGCTCGTGCCGCTCCCAGCCGTGATCCGGAGGCTCATCGAACCGGGTCTTGCCCCGTTTTCCGCGCACGGATGGTTTTCGCTGTCCGTCGCTCCATCGGCAACGCTCCAGGCAGCCGCAACGATCGCGATCGCGGTCATCGTTGGGGTGGCCGCCGCCCGCATGACCGGGACACGGACCGGCGTGCCTTTTATCCTGACAACGCTCGCAGCGACTGGGGGGCTGCTCGCCCTCCTCGGCCTCGCGACCGAGCAGGGTCTGCCTGCCAAGGTGCTCCTCGTGCGCGCCAACACCGGGGGCGGTAGCCCGTACGGCCCGTTCGTCAATCACAACCACTTTGCGCTGGCGGTCGAGCTGACGGTTCCGGCCGCGCTGGCACTGCTGGCCGCAGCGGCGCGCCGGCTCCGCCTGCCCGGTGAGGGCCGGCGGCAAGCAGCCGTGATCTTTCTCGGCGCGTCGGCCACCGCCGTCCTCGAGCTGGCCGCCCTCGTCCGGTGTGGCTCCCGCGGCGGCGTGCTCTTCCTCGTGATTGCCGGCCTGGGGACGCTCGCCCTCTGGCGCCGGCGCCACCGGGGCCTCCGCTGGCCCTGGGCGGTCCTCGCCTCGGTGCTGATCGCGGGCGTCGTCATCCTTGCCTTCAACCGGATTCAGCCGCTCCACGACCGGTTCGAGGAGCTGTTCATCCTGCAGGGTGTCGAGGGGAACACACGGCTCGATCTGTGGAGCGGCACGCTCCGGCTGTGGGAACGGAGCCCGGCCGCCGGATGTGGGCTCGGCGCCTACGAGCACGCGATCGGGCTCGACAAGCCGCCGACCGGCTCGCTTTATCTCGAGCAGGCCCACAACGACTGGCTCGAGCTGCTGGCCGATGGAGGGGTGGTGGGCTTTGGTGCGTTGCTGGTGCTGGTGGCCGGTCTCGCGGGAATCCTCCGGCCATCACGGACACGCTCGCTCCGTTTCGAGCTCCGGTATCCTGCGGCGGCGGCCGCGATGGCGCTGGCGGCGTGCGGCCTCCACGAGCTCGCCGGGTTCGGGTTGCAGAGCCCGTTGAACGGGCTGCTCGCCAGCACCTGGGTTGGTCTCCTTTGGGGGTTGGACCAGCGGCGGCGGACCCGGCGCGCCGGACCGGGCGAAGCAGATGAAAAGGAGAGCCCCGATGCCAGCTGAGAACAACAGCCTCCTTGAAGATGTGCACCGTCACCTGGTGCGGATGCGCCTTCTCACGATCCTCTTCCTGCTGAGCGTTCCTGCCGCTGGCGTGGGAGCATTCTTCCTTCCGAGGCGGCGCCTTGCCTCGATTCCACCGCAGGCCGTTCTTGGCATCACAGCCCTCATCGCGGTTTGGTACGCGTTCACCATCAACCGTTTCGCCGCCAAACGGCTCTACCGGGTTCGCGAAACATTCGAGAGTCACGGCGAGGTTGGACGGCTCCTGGCGGGACATTTCCGGACGTATCTGGCCGTTCTCATCCGGCTCGAGGTGATCGTCGTATGCGGCTTGATCAACGCGGAAGCCGGAGCCGGTCCCCGGACAACGGTGTGGTACGTCGTGGCCGCCGGCCTCCTGATGCTCTTAGCCTGGCCCACGGAGCACAAGACGATGCTGCTCCTCAGGCGGGTTGGAGCGGTGACTGGCCCGCGCCACCGGCTGGGATGACGCGGGCCTGAGATCGCCCGATCAGTGGCCCTTCCGCATCATTTCCATCATGTTGAACGGCCTGGCCTTGGCGTTTGCCGGCGGCGCGTACGTTCCCGGCGGCGCCGGCTCATTGGTGACGGAGACGACCTCGGTGTGCGAGGTCATTTTGGCGCTTGAGCCCATCGCCATCTGCGTTTGGGTGTCCTCCGCGACCGGGAAGCCGTCGATCTTCTCGAGCTCGTGCACGGCATCGGCCATCCCCGGCTGGAGCTCGATCATGGCGTTGCTCATCCGTTTGAACGCCGCGAGATCGAGCTTGATGTCCTTCGTCACCCACTGGACCTGGTGGACGGTGGCCATCGATGAGTGCATCGTGACGTCCCAGCGACGGGCCATCCACTTCCCAACCTTCTTCGTTTCCGTTCCCGGCTTAACCGTGACCGACATCTTCATCATCGCGAGCATCGGCCCAGCCATGCCCGCGGGGAGCAGCTTGTTCAGGTCGATCGGGAGCTGAATGACGCTGTAGACCTTGCCACCATCCTCGACGATGTACATCTTCTTCTGGTCGAGCCTGACGATGATGACGTTCTTTGGGCTCTCGACCCGCATCTTGTCCTTCGTGATCCAGGTCGTTGTCGTCGTGTCCCGGGCGGGCGAGGTATGCCCCATCACCGTAAATGCATCCACATGTTGTTTTGTGACGATCTTGACATCCGCCATCCCGAGGGCCGGAATGGCCGCCGCCAAAATAACCACCGCTGCAAAACGCCGAAATCTCATGTCGACCTCCTTCTTAGATGTGAGGTATTGTACACAATCTCCGAAGGTCAGCGATGCTCAGAGGGCCACGCCGAAGAGCTTCCGGACGAGAAAACCGATGCCGAAGCTGATCGCCGCCACACCGAGGCTGATTCCCGCCATCTCGAGGAACCGTGGCAGGAACCGGAGTTCCCGGGCCACGCTGATGTAGAAGGTGAACGCGGCGATGATCAGCACGGCGACGCTCAGCGTTGCGGCGAGCGCGACGAACACGTTCGAGAGCAGGAAGAACGGCAGGATCAGCAGAATAACGGCGAGGACGTAGGCGGAGCCGGTGTACAGGGCAGCTTTCCCTGGGTTTTTGGGCCCCTGGTCTGGGCCTCCAGAGACCTCGGCTTCTGACTTCGACGACAGGTACTCGGATGCCGCCATCGACAGCGAGGCTGCAATGCCCGTGATCAGGCCGGCCATGGCGACGACCCTCCCGTTGGCGAAGGCCAGCGTCAGGCCAGCGAGCGCCCCCGTCAGCTCCACAAGGGCGTCGTTGAGCCCGAGAACGACCGAACCCGCGTACTCGAGCGGCTCGTCGTGCAGCAGATCGATCAGCGCGCGTTCGTGCTCCTCCTCGTCGTGGACGATGCGGCCGATCCCTTCGACGTCCTGCATCTTCGAATAGCTCGACTGACTGACGAGCTCCCCACCCTCCATCAGCTTGAGCGCAAAGGTGACACCGAAGAGCCGGGCCAGCCAGACGTACCAGCCGATGCGCCAGCGGTTTGGCCGGACCTCCTCGTGGGTCAGCGACGCCCAGAAATCGTGATGGCGTTTCTCATCGTGCGCGATCCGCCGGAGGATCTCCGCGTTATGCTCGTTGGAGATCGACGCCGCCAGCTTGAGATAGATGAAGTGCTCCGTCAGCTCGGTGCGCTGTGCCCGGAGCATCTCCCGTTTCGTCGTTTTCATGGATCCTCCTTCTCAACAGACACACTCAGACTCGGCCCCGTTTGACAGCGCGGCAGAAGGCCGCAAATCCACGGACCGTGGTTTCGAGCCGCGTTTCGAGCTCGGGATCGGTCAAACGTCCCCCGGGGCCGAGCAGCTCACCGATCCCCTTGAGGAAAACCCTCCGGCCGAAGAGGTGGGCGTGCCGGTACTGAAAGATCATCTCCAGCTGCTCGACGGCGCGGAGCCCGCCCCACTCACCGGCAGCCACCCCGACGAAAGCGGCAGGAACCTCGACCAGGCTCTCCGGGAAGCGCAACATGTCGATGAAGAGCTTCAACACGCCGGGGAACGACCCGTTGTACTCCGGAACGACCGTCAGGATGCCGTCCGCCTCCAGGATCGCCCGCTGGAAGGGCTCGAACTCCGGGGGCTTCCTGGCGTAGGCCTCGGGCCGGAAGAGCGCATCCGGGAGCTCGCGAAGGTCTAGGAACGTCACCTGCTCGCCCTCGTTTTCCAAGATACTCCGGCACAGGGCGGCAACCCGGGATGACATGTTGTCCTGGCGGTTCGTACCTGAAATCACGGCGATCATCTGTGGCTCCTTCCGCTCCGTCGGGCCCGTTTCGGCTCATTGTATCCCGCCGGACCGGTTGCCCGATGAGAGCATTGGCGCCTCACCCGAGCCAACGCCGGCACCACCGGCCGAGCACGCCAACTGCCAAGAGGCGCTCGGCATGATCGGCTGCGCCCCGTGCGTGCTCCTCCCAGGTTGCCGCCAGCATCTGCTCGTCGAGACCGATCTCCCGTGCGGCCCACTGCGAAGCCTGCCGGACCGGGTCCGCCAGCGGACCACGGAGCCATGCCCCGAGAGGCACCTCGAACCCCCGCTTCCTCCGCGGCGGCCGGAGGCCTGGGGCCAGTGCCTCCAGCACCTCGCGGAGGAGCGTCTTGCCGCGCACGAGCCGCTCGGGCAGCGCCGCGGCGAGCTCGACCACCCGGTGATCGAGCAGGGGGACCCGGACCTCGAGCCCGTGGCTCATCGAGGCCCGGTCGACCTTTGCCAGCACCCGTTCGGGCAGGAACGTCAGCAGATCGAGGAGCCGGTACCGCCTCCATGCCGGTTCGGCCGCCAACCGGCCGACGAGCTTCTCCGGCCAGGGGAGCGGGAGCTCATCCTCGCCGAGCAGCCGGGCGGCGGCCGCGCCCGGCCAGACCCCCTGCAGGCACTGGTAGGCGTGCCAGAGGCCGGGTGCGGCCGCTGCCGCCCGGAGTTTGGCCGCCCAACGCGCCACGGGAAGCGGCCCACGGCCCAGCGCTGCCCGCACTCCGGGTACCCTCCACAACCGCTGGAGCCGTGGCATGAACCGGAGGCGGGGATAGCCGGAGAAGAGCTCGTCGCCGCCGTCGCCTGAGAGCGCCACCGTCCACCGTTCCCGTGCCGCCTGGGAGACGGCCCACGCCGGCGCCAGCGAGGGGTCGGCGATCGGATCGTTGCCCACCTCTTCCCAGCGGGGCAGGAGCTGCTCCATCAACCCCGGCGGGCACGGCACGATCCGGTGTGGGACTCCAAGCCTTCGGGCTGCTGTGGCCGCAGCCGGCGTCTCGTCCGTGCCGTCTGGAAACCCGACGGTCAGCGTTTCAGGCGTGGCGCCGGAGGCGACGGCCGCAGCCGTCACCACGGCCGAGTCGACGCCGCCCGAGAGGAAGCAGCCAAGCGGTACGTCGCTGATGAGCCGGCCCTGGACCGAGGCCAGGATCCGGTCGCGCAACGCTTCGGCTGCCTCGCGGTGCGCCGCGACCGCCGTGGGGGCGCTGACTTCCTTGAGCAGGTCGTACCACGGACGCACGGTGATCTCGCCACCGGACCACTCGAGCAGATGTCCCGGGGCTAATCTCGACACGCCCCGGATGAGCGTGGTGTCCCCAACGGTGGTTCCAAGCTGGAGCCAGGAGGCCAGCCCCTCCCGGGACAGGTCGCGCCGGATGCCCGGATGCGCGAGGAGCGCCGGAATTTCGGACGCAAAGATGAGGCCACGGCCGGCCCGGGCCCAGAAGAGCGGCTTGATGCCGAGCCGGTCCCGGACGAGCAGGAGCCGGCGGTGCGCGGGTTGCCACCACGCGAAGGCGAACATTCCGGAGAAGTACTCGAGCGCACCGTCGCCCCACCGTTCGAGGGCGGCCAACACGACCTCGGTATCGCCGGTCGTTTTGAAACGAGCCCCCTCGTTTTCGAGCGTGCGCCGTAGCGACCGGAAGGCGTACATCTCGCCGTTGAAGGCAAGGACCGAGCCCTGCGCACCCACCATCGGTTGATCGGCACGCGGGGCCGGATCGAGCACGTTCAGGCGGGCGTGGCCAAACGCGGCGATCCCCCTCGGATCCCGCCACACCCGTTGACCGTCCGGCCCGCGGTGCGCCAGCCGGGCAACCATCGCCCGGACGGCTGCCTCACCAACGCCCCCCTCCGGATCGATCCAGCCACTGATGCCGCACATGGCCCCATACTACCCCGGACGGTGTGACCCGCCGGATATCTGGAGCGCCACGTTGGACCAGCCCGGACTCATTCCTCTTGGTGGCTAGGATCTGGATGCCGTGCTCGTGGCGGACCGGTTCGTCGCTGGGCTGGCTGGCGCTCCTGCGAGCTTCGCCAGCCGGGGCGGATCAGCTTGAGCTTCGGCCGGGATCCCGTCAGCCACGCCGGAGGGGTAGAATCTGAGGCAGGATGCATCGGTTGAGGACTGGGATGGCGGTGGTGTTCGGGGCGGTCTTGTCGGCGTTGCTGGTGGCGGTGGCAACGGCCACAGGTGCCGTTCGGGTCACCGGTGGGAGCCGGGTGGCGCTGCACCCGGCGACGCTCGGGCTGCCACAGGAGACGATCACCGCGCTGGCGCGAGACCGGCACGGCTTCCTGTGGATCGGCACCCTGTCGGGTCTGGCGCGCTGGGACGGGTACGAGGTGCGCAGCTTTTACCGCGTGCCCGGCGAACCCTATTCCCTGGCGGCGAACGAGGTTCGCCGGCTGGCGGTAGACGGCGAGGGCACGCTGTGGGTGGAGACGGCGGCGGGTGTTCAACGGTTCCGCGGTGCCAGCGCCGGTTTCGGTGAGGTTCTCTCCGGCGCGCGCCTGGTGCTGGACGGCGCGAAGACGGCGTGGGCGCTGAGGAGGGACGGCGTGTTCCGGCTTGTGAGGGGGACCGCGGTGCGGGCGGGTCCGCTGCCTGGGTGGCTGTCCCCCCGCTCCATTCTGTCCCGGCCGCTCGCCGGCGGTGACCGCGGGTTGTGGCTGTGGCTGGAGACGGGCCGGCTGGCCCGGTGGAACGGGACGCGGTGGCGCTTGATCGAGCTTCAGCCCAGGATCCATCCCAACTGGGCGATCCTGGCCGTCAGCGGCCGCCTGTGGGTGGCCAGCCGTGGGACGTTGTGGGAGTGCCGGGAGGCGGATCCCCGCTGGCGCTGCCAGCCGCTGGCCCGCCTGCACGATGCTTTGGGATCAATCCACGCGCTGTCCCTCGCCCGCACGGAGAACGGCGCCCTGTGGGTCGGCGGCGAGCGTGGCGCCTGGCGGATTTCCTCCGCGGGGTCTGTTCCGCTGCAGGTCCTCCCTGGATCGCCGGAGAACCTGCCTTCGCGGATCGTCCGCACGATCCTCCCCGAGAGTTCGGACACCGTGCTGCTAGGGACGGTGACCGGCCTGTGGCGGTGCGACGCACACCGCTCCGCCTTCGAAGCCGTGAACGCCTCGGGAGGCTTCGTTACCGCGCTGATGGAGGACGGGCACCGTCACCTGTGGATCGGGAGCTATGGCAACGGTGTGGACGAGCTCCTGCCCTCGGGAGCGGTCCATCATCATCGTCACCGGGAACCCGGTTCCTCCTTTCGAAACCGGGTATGGGCGCTGGCGGCGGGGGCGGACGGAGAGATCTGGGCCGGCAGCGACGGCGGGCTCGACCGGCTCGTACCGGAAAGCGGCCGCTTCGAGCCGGTGAGGCTGCCGTGGCATGGCGCCGTGACCTGCCTCGCCACCGATCCGGCGGGCCGGCGGCTGTGGGCGGGTCTGTACGAGGAGGGGGTCGTGGAGCTTCAGCCCCGGACCGGAGAGGTGCGCCGCGTTTTTCCCTCCGGCGAGGGGGGGAGCCTCTCCTTGGAAGCGCGCAAGATTCGTTCCCTGTTGGCGCGCGATGGCACGCTCTGGATCGGCACTGAGGCCGGGCTCTACCGCGAGCCGGTCACGGGCGGGGAGGCGGTGGCGGTGGCTGGCACGCCTGAGACGTCACCCCTGGCCAGCCCGGTGGTGTGGGAGATCGTGCCTGCGGGAGACGGCGCCCTGTGGCTGGCCACCCGCGGTGGGCTTGACCGGCTCGACCCGGTGCGGGGAACGGTCCGCCACGTGCTTGGACGGGGAGAGATCCCCGGGGGGACGGTGTACCGCATCGAACGGGACCGTGGCGGCTCACTGTGGCTCTCCACCAACCACGGTCTGGTGCGCTACAAGCCCGGCACCGGGCGGTGGACCCGCTTTGGGGCCGGGGATGACCTCCCGCTGGTGGAGTTCAACCGCGGCGCGTCCTGCGCGCTGGCGAGCGGCACGCTGGCCTTTGGCGGCAACCGTGGACTGGTGCTCGTGCATCCGGAGCGCATCCAGCGGCCAGAGCGGGTCGCGTCTCCCGTGGTGGCCCGCCTCACCATCCTGGAGGCGAACGGCTGGCGGGAGCTGGAGCCGCCTGCGGAGGCTGCCCTCGCCCTGGCCCCGGCGGTGCGCGCCGTGCGCCTGACCTTCGCCCGTCCGGTTGTGCGCTGTCAGGAGCGCGTGGAGTACCGCGTTCGGATGGACGGCGGCGAGGCGGGGTGGATCAGGCTAGGTTCCCGCAGGACGATGACCTTGGCGCGGAGCGGCCCGCGGAAGCTCGAGATGGCGGTCCAGGCCTCCATCTCACCGGGACCGTGGAGCACCCCGCTCAAACTGCACATCCGTTTCCTGCCGTCGTTCTGGGAACGCCAGGAGGTCCGCTGGGGCGGGCTGCTGCTCGCCATCGTGCTAGCGGCGGGCCTGGCGCGATCGGTAGTGGCACGGCGCTACCGCCACCGTCTCGCCCTGGCCAGGGAGCGCCAGCGGCTGATCGAGGAGCGGGAGCGCATCTCCCGCGATCTCCACGATGAGATCGGCGCGGGGTTGACGAGCATCTCCCTGCTCTCCGAGCTCATCCGCCGCCCGCCTGAGGGGGATGCCCCCGGGGCGGAAGCCGCCGGTAGGGTGGGCGGCATCGCGCGGGGTCTGCTGGAGGCGCTGGACACGCTGATCTGGGCCGTGGATCCCCGGCACGACACCCTGGAAGCCACCGTGGCCCTGCTCCGGGAGCATGCGGTGGAGGCGATCGAGGCCGGGGACGCCGTGGCGGAGGTGGAGCTGCCCGATCCGGTGCCGGAGCTGGTGGTGCCGGGCGCCATCCGCCGTACCGTGCTGCTGGTGATGCGGGAAGCGGTGGCCAACGCCCTCCGGCACGGAGGGGCGCGACGGGTGACGGTGCGCCTGGGCGTGGAGGACGGGATGCTGCGCCTCCGGATCGAGGACGACGGCTGTGGCTTCGAGGGCGGCGCTGGCCGCAAGGGAGGCGGGCACGGACTCCGGAACATGGCGGCCCGCGCTGCGTCGGTGGGCGGCTCGGTGGAGATCGAGAGCGCTCCGGGCAGGGGGACCGCCGTCACCCTCGTGGTCCCGCTCGAAGGAGCCATCCCCCCTTTGGGGGATTGAAGACGGGCGGGTCAGGGTGCAGCATGGGAAGAGATCCTGGCCACCATGGGAGGTACGGGTTGGAGGAGATCGCGGTCGCCATCGTAGAGGATGAGCAGAACGTCCGGGAGAGCCTGGGCCTGATCATAGACGGCACGCCGGGCCTTCGCTGCACCGCCCTCTACCCCGACGGCGGATCGGCCGTCCGCGGCATTCCCGAGACGAGGCCGGACGTGGTGTTGCTCGACATCGGCCTTCCGGACGTACCGGGCACCGAGGTGGCCCGGCGCCTCCACCGTGCCATGCCCGGGCTGCAGATCATGATGCTCACCGTGTTCGAGGAGGAGGACCTGATCTTTGAGTCCCTGCGGGCAGGCGCCGTGGGCTACCTGCTCAAGCGCACACCCCCCGCGGAGCTCGTCCGCGCCATCCAGGAGCTGGCGCGTGGCGGCTCCCCCATGAGCGGACGCATTGCCCGGCGCGTGGTCCAGGCGTTCCACGAGGAGCCCAGGGATGAGGCGGGGCTGACCCCCCGCGAGCGGGAGATCCTCGCCCTCCTCGCCGAGGGGCGCCGCTACCGTGAGATCTCGGAACGCCTCGGGGTCTCCATGGAAACCGTGCGCACCCACATCCGCCACATCTACGAGAAGCTCCACGTCCACTCCCGCACCGAAGCGGTGATGAAGTCCTTCGGTCTGCCGCGCAAAGATCCCCCTTCTGGGTGATGGTCAGGGGGCTTTCCTCGCGCTAGCCTCGATTTTAGCCGGCCCGGTTTCTCAGCATTTTCCGTAGGCACATCGACCACTTCCGGCCGGCGCGAGGGGAGGCAGGACCATGGCATGACCCATTCACCGTTGGCCGGTTCTCGGAATGCCGACGGTCAGCCGTGGTGCGTCGTGGGCGGACGTGTTTCGTGAAGGAACGGTGAAAAAAGGAGGTCGGTGATGATGGATCGGAACTGGTTGCGAAGCGGTTTGATTGTTCTGGCAGTGCTTGCCTTTGGGCTGGGCTTTGCCGGACAGGCGTGGGGCCAGGCCTGTCCGGCCCTGGCGGGGAGATCCAGCTTCGGTTACATCAACCGCGCCAATCTTCGGGACGTCGTGGTCCGTGGGAACTACGCCTACGGCGCCGATGACTATGGACTGGGGGTGTGGGACGTCAGCGATCCCGCCCACCCGTTCCACGTGGCCCACTGGGACGCGCCGGGGGGCGGCCTGGCGGTGGCTCTCGGACCCGGCAATCTGGTGCTGTTGGCCGAGGGCGGTACGGATGCACGCGTGGACATTCTCGATCTCTCCGATCCGGCGCACCCCCACAAGCTCGGCTCGCTGGACTCGGTGGGGGGGACCTACGGCATCACAGTCTCCGGGAACACGGCCTACGTGACCGGATATTTCGGCCCGGCGCTGACGGTCGTGGACATATCGGATCCAGCCAACCCGAGCACCGTCGGATCTCTG
>WGCW01000159.1 GCA_015493585.1 Acidobacteriota bacterium
CCCGCCCAGATTCTTCGTCGGCTTCGCCTCCTCAGAATGACAAAATGGGAAAACCTTCGCCTCCTCAGAATGACACCTCCCCTGTCATCCTGAGCGGCGTGCCGAAGGCGCACCGCGAAGGATCTCGTCTCCGCAGAACAACAGTGGAGGGGAAGCCTTCGCCTCTGCGTTTCGTTCCTCTTCCCACCGGTCTCGCAAAGAAGCGGTGCACAGCGCAACAACCGCTCGACGAGTCTCAACCTCACCGGATCCAGAGTCATGGTAACGTTGAACCTGTAGGCTGACGGACGGTGGGGAGAACCGGAGCGATCCGTCAGCCCGGTGGAATGGCGGCGGACTCCGCCGCGGTGAGTGCGAGGGAGGAAACGATGTCAGGCGCGCCCGACTACATCATTTGCTTGGAATGTGACAGCCCCGTGTACACCTTCGAGTGGGAGGACGGTCACATCAAAGAGGCCACCTGCCCGGTGTGCGGCAACGATGATCCAACTCAGTTTGCCACCGAGTCCGAGCTGGAAGAGCTCGCTGCGGACGAGCGCTTCAACCGGCAGGACCCATGACTCAGCGGACCGGTCACGCTGGCGGTTTATGGCGCCGCCTCGAGTCTCAGAAAACGACAGGAAGAACGCAGGTTCACGCGACGAATGGAGGTCTGTTGAGATGATCCCGATTGTCATGGCCGGTGGGTTTGGAACACGCATCCGCCCGCTGTCAGCAAACATCCCGAAACCGATGTTGCCGATCGTCAACCGTCCGATCCTCGAGCACGTGCTTCACATGCTCAAAACCCACGGCATGAACGAGGCGGTGCTCCTCCTGTACCACCAGCCCGACGTCATCAAGCAGTATTTCGGGGATGGCGCCCGCTGTGGCATGAAGCTGCACTACTACACGGCCGACGCGGACTACGGAACCGCTGGCGCCGTCAAGCGTGGTGCGGCGATGGCGCCGAGCGACAACTATATGATCCTGTCCGGAGATGTGCTCTGTGACTTCGATCTCAGCGCGATCATCGAGTCTCACCTTCAAAACGCCGCCGATGCGACGATCACGCTAACGCGCGTGGCCAACCCTCTTCAGTTTGGCATCGTCATCACGGGGCCGGACGGCCGGGTAACCCGGTTCTTGGAAAAGCCAACGTGGGGCGAGGTGTTTTCGGACACGATCAACACCGGGCTGTACGTGATCAAGCAGGAGGTTCTCGACGAGATCTCCCCCGATGGGGCGGTTGATTTCTCCAAGGATCTCTTCCCCAAATTGCTCGCAGATGGGAGACCGCTCTTCGGCACGATCCAGGAGGGCTACTGGCGGGACATCGGGGACCCTGACTCCTACCTGGCGGCCCATCACGACATCTGTCAGGGGCTCGTCAAGTCGATTGAGGTTCCCGGGGAACCGATGAACCTGCTCGGGCGGGATGTCCGTATCGAAGGAAAGGTCGCACTGCCAGATGCCGAGCTCAGGGGCACGGTGGTCATTGGACGTAACACCCACATCGCCCGTGGCGCCCGTCTCGAGAACACGGTCATCGGCCCCGGTGTGACGATCGGGAGCGAGGCCGACCTGCGCAACGCCGTGATCTGGGCTGATGCCGTCATCGGCGACCACGCCCGCATCGAGCGCGCCGTCGTGTGCGAAGGCGCCGAGGTGGGCCCGTCAGCCATGCTCGATCCTGGTTCTGTGGTTGGGGACCACTCACATCTCGGCAAGGGCGTCCGCGTCAAGGAGGGCATCAAGATCTGGCCTCGCAAGGTCGTCGAAGATTACGCCGTTGTCCACACGAACATGGTTTGGGCGACCCGGTGGCGTACCTCGGCCTTCGAAGAATCGGCCGTCACCGGATTGACCAACTACGAGTTGACGCCTGAAGTCGCCGCCAAGCTGGGTGCCGCCTACGGCGCACTTGTCCCCGAGCACGCGATTATCCTGACCTCGCGCGATGCTCACCCGGCATCACGAATGCTCCGGCGGGCGTTCGTCGGCGGGCTGGGTTCCGCGGGCGTCGATATCGCCGATCTCCGCATGACGCCGATCCCGATCATGCGCTACCGGCTGCAGGATCCGGAAGCGCCCGAGATTGGCGGCGTCTTTTTCCAGCAGGCTCAGATGACGTCCGGTTTGACGGTGATCCGGTTTTACGATTCACACGGCGCCTACCTGTCGACACCCAACGCGAAGAGCATCGAACGGATCTTCTTCCGGGAGGATTTCCGGCGCGTCGACCACGATCAGGTTGGCGTAATCCACGATGCGCCAGTCATCATGGCAAGCTACGAGGAAGGCTGCCTGCGCCACCTCGATCGCGAGGCCATCCGCGACCGGAAGTTTCGTATCGTCGTCAACTACACCCACGGCAGCGCCGCCATCGTGCTTCCACGGCTTCTCGGCCGTCTTGGCGTCGAGGAAGTGACCGTCAACGCCCAGGTAGCCGGGGTGTACCATGCTCTCCAGCCTCAAGACGTCCGCATCGTGACCGATCAGCTCGCGTCGATCGTCCGGGGGCTCGACGCCGACCTCGGCGTCTGGGTCCAACCCGGCGCCGAACGGATCACCCTGGCGGACCGGCGCGGGCGGCTCTGGCATGAGGCCGACCTCCTGATGTTGCTAGGGGCCCTCCTGACCCAATCCCAGCTGACGAAGGACGGCCAACGCGGCATCGTGTTGCCGCTCTTTGCCCCATCGGCGCTCGTCGAAATGATGACATCTGCCGGCTGGGCAGTGCACCAGGTTCCGTCCGACCCGCGGGAGGTCATGCGCTCGGCATCGATTCCCGGCGTCGTCTTTGCATCGAGCGGAAACGGCGACGTGGCATTCAACGATCTGCATGCGGCCCCTGACGCGATCTTCGGTGTTGCCAAAATCCTCGAGCTGCTCGCCGCCGAGGACACCAACATCGAACAGATCGCCGATGAGCTCCCCTCGGTCCCGTACATCTCACGATCGATTTCCTGCCCGGTGGAACGCAAGGGAACGATTATGCGCCGGTTTTCAGAAATGGCCCAAGAGTATGAGGCATCGTTCCAGGAGGGCGTCAAGGTCCAGCTCGACCACGGCTGGATCCTGCTCCGTGCCGACCGGAGCCTGCCACGTCTTCATCTCGTCGTCGAAGCCACATCGAGCAAGCTCGCCAACACGTGGATGAAAAAGTACACGGAAATGGTTGAGACTTGGGTGAAGGAGGAAGGATGACGGTTCGGGTCCCGGCGGCTACTGGAACCTGGGGCCGCACGGGACATCCGGGATCCTGAGATGGCGACCATTACATTTCTTTGGCATCTTCACCAGCCCGGCTACCGGACGGCGGATGGCACCGCGCATGCGCCGTGGGTGGCCCTTCACGCCGGCGGCGCGTACACGACGCTGGCGAGGGCGTTGATCGAAACGGGGGCCCAGGGTCATGTCCTTAACCTTGTTCCCACACTCCTCGAACAGATGGAGGCGTACCGGGACGGCCGGGTGCACGACCGGATCATCGATGCTCTCTGTTGTCCCGCTCCCGAGCTCTCCGGTGACGATATCCTGACCCTGCTTCAATGGGGGTTCTACGTCTCACGGCGCCAGCTCGACCGGTATCCTCGTTTCGCCGACCTGGCGGCACGCCGCGAAGCCATGGAAGATCCGGCGCGCTCGCGAGCGCTGTTCGGCAGAGGCGATCTCAGAGACCTGCAAGTCCTCTTTATCCTCGCGCAGGCCGGGGAGCAGGCGTGGCTCGACGAGCAGCTCGCGCCGCTGGCCGCTCAAGGCTCCAATTTCGACGCCTCCGATCACAAGATCGCAGCCGCCTGGCTCTACGCCCAGCCCACCCGCATTCTCGGCCTCTGGCGCCACCTTGCGGATCAGGATGGGATCGAGATCTCAACGAGTCCGTTCGCCCATCCGATCATGCCGCTCCTCATCGATACAACGATCACCGGCGAGAGTTGGGCTCCGGACCCTGCGCCCGCCGTCCCGTCGTTTACACATCCAAAGGATGCCCGCCATCAGCTTGATCTGGCGCTCGAGCTGATGACCTCGCGCGGGTTTGCCCCGAAGGGATGCTGGCCCCCGGAGGGATCGGTTTCGAGGGCTGCTCTTCAGGTGTATGGCGACGCCGGAATCCGGTGGCTCGTCACCGATGAAGGCATTCTGGCACGAAGCCTCGAACGTAATCTTCGGGAGAACGGCCGGTTTCCTGTCGAGCTGACCCATCCGTGGCGGCTTGACGATCGCGGCCCGGTCCTCTTCTTCCGTGACCGCGAGCTCTCCGACCGGATCGGATTCGTCTACGGCCGCTGGGAGGATGAGGAACGCGCTGCCAAGGATCTGGCCAATCATCTGGAAGCTGCCGCGGCGCGCATGGACGATGATGGTGCGATCGTGCTCGCCCTCGATGGCGAGAACCCATGGCTGCACTATCCAAACGGAGGGGCGGTCTTCCTCCGGGGCCTGATCGCGGAAATCGAGGCATCGCCCCGGCTTCATCCCGCCACCCTCTCCAGCCTCACCGGGCGCTTGACCCCGCAACAGTTGCCGCGTCTCCATCCCGGATCGTGGATCGGCGGCACGTTCGGCACGTGGATCGGGCATCCGGAAAAATCCCAGGGATGGAGAATCCTCGGCGAGGTCCGCGAGCTGATCGGCGATACACACCCGCTTCCACCCTCGATGGTCCTCGCCGAAGGCTCCGACTGGTTCTGGTGGCTTGGCGATGATAACCCGACCCCCTTAGCCTCCCTGTACGACAGGATCTTCCGGCACCATCTGTCCGATGCGTGCGTCCAAGCCGGCATCACACCTCCCGAATCGCTCGAGAGGCCGATCAAGGTATCGATCTACCCGATCGATGTCCCCGTTTCGGCGAACTGGCCGGCTCCTGTTTTCGATGGCCGGATCACCTCGTACTTTGAGTGGTCGCTGGCCCGGTGGGTTGAGCTCTCCAGTGACGAGATCCTCCGGCGGATGGGCATCTGGTCTGACGGCTCTCTCCTCTATCTCGTCATCGAAGGGGAGCGGGATGTTCGTGACCTTCTGAGAACGCGAACGTTGACGATTCACCTCACCGATCCACGCGGTGCGGCATCGGAGAGAACGTTGGATGCGAGCGCATCAGGCGGAGCCCTCCCAGCCGCCGTCGGCCGTGTCGCCGAAGCCGCGATGGAGTGGGACGGTACGCCCGGCTGGAGGCTCGGCCTCGAGATCGGCACACGCTACTTCCCCCAGGATTCCGTCTTTGCCCTCAACCCGTTCGAAGTCGACGAGGAGATGTAACGGCATGTCCGAGCTTCGTTTTGATCCAATCAAGAACCGGTGGAGCATCATCGCTTCGGAGCGCAAGCTCCGTCCACACGAATTCAATGTCCCACGCCAGGACGC
Source organism: Acidobacteriota bacterium (assembly GCA_015493585.1). Taxonomy (GTDB): domain Bacteria; phylum Acidobacteriota; class Thermoanaerobaculia; order Thermoanaerobaculales; family Sulfomarinibacteraceae; genus JAADFN01. The sequence goes on from WGCW01000159.1 coordinate 5,353, forward strand.
AACGCCGGACAACGGCCGGGAGAACTGCCCATTCGAGCCTGGCCGGGAGCGGATGACGCCGCCTGAAATCCTGGTCCTCCCGCCGCCGTCTCCACGGCCCGACGGTCCCTCGTGGCAGGTTCGGGTCGTCCCGAACAAGTTTCCCGCGCTCCGCGTGGAGGGCCACGTCGAGCGTGAGGGGCTCGGGTTGTACGACCGGGTGGCCGGGATCGGTGCGCACGAGGTCATCATCGAAACACCCGAGCATGAGAAGGAGATGGCCGACCTCGAGCTCGAAGAGCTTGCCCTGGTCTTTCACGCGTACCGGGCACGCCTCCTCGACCTGAGGAAGGACCTCCGGCTCCGCTACGTGTTGCTGTTCAAAAACAAGGGACGGGAATCCGGAGCGTCGCTCTCTCATCCTCATTCTCAGCTGATTGCGACACCGATCATCCCAACGTTCGTCGTCCACGAGCTCAACGCCTCACGCCAACACTTCCGGCACAAGGAGCGCTGCATCTTTTGCGACCTGATCCACCAGGAACAACGGCTGGGCGAACGGATCGCCCTTGAAACCGGGAGCTTCATCGCCCTCGAGCCGTACGCATCGGCGTTCCCGTTCGAAACGTGGATCCTCCCGAAGGCGCACCAGTTCGACTTTGGAGCCCTGACCGACGATGAGCTCCTGGCCCTCGCCCGGATTGTGCAGGATCTCCTGCGCCGGATGAAGAGTCTACTCGATGACCCGCCGTATAATATGGTTGTGCATACGGCACCGAGCCCCCACCCCCGCCCGGGCCAACCCGACTACTGGTCCACGATCGAATACGACTACCACTGGCACATCGAGCTCGTCCCACGGATCACGCGGATCGCCGGATTCGAGTGGGGATCCGGCTACACCATCAACCCAACGCCCCCCGAGGAAGCCGCCAGGTTCCTCCAGGAGGCGGATCCCATTGGAGGACGCCATGCCTGACATGCGCCAACGTCTGCGAAGCCGAAACCGGGCCGTCCGGGATGCGGCACGCCGTGAGATCGCCGTCACGCTCGCCGAGTGTGATGGGAGAATTCCGGAAGCCGCACTGAAGCTGGGCCTGAGCACCTCCACGGTCCGCCGGTGGGGAAGGTTTGGCACGGAACATGCCACCGGGAGCCAGGTACCGCCTTCGTCCACATCATCTTCAGGAACGCCTCAGGTCATCACCACGGGACATACGGGACAACCGCCCTTGACAGCGCAGGCCATCGAGGGCGGAGGCACGCCAACCGAACCACTTGCGGGACCTGAGCTCGCACACCATCCGGTTGCGCAACCGGACGAGTTTCGCGCCGCCCATCCCGTGACCTTCAACCCGCGGCCGCGGGCCCTGACCTTCGTCCTCCACACCCATCTCCCGTGGCTCCTCGGACACGGTTCTTGGCCGCACGGCGAAGACTGGCTGGCCGAGGCCGTGATTCACAGCTATCTGCCGCTGATCGGGGTCTTCGAACGGCTTCGGGACGAGGGGCTGAGAAACCTGCTGACCGTCTCTGTCACCCCAATCCTCGCTTCGCAGCTAAGAGACCCCCGGACGCGCGAGCTGGTCGACGCCTACCTCGAACATCGGCTCGAAGCGGCTCGATCGACCGTTCCCAGCTTCCCGCTCGCCGCGTGGTGGACCGCCCAGTACGAGGAGATCCGGGCCACATGGCTCCGCCTCGACAAGGACATCACCGGTGCGCTGGCACAGCTTGCGCGCGAGGAGGTCATCGAGCTTGCGACCTGCGCTGCGACGCACGCCTACCTCCCGCTCGCCCACACACAACAGCTGATCAGCCTGGAGATGAAGACGGCCGTCGATGTTCACGAACGGATCTTCGGCATGAGACCGGAAGGCGCGTGGCTCCCCGAGTGCGCCTACCGCCCTGCTGGTGCCTGGCGCCATCCGGTCACGGGAGCGCGTGAGACGTTCCGTCCCGGTTTGGAAACCTTTCTCGAGTCCGCCGGCATCACGTGGACCGTCGTCGACACCCACCTCGTGTTGGGGGGCAAACCCGGCATCTCCTCCGCTGGAGAATCGGCAGCCGGGCTCGCTGTCGTCGAGGGTGCGGTGGCCGAACCAGTCTGGATCGGCGCCAGCAACGTTGCGGCGTTCGTCCGTGAGCCGCGCTCCGCGCTTCAAGTGTGGTCGAGGGACCACGGCTATCCCGGCGACTCACGGTACCTCGATTTTCACAAGCGGCATTGGCCTTCAGGGCTGAGGTTCTGGCGGGTCACCCATCCGCGCGCTGATCTTGCCGATAAGAAACCGTACGACCCGGTAGCGGCCGGGGACGCCGTCCGTGCGCATGCCGATCACTTCGTCAGCATGGTCACGCATCTCGCCGGGCTCGATGATGGCGTCGCCGTCTGCCCGTTCGACACCGAGCTCTTCGGACACTGGTGGTACGAAGGACCTCAATGGCTCGAGCACGTGCTCCGGCTCGCAGCGGCGCATCCCGCCCTCAGCCCAACGAGCGCGGGCCGCCGTCTGCGGCGGGAGCCGCCGCGGGTCCGCCTCTCGCTTCCGGAAGGCTCCTGGGGCGAAGGCGGTGATCACCGCGTCTGGGTCAACCCGGCGACCAGCGCGATGTGGCACGAGCTTGGGTCATCCGAGTTCGCCGTCAACGAGGCCTGCCTGCGGCCTGCCCGGCTCAAGCTCAAGCGCGCCATCCTCAATCAGCTGATGATCCTGGCCGCCTCGGATTGGCCGTTCCTCGTGACGACCGGAGCGGCCCGCGACTACGCCGAAAAGCGGTTCGCCGAACACCGTGACAGACTGCAACGGCTCCTCGCCGCACCGGTGCAGAGCCGGAGCCTCCCCTCCTGGGCCATCGACGACATGGCGTTCCCCAACCTCAACCCGCACTGGTGGGAAGCCAGGTGAGGATCGCCCACATCGCCTCGGAGGCGGTTCCCATCGCCAAGACGGGAGGCCTCGCAGACGTCACCGGTGCGCTGGCCAAGGCGCTTGGCCGCATGGGGCACCGGATTTTCCTCGTCATGCCGCTCTATCGCAGAAGCCTCAACGGTCCGCCCGATGGCGAGCCCGTCATGCCGGAGATCGATGCCGGCGGTTTTCGTTTTCGCGTTTTCCGCAAACGGATCGGGCCCGTCGATTACCTGCTCCTCGACGCTCCCAGGCTGTTCGCGCGCCCCGGACCGTACGGAACCCCGGACGGCGACTACCCGGACAACCCGGTGCGGTTCGCGGCATTCGCCCGGGCTGCGATCCTCACCATCGCCGGGATTGCGGGCGGTGCCGACATCCTCCACTGCCACGACTGGCAGAGCGCGCTGGTGCCGCTGCTCCTCGGACGGGACCCCGCTCTGGGTGGGGCAATGGCCTCGACGCCAACAGTTCTGACGATTCACAACCTCGCCTACCAGGGGAGCTTTGAGCCGTGGGTCATCGATGCGGCACGGCTCCCGCGGAACCTCTTCACGCCGGATGGGTTCGAGCTGTACGGGACGGTCAACTACCTCAAGGGTGGCATCCTCGCCGCGGACCGCCTGACCACCGTCTCCCCACGTTATGCGCAGGAGATCCTCACACCGGCGTTCGGATACGGCCTCGAGAAGGTACTCACAGCCCGGAAGGACCGGCTTTCCGGCATCCTCAACGGGCTCGACACCGCCGTCTGGAACCCCTCGACCGATCCACACCTTGCGAGGAACTACTCCCGTCGGGACGTCACTCGCGGGAAGCGGATCTGCCGGACAGCTCTGGCCGCCGAGCTCTTCCTTGACGATGACGACTCGCCGCTCGTCGCCATCGTTTCGAGAATGGCGGAGCAAAAGGGCATCGACCTCGTCGCGGCGGCGATCGACGGCATCGTCGCCGCGGGGCTTCGCATCGCCGTTCTCGGCGCCGGCGACGATGATCTCCAGAACGACATCGTCAACGCCTGCCGCCGTCACCCCGGCCGGGCCGCCGTCAGAATCGGATACGACGAGGCACACGCCCACCGCAGCTATGCCGGCGCCGATTTCCTGCTCATGCCCTCCCGGTTTGAGCCGTGCGGCCTCGGACAGATGATCGCCCTCAGATACGGCACACTCCCGGTCGTCAACCCCGTCGGCGGCCTCGCGGACACGGTCCGCGATCTGGCTGCCGAGCCTGAGACCGGCAACGGATTCCGGATCGCAGCGCTGAGCCCGGAAGGCCTCATTGCCGCGCTCAGCCGTGCCGCATCCATCATCTGGAACCCATCCCGCCTCCTCCAAGCCCGGCGCCGCGCCATGGCCGAAGATCACGCCTGGACCCGTCCCGCCCGTCAGTACGAGGCGCTCTACGCGGAGCTGCTTGGATGAGAATTGAATGCGCACAGCCCTGAGGATGTACGCTCAAACCGCAGCATCCGGGGCCGCGCGAACGGCCATGGAAAGGAGGAGCGCCCATGAAGCCACAACAGGACCGGCTGACCCCTGAGGACCGCAAGCGTCTCGAATGGGCGATGCAGATCCTCGAACACCCCAGCTTCCTCGCGAGGCTCGCTGACCGCATCGGCACGCCGGTCTCGTGGTTGCTCGAAAAGGCGGAACGGCGGATTCCCGGCGGCGGGCCGCTCCTGCATGCGGCGGTCGCCAAGGCGTTGAGAGCTGCAACCGAGGCTGCGATCGCCTCCCTCGGCACGGCCAGCGACCCTTTGTTGACAGACCGCCGTGCTCGGGCCCACCGTTGGGCCGTCGCCGTAACCGGCGCCGTAGGCGGCGCCTTTGGGCTGCCCGCCCTTGCCGTTGAGCTTCCAATCACAACCACCCTGATCCTGCGATCAATTGCTGACATCGCCCGCGCTGAGGGAGAGGATCTCGGCACACTCGATGCCCGGCTGGCCTGCCTGCAGGTCTTTGCGCTCGGTGGCCCTTCCCCCGAGGACGACGCCATCGACAGCGCCTACTTCGCCACACGGATCGGCCTGCAGCGCGCCGCAAGGCATCTGACGCTCCAGACGGTCCAGGACAACGCCGGCCGTAGCCTCAGCACCTTCATTGCCAAAATCCTGCCCCGCTTCGAAGCCGAAGCGGCCGACAAGCTCGCCGCCCAGGCTGCTCCGGTCATCGGTGCCGCCGGCGGCGCCCTCGTCAACACCGTCTTCATCGCCCACTTCCAAAGCCTCGCCCGCGCTCACTTTACCGTCCGCCGCCTCGAACGCATCTACGGTCCGCACCTCGTCCGCAGCGTCTATCTTGCTCTCCACACCGGAGCCCCCCAACTGCCCGCGTCAGGAGAGCGGCACGAACCCGCCCCGGACGATTGATCATCCGGGCGTCCCACATCACGCAGCGGGCATTTCTTGTCCAGATCACAATCTCCGGTACCCTCGGGATCTGCTGCAACAACGACTTGATCAACGTCTTCCAACTCCAACCCTCGCCAGCCAATTCCCTCTCCCTAGCCCAGAAAGCATCCTGCATCGCCTCCTAGACACATGTCATACCCCGTCCGCACCCCACAATGCCCGTCCCTACATCACCCCAAAAAGCCTCCCGCGATCTCCCTCAGGACCAGAGATACAACCCAAAGACAACACCGTTGCTTGTGGCCGCCGTTCCCAGCATGAAACTTGCCGGCCCCACCCACCCAGATCCTTCGCCTTCGGCTCAGGATGACCAGGAAAGGAGCATGCCTCAAGATGACATGTGGGGGATATGTCGTTCTGAGTACCGACATGCCCCGGTGGGGGCACCGGGACGGTGGACGAACAGGCATTTGCAGACAATTTCTCGAAGTTTCGTGTCATCAGTACGTTACGTTTCCTTCTTCGACGCGACGCAAGTGCTGTTCGTTGAGAGGAGGCGAAGCTATCCCCCCAATGTCATCCTGAGCGATGTGCCGCAGGCACACCGCGAAGGATCTGGGCGGGGGAGTGCACCTGACTCCTCTTTCCCAACGTGCTCGGCCTTCCCGGCAGAACGCCTTCCCGCGCCCCAGGCAGATCTGCACCCACGTGAACCTGGAACGCCTGATGGAGGTCTACCGCTCCAGTCACGCCAAGGCCTGAATTGCCCCTGCATCGTACAAACGGCGCACCGGTCACCCAGCCAACACCCATAGCCTTCACGCTGCTATCCAGGAACTACTCAGAACGGGAGAGACGAGCGGCGTCGCGGATTTTTCTGAAATCCCTTCGGGTCAGCTTCAACACGAGGGTTGGGCTGAGACGAACCAGCCGCCATAGGACATGGACGAGGCCGGTTACGGGGATGAGCAACTGGTTCTTTCGGACACCCTTCAGAATGACCCGGGCGCATTCCTCGGGCGACATGGAGAACTTCTCGTACGGTGCCAGCGACTTGAGGAACTCTTCCCGGTCGGCATTGACCACCGGGCTCGTCTCGAAGATCGGCGTCCGGATGAAACCGGGACAGACGACGCTCACCTTGACACCGAGGTCCGTTCCTTCGATCCACAGGCTCTGCGACAGCCCCATGACGGCGAACTTGCTCACCACATACGACACCGTACCCGGGAAGGCCGTTATCCCCTCCATTGAGGACATGTTGACGATATGCCCGAAGCCCTGTTGCACCATCAGCTTGTACGCTTCGACGGACCCGTAGATCACTCCGTTGAGGTTGACGTCCAGCACCTTGAGCCAGTGCGCGATCTCCAGGTCCCGGATCTCGCCGGCGATGGCGATACCGGCGTTGTTGAACAGGTAATCCAGCCGGCCTTCACGGGCCGCCGTATCCTGGATCAACTGTCTGAACGCGGCATGATCCGTCACGTCCAGCCGGGCGGTCTGAACCGAGTGTTTCGACGGCTTCATCTGGGAAAATGCGGTCTCCAGGGCTTCGTGGTTGACGTCGGTGGCGACCACCCTGGCGCCCCTGGCAGCCAACTCTTCGCAGAGCGCCCTGCCGATTCCCGAGGCCGCACCCGTGACGATGGCAACCTTGTCCTCGAAGATGTTCATGAACCGCCCCCTATGGTTTCGTCGTGATCTTCGGCATGGCGAGCAGCTTGACGGAGAACCGCACGGTGAATGGCAACAGCCACTTCTGGAACGCCATCACCTTGGTGAAGCCGACCTTCCAGTGAAGCCGGTTGCCATGTGCGGCCTTCCACACCGTTCTGGCGATCTTCATCGCGCTGACCTGGCCTCCCATGAAGCTCAGCATCTTGACGCTCTTGACGTCGTCGGCTCCCGCAATCATCGGCGTTGCGACAAACGGAGGTTTGATGTCGCAAACCTTGATGCCGTAAGGCCTCAACTCGATGTCGAGGGCCTCCGTCAGGGCCGACACGGCATGCTTGGTTGCCGAGTAGACGCTGTACTCCGGAGTGCCGTAGGTCGAGGCAATGGAGGAGATGCTAATGACACGCGCGTCCTGGGTCCGCTTGAGATAGGGAAGGGCGTGGTAGGTACAGCTCACACAGCCCTTGAGGTTGACGTCCACGGTCTTGAGCTGGAACTCCAACGGGACGTTCTCGAAAAGACCGATCTGGAGGATCCCCGCGTTGTTGAGGAGGACATTGAGTTGCCCCCCGGTCTGTGCCATGAACGCCTCGATGCCGACCTTGACGCTCTCCGGATCGGCCACGTCCATGACATCGACGAAGCAGCCGGATGCCCCGATCTCCGACTGGAGACTGTCCAATCCGGGCTCATCGATATCGAAGGCGCCCACGTACCAGCCCCTTGCGGCGAAAAACAAAGCGGTTTGCCGGCCGATCCCGGATGCCGCACCGGTGATGAGAATCGTCTTGTTGGTCATCAGCTACACCTCCGATGTCGTGACGTTCCTCAGGAATCCGAGGTAGAGGACCGCGAACACCAGGTCCACGACGCCCGGAGCAATCAGGATGGGGCTGACCTGCCCGGTGAGACCCGCCCAGGTCAATCCCCCGAAGACGATCAGCTTCCCGATGATGCCCAACTTGACGATCCCGTGATTGCGGCCGAGGTCCCTGGAAACCCAGTGGTACCCGTTCCCGAAGATGAAACAGAGGCCCAGGAACATCAGGAAGAACGCCGGGTAAACCGGTGGTGGCATGCCGAGGACCGGGAAAATCAACCGGTATCCGAGGATGAACGTTCCGGCCGCCATCCAGTTCCAGATGGCGCCGATGGTGAACAGCTTCGTGTAATACCCTTGTTTCGACACTGGGATCACACCATTCTCCCCTCAACGCTCCAGAATGTGGATGACCAGTGTCGCTTCCTCGTAGCCGATGTTGCCGCCACCGTTTTCGGCCAGAGCGAGTCGGGCGCCCTCCACTTGCCGGGCACCGGCCTCGCCGCGGAGCTGGAGCACCAGCTCGTGGATCTGCGCCAGCCCTGACGCGCCGATCGGGTGGCCACGGCACTCCAGGCCACCGGAGGTGTTGATCGGGAGTCTTCCCCCGATGGTGGAATGACCCTCCAGGGCGAAGACGCCGCCCTCGCCCATGGGGCAGAAGCCCAGCGCCTCGCTTTGGTGAAGCTCTCCGAACGCGGTGGCGTCGTGGATCTCCGCCACGTCGATCTCCTCCGGCGTGACGCTGGCCTCCTCGTAGGCGGCCTGGGCCGTGCGAACGGCGATGTCGGCTTCTACATCGTTCACTCCGCGGGCGGTGCCCGTCCGTAGAGCCGAAGCCCGGATGCGCACGGAACGGGACCCGCCCAGCCGCTTCCTGAGCTTGTCCGAAACAACGATGGCTGCCGCCGCTCCATCGCCGATGGGCGCGCACATGGACCGGGTCAGCGGCCATGACACCAGCCGATCGGCCAGGACCGCCTCCGGGGTCATGGGGATCCGGATCTGCGCCTTGGGGTTGGCCACCGCGTGGTTGTGGTTCTTGGCGGCGATGGCGGCAAGCTGCTCCGGGGTCGATCCGAATTCGGCCATGTGCCACAGGGCGAAGGCGGCGTACACGTCCATGAAGACCGTTCGCTGGCCCCCTGCATCTTCCGGTATTTGGGCGGCTAGCTCCGGGCGGCGGGCGCCCAAATCTGCCACCGCCTGTCCCCTCAACCTCATGAGCTTTCCAAGATGCTCTTCGGCGTGGGCCACATCCAGGGCGGTCAGAAACGCTCCAAACATCTTGCCGGCGTCGGTATTGAAGATCTTCTCGGCACCCACCGCCAGAACAACGCCGTACTGACCCGCCGCCACGCTGGTCCGGGCCAGGTGAAGGGCCGTGGAGGCGCCCGCACAGGCGTTCTCGACGTTGACCATGGGCTTGCCGGCCAGCGGCGTGCCTTGGAGAGCCACCTGGGCGCGGATGCAGTGCTGGTTATCGAAGTAGCCCCACGTGGAGTTCGAGAAGAAGACGGCGTCAACATCTTGAAGCGCGATGCCAGCGTCCTCGGCCGCCCCAGAGGCGGCCTCCACGGCGAGATCCGCCAGTGAGCGGCCGGGGTGGCGTGCGAACACGGTGTGCCCTACCCCGGTGATCCAGGTGTCGTTCATTCCGCTTCCCCCTTGTGCGCGGCGTGTTCCTGGAGCCACTGCTCGTATTCAAGGGTGACCTCGCCAGCCTTTTCCAGGACCTGGGGAAGGATCTCCACGGCTTCGGGAACCGGGCCGATCCCGGCTTTGAAGGGCTCCCAGAACCAGTCGTCGGTATTCTTGATCATCGGGATACCATCCCCGGAAAACGAGCCAAAATGAAAGGCAAAGGTGGCGATCAACATTTCGTAGATCTTGTCCATGTTGAACGAGCCCTTCATCTCCGGGCGGTTGTACCACTCCTGGAACACCCCGTTCCTCAGCGGGCCGATGGAGTTGGCGATGATGGCGTCCATGCCGGGCAACATCCCAAGCAGGAGGGCCGCTGCGCCGTAGGATCCTTGCTGCCTGGAATCGACGTTCTTGGAGTAGATGGCCGCCGAAGCTTGTGCCAGCGCGACGCCGAAATCCATCATGAGCCAGTTGCATGCGGGGCCGTAACCGAACATTCCCGCCGACTTGTTCTCGTTGGCAAAATGGTTGAACTCGGCGCAGCTCGGGAATCCACAGGCCCCGCAGTCCCAGGCAAGAGGCGAGGGCGAGGTCTTGGCGCCGATCAGCAGGATGGCGTAGGGCATGTTCTCTTCGAGGAAGCGCTTGCCCATGAGGTAATCGCCATAGATGAACTGCGAGTAGGCGCCCTCTGGTCCGGCGAAGATATCCAGCAGACGAACCATGAAGCCGATCTCCTCACCGTAGACGATCCGGGTCTCAAGCTTGAGACCGGGTGTCAGGCGGGGTGCGCCAAGGGCGGCCGCCGCACCATCTTTGGCGGCCTGGAGAACCAGGTCGAATGCGTAGTCTTGCTCAGTAAGAATCGGCATGGCTCACTCCTTCTCCGAGTCGCTGCTCGAGGTTTTGGCCCACTTGGGATACCAGGTCTTGTAGTCATACCAGTAGACCCCGCGGAGTGTGACGAACATCTTCCGAAGGTTGTCCTGCAGGGTCGCCAGGTTGTGGAGGTGGTAGTCAGGCAGGACATCCACGTAGGGATTTTTCTGGCGCGATGACATCAGGATGGCGACCTTGATCCAAGAACGGGGCAGGATGCCTTGGCGTTGCGCCGCCACCGAGACTGTGTAGAACGGCATGGCGTCCACGAGGAGCCGCTGGGTGATCACCATGGCCGATCCAACCGCGATGCCCAGATCGAGGTCTCTGGGCACACACATGGGCCCGTAGAAGGGAACCTTCTCCCGCTCCTCCGGGGGCACGGCGGTGAGGTCGATCTGCCCGTGTTCGGTCTTTCGGGCGTTGTAGACAAAGGAACAGTCCATCCTCCCGGCGCAGAAACCGCAGCCGGCATCCAGGGGCGTTCCAGCCGCCCGGTAATGCCCGATGACGAGGCAGACGTCAGACTCGCGAGTCATAACTGCCTCGTAGAGAAACCGGCGCTTGACGGGCTCGGAGAACTTGTGGGACTCCCTCTCCATGACGTCGGCCAGAGCCAGGAGATCGTCGCCGGTCAGGATCTCGCATTCGACGCCGTCCACACCGCCGGCCTTGGGCGCCGTCAGCGCGGCATTGGCCGCGAGCCGGGCCACCTCGAGGGTGTGGTTCTTCTGCGCCCGGTTGTAGGGTTCGAACTCGTAGATCTTTTCTCTCATGGTGTGTTCCTCACAATGTTTGCGACGTTGATTCTGACGGCGCCGTCGGTCAGGTGGCCCTCCCGCTTGAGCTCCGCCTTCTTGACCCGTCCCGTGGGGGTCGTGGGAAGCGCTTCCACGAAACGATACCATTCAGGTACCTTGAAGGCGGCCAGGCGCTCCAGGCTGTAGATGGCCAGCTCCTCGGCCGTGACGGGCTCGAGGGGCACAACGAGGGCCAGCACTTCCTCCTCGCCGAGCTCCGATGGGACGCCGATCACAGCGGCCTGACCCACCTTGGGATGACTCAAGAGCACATGTTCCACCTGTTGAGACGCGATGTTCTCGCCACGGCGACGGATGACGTCCTTTTTCCGGTCGAGGAAGGTAAAGAAGCCTTCGCTGTCCATCACGCCTTCGTCGCCCGTGTGGAGCCAGCCGCCGCGCCACAGGGTGGCGGTAGCCTCGGGATCGTCCACATACTCGATCCTCTGCATCAGGCCGTCCGAGAGCTCCGTGGGGCGGACGCAGATCTCTCCCGGTTCCCCGGGCGGCAGCTCCCGGAGATCATCATCCAGGATGGCAACCTCGTTGTAGGGCAGCGCGAGACCGATGGTGCCAACCTTGCGGCGTGCCGGATCCAGCGGGTTGGCCGTGTTGATCCCAGTCTCCGTCAGTCCGTACCCTTCGACAACTGTCACACCGAATCGTTGCTCGAAAGCCTTGTGGATCGGCGCGGGGGTTGCGGCGGAAAAGGCGACCCGAATGGGGTTGTCTGCATCGTCCTTCTGTGGGGCCTGGTTATACAGCATGGTGACGAGAGGGCCAAGGAGATTGATCTCTGTGGCGGCGCCGTCCCGGGCGAGCTCCCAGAGCCGCGAAACAGTGAACCGGGGTACCAGGAGCAGAGAGCCCTGGCACATGACGGTCATAGCGGTGGAGAGCTGGGCATTACCGTGGAAGAGGGGCAGGACCACCATGAGCCGGTCTGCCGATGTCAGGCCTAAATGCCGCACGAGAACCTCTGCAATCATCGACATCAGGCCGTATCGCCAGACGACGCCCTTGGGCCTGCTGGTTGTTCCCGAGGTGTAGACGATCTCCATGACCTCCCCATCGCGGAGCCGCTCGCTGATGGCGCCGGGCAGTGAGGACGCGACCACAGCCCATGACGTCATTCCCTTGGGCGCCTCCCCTCCAACGACGACGACGGTGAGCTGCTCGTGCTCATTGAGCACGTCTGCCACGACAGGCAGCAGCGCGGCCTCCACGAACAAAACCTCCGTTTTGGAATGGCGGAGCTGGTAGTCGAGGTCGTCGCCCCGAAGGGCGGCGTTGTAGGGCACCAGCGTCATGCCGCCGGCGTTAGCGCCAAACCAGACGGCAAGAAACTCGGGCCGGTTGATCAGCATGGCCCCGATCCGAGCGTCCGTTTTCAGACCCAGGCTTTGGAGGAAGCCGGTCACTTTCAGGGCATCCGCCGCCAATTTCTCCCGCGTGACTTCGTGACCCTCGAACCAGAGAAACACCTCATGTGGCGCGGCTTCGGCCAGTTCAAAGAACCGTTTGGGGAGCGGCACGGGTTACTCTCCTTCCATCGATTGGAGCTGGCGTCCCCCGCTGAGCGACAGTGCCTCGTTGACGCCGTCTTCCACCTGCGCCATACGGGCATCGCGGAAGATCATCTCAATGTCGGACTCACGGCTCAGGCCCATGCCCCCAAATATCTGAATTGCCATCTGGGCGACCTGCACAGCCGCGTCGGTGCAGAAGACCTTGGCGGCGATCGCATGTTTGAGGCTCGGGGTGATGGTTTGATAGTTGTACTCCATCACCCGGCGCGAGAGCGCCCGGGCAGCCTCCACGGTCTTGAACATCTCGAAGAGATTGACCTGGATCGTTGGATGCTCGATCAGTGGACGTCCTCCCTGGATCCGTTCCCTGGCGTAGCGGAGCGCCTCGTCGAGTGCAGCTTGGGCGGTGCCGGTGAAGAACGCACTCATGGCCGTGTTGGCGATCGACAGCGTGGCGTCGATGGCGAAGGGATAGAGCTCCGGATCGGCGATCAGGTTCTGTTCAGGAACAAAGACGTCGTCGAAGTAGAGCTCGCCCTGGGGCAGCGCTCGCTGGCCCAGCTTCTCCCAGGCTTTGCCACGGCTGACCCCCGGTGAATCCAGATCCACCAAGGCGATGCCATTCCCGTGCATCCCTTCGGAAGGATCGAGGTTGAGGAAGAGGTAGGCGTGCCGGGCGACGGGGCCGTTCGAGATCCAGGCAGCTTTCTGACCGTTGATCAGCCAGCCGCCGTCCACCTTCTTGGCGCGAAGGTTTGGGACGATGTCCGTTCCGCCGGCGTCTTCCATCCCACCGTATGTCAGCCAGTCGGAGCCGTGGTCCGGTTCCGTGATGGCCCAGCACCCGATGAGTGACCCGTCCCGGTTCTCCACGAGCGGGGTGGTGAACTGGGCGATCAGGTCATCGTTGTCGGTGGCCAGCAGG
>WGCW01000160.1 GCA_015493585.1 Acidobacteriota bacterium
CCGGAGCCGGGCACGAAGGTTGAGAAGGGCGACACGCTGGCGACGGTGTGGCGCCAGGGCCGGAAGCTCGAAGTTGCGGCACCCGTCAGCGGCCGGGTCGTCGCGGCCAACGAGGCCGTTGAGTACCATCCGGAGACCTTGGAAGCCGATCCGTACGGATCTGGATGGCTGGCACGTGTGTGGCCTGTCGATCACACCGAAGCGTTGAAGGGTCTGCGGGTTGGGGAGCGCGCGGCCAAGTGGCTGGAGCGCGAGATTCAGCGGTTCGCCGAGTTCCTGTCGCAGAAGACCTCACCGGAGCTCGTTGGGGCGATGCTTCCTGATGGCGCTCACCCGGTCGTCGGTGCGGCGATGAACCTCGACGACGAAGCCTGGAAGGCCTTCGAAGATCAGTTCGCCCGCAGCTCCAAGAGCTGACTCTCACCCCCCAGGAGTGATCAAACGGGGCGCCCAACGGCGCCCCGTTTTTGTGCGTCCGGTGCGATCGCTACGACCGCCGCCGGCAGACGAAATGGACGAGGTCAGCCAGCGGACCGCCAGGGCCTTCGAGCTGCCTGGCACGGTCACCGAGACGGGCTTCGAGATCGTCGAGGATCGTCCGCGCGCGCTCGAGCCCGTAGAGTGTGACAAACGTCAGCTTTCCCACCGCTTCGTCCTTGCCAGGAGACTTCCCGAGCTCCTTCGCCGTGGCGGTGGCATCGAGGATGTCATCGGCAACCTGAAAGGCCATGCCCAGGTCGGCGCCGAAGGCGGCAAACGCCTGCTCGGTTTCAGGACCGGCGCCAGCGAGAACGGCGCCAAGCTCGACGGATGCACGGAGGAGATCCCCCGTCTTGTGCCGGTGAATCCGTTCGAGCCGCTGGGCCAGCTCGCCGGCTGGCGCATCCAGCGCCCCGGTCGCGGCGAGATCCTCGACCTGTCCTCCGACCATGCCGGCTGGCCCGGCGGCCGCCGCAACGAGGGCCGTGGCGCGCGCGCGCCGCCCGGCCCAGCGCTCCCCCTCGGGATGCGTTGCAAGCACCTCGAGCCCGAGTGTCAGCAGGGCATCGCCAGTCAGGATGGCGGTTGCCTCATCGAAGGCGACATGAACGGTCGCGCGCCCGCGTCTGAGCACATCGTCATCGAGAGCCGGCAGGTCATCATGGATGAGCGAGTAGGTATGAATGAGCTCGAGCCCACAGGCCGCCGGCGTGATCTCATCGGCATTCCCACCCGCGGCCTGGCATGCAAGGCGCGCCAGGATCGGCCGGATGCGCTTACCTCCCCCAAAGACGGCGTACCGCATCGCCGTATGGAGCCGGACGGGCCATGCCGTCTCCGGAGGAAGCACCCATTCGAGCACCGATTCCACCGCGGTGCGTTCCTCCGTAAGCAGCGCTGCAACGTTCATGGGGCCACATCCGGTCCGGTATCGAGCGGTTCGGTCACCGGCTCGTCCTGGCCAGCCTCCTCCAGGAGCTTCTCAATCCGTTTTTCAACGGATTCGAGCCGGGCACGGCAGGCGCGGGCCAGCTTCATCCCCTCTTCGAAGAGATCAAGTGCTTCCTCGAGGCCGACCGAATCGTCTTCCAGCCGGGCCACGATACTCTCGAGCTTCGCGAGCTGCTCCTCGAACCGTTCTGATGGTGTGTCTTCCTTCATCTCTCTTCTCCATCGTCAAAAAGCCGCGGTTGATCCGGCACGCCGGAGGTGCGCGACGAGGTTCGATGTGGCGCCGGGGCAGCGACAGAACGGAGCTGCCCTCGCGCCAGCGTTGTCACCAGGACCGTTCCGGGGCCGATCCCGGCGGCGTTCTTGAGCGGCGCCGTCTCACCCTCGCGGACGGTGATCGAGTATCCCCTGTCGAGGATGGCCCTGGGATTGAGATGACCGAGCGCACGCTCGGAACTTCCCAACCGGGCACCGGCGCGTTCAGTCTGCCGGTGCATCGCCAGCTCCAGCGCGTGAATCCGGCCGTTGAGGAACTCCCGCTGCGTACCGGCGGCCAGCTTGGCGGGCGTTCGTCTGAGCGTGCCCTCGGCAGCTTCGAGGCGCAATCGCACGCGTTCGGCCAGCCGTTCGATAAGCCCTGGCAACCGGTCCGCAGCTCGCAACCGGGTACGGGCCAGCCGGATCCTTTGAGGGACGCGTGCGAGCCCGGAGGATCCTTCGAGACCATTCAGCCGCGCACGGGCAAGAGCCACGTGCCTCATGAGTGCACGGCCCAGCCTTCCCTCGGCATCGTCGAGACGCCCCTCCTGCTCCTCGATTCTGCTCGTCACGATCTCCGCGGCATGAGTCGGGGTCGCCGCTCTGACATCGGCCACGAAATCAGCGATCGTGAAGTCCACCTCATGGCCGACCCCTGAGATCACGGGGACTGGAGATGCGGCGATTGCTCGTGCCACAACTTCCTCATTGAAGGCCCAGAGGTCTTCCAAACTGCCGCCACCACGGCCTACGATCAGAACGTCTACGAGGCCCGAGCTGCCAAGCCGCTCAATGCCCCGTGCAATCTCCGCGGCCGCTCCCTCACCCTGCACTGTCGCGTGAGCGAGGATCACGTGCACATGAGACACCCGCCGGAAGATTTTCAGCATGTCTCGCAGGGCGGCGCCGGTCGCCGACGTGACGATGCCGACCCGCTGCGGAAGTGCCGGAAGGGGACGCTTCCGCTCCGGTGCAAAGAGCCCCTCGGCGGCCAGCTTGGCCTTGAGCTGTTCAAAGGCAAGCTGCAGCGCTCCGGCGCCCTGGGGCTCGATTTGATCGACGACCAGTTGAAAACGGCCGCGCTGCGGATAGACCGTCAGCGACCCGAACGCCGTGACGGCGAGTCCATCCTCAACATTGAACCGGAGACTGCGGGCCCGTGAGCCCCACATCACACAGTCGAGCGCCGATGACGCATCCTTGAGCGTAAAGTAGAGGTGCCCACGGCTGGACTGGCTGGCATTCGTGACCTCTCCCTCGACCCAGATCCCGGAAAAACCCTGGGAAAGAAGCTCGTTGACCCCCCGGATCAGGTCGCCAACACGCCAAATCTTCCGGGTCATGGCTCCTCCGGAGCGAGCGCAAACGGAGCGGCCAGGCATGCGAGCGTGATGATCCACACTTCGGCATCGCCCCAGTTGTATTCGAACAGCCCGGCGACAGTAATCCCGGCCACGGCCAAGAAACATCCAGCCAAAGCGGGAAAGGTGGATCGGTCTGCGTGTCTCAAGGCGCGCCAGGTATGCCGGAAGAATACGAATAGAATCGCCACATAGGCCGCAAGCCCCAAGAATCCAGTCTCGGCCGTGATCTGCAAGATGTTGTCGTGCAGGTGGGGAATTTCCCACCGCGGCGCATCGTCCCGGCGGTAGACCGGGTAACGGCGCTGTACCATGCCGAGGCCCATGCCGAAGACGGGATGATCTGCAATCATCTCCTCGGCTGCCTGCGCCATGCAGAGGCGGTCGTAGTTGGCTGGCTGGTGCAGATCGAAGATCGAGACAACCCGTTGGACAACCGGCCGCGGCAGGACAACGGCGAGAAGCACCGCGACAACGGGATACAGGTAGAACGCCTTGGGTTTCCACACGGCGGCAACCAGGACAAGGCCAACGCCGAGGCCGACCCACGCGTTGCGCGTGTACGAAAGAAAGAGCGCGGACGTACAGACGGCAAACGCGGGAAACGTCCACAGCAATCTGCGCCGGTCGTGCTGAAAAGCCATGTCGCCGAGGAGAAGCAACACAGCCACGAGGGTCCATCCGGAAAACGTCATGTAATGCGTTGTCAGGCCCCGCAGCCTGTGGCTGAGATTGGACGCCCCGTGGGCGTACTGCCAGAGGCCAACGGCCGAAGACGCAACTGCGACCGCGGTCACAAGACGGAGCTGCATTTCCCATCGCGCCCGCGTCATCAGTGTGATAACCATCGGAACCAGCCCCAGGGTCAACAGGTCGTCAAGCTGTGTCACGCTGTACGATGGGTCAAGGGAGAACACCACCGCCGCGAGGGAGGCGGTGACATAGACGATAAGAGGAGCGTAGAGGGGCGACCACCGCCATGCCACGTCGTGCCTCAATAGGGCGGCCACCCACACGAGGAAGGCGATCGTGAGCAACGCATTCGCCAGCGCGATCTTAACGCTGCACGCAATCCCAACGAGCAGAACGCCCGCCGCAACAGAGCCCAGGCCGGTCAGGGCTGCACCTCTTCAGCAGCGACCGCTTCGTCGGTGAGCATCACCGGAATATCAGACACCACCGGATAGACCCGTCCGCACTCAGAGCAAGCAAGCCCAACCTCGACGATGGGCTCCTCATCCTTGAACTGTTCGCGGTACCGGGCCACCAGCCGTTCGCGGACCGGTTGGGAAAGCTCAACGACATTGAGCTTCGCATGATCGATGGGACACACCAGAATCTCTAGCAGTTGAGGATCGACAGCCATCACATTGCCTCCAGACGCTAGTCTACAGCAGGAAGCCCTCCCGGTTGGTGAAACCCCACCGCCCGGAAGGGCACGGCCATCGGAACTCTCTCGCTGTCAGAGAGTTACTTCTGTGGAAAAGCGCCGAGTTTCACGCCCTTTGGCAGCGCCTTTCGAGCGTGACAGGCCTCACACTGGGTGGGTCCACCATTTTCCTGGTGACACCCCACACAACGGGTATGGTAGGCAACCTTGAGGCTAGGCATATTGGGAGCATCGGGGTTGTACAGTTTCTTCGAATGACACGTATCGCACGTGGCCGGCTCACCATCGGTATGGTGATGGCACGTCGTGCAATTTCCTGTCATGTCTGCATGTTCCGCATGCGGGAACGTCACCGGCCCGAACCAATGACTCAGCCCATCGATGGTGATGGTTTCAGGCACCGCGGGTTTTGCCTTCTTCGTGGGTTTTCCCGCAGTCGAGAGGGCGGCAAAACCGAAGACGATGCAGATGAGAGCGAACACGATCTGAGAAAAACGTTTCATTGGACTCCTCCGTCAACGACCTGTTGTCATCCGCCCGAGACGCCAGCCTCCCCCAGGGGCGAGGCCCGATGAACCAGAGCGGTCATATTTGATCCCCAACCGATGGAACACCGATCTTGAGCGAGCACGGTTCGCAGAAGGCCGCATCCTTGAGATCGACCTGTTCCGGGAGCCGTGAAGCTCCCATCGCACACCATGGAACCTTGCAGTGCACGAGCCCCAGGGTATGCCCGAGCTCGTGCATCACCTCTTTGAGTACACGTTGTTGCGTTCGAACGGGATCGGGACGATCCCCCTCGAACTCGGGCCGCAAGCGGTGCAATGACATGATGCCGGTTGGTCCGCCAAGTTGTGCAGCGCCGAAGACATGGGTAAACACTGGGAGGAAGAGATCGACCTGGGCAATACCGATCCGCCGCACGCCCTCCTGAATCGGAATATCGAGCAGCTCCTGGAGGAGTGTCGTCGCGAGATACTGCTGCCGCCGCCCATCGAACGCCACAGCCGGATCGATTTCGCGCGGGGAGATCCAGACCGCATGGGCGAGACGCCGCGACAGATCTTCCCGCAGGTCTCGCAGCACGGAAGGCAGCACCGCGCCAACACGCACCAATTCCACGGACCAGGATCCTGGCACTGAACATCTCCTACCGTCTCTCGATCCCGTACTTACGCATCTTGTTGTACAACGTCACACGGTCGATACCAAGCCTTTTGGCCGCGTGGGTGATGTTGAAATCCTCGAGCTCGAGCACCTTGAGGATATGCCGGCGCTCCACAGCCTGAAGCGAGAGGTCATCCGGCTCGGGCTCAGATGCCGACCCCTGAGGACGAATCGGGAGGAACTCCGGCTTGATCTCACCTTCATGACAGACAACGAGCGCCCGTTCAACGGCGTTCGCCAGCTCACGGACGTTGCCCGGCCAGTCGTACTGCATGAGGAGCTCGCGCGCCTCCGGCGAAAACCCCGTCACCCGCCGCCCCATGGCTGCGGCGAACTTCTTGAGGAAATGCTCGGCGATCGGCATGATATCCTCCCGCCGTTCCCGCAGCGGTGGAATATCAATCTGAAAGACATTGATCCGGTAGTACAGATCTTGCCGGAACGTTCCCTCACGAACGGCCTCTTCGAGATCCCGGTTCGTTGCGCAGACAACCCTGAAATCGACCGGGATTTCCTGGACCCCACCAACCCGCGTGATCGTATGATCCTCGAGCGCCCGCAGGAGCTCCACCTGAACTTTTGGCGGAATTTCTCCGATCTCGTCGAGAAAGAGCGTTCCCCCGTCGGCGAGCTCCAGCTTCCCCTTGCGGCGGGAGGTGGCTCCGGTGAACGAACCTTTCTCATGACCGAACAGCTCGGATTCCAGAACACCTTCCGAGAGGGCGCCACAGTTGACGGCGACCAGCGGCCCGAACGCCCGCGGGCTCTTCGCATGGATGAGCCGGGCGATCAATTCCTTGCCGGTTCCAGACTCTCCACGCACCATCACCGTCGTATCCGTTGGTGCCACGGAGTCCACAAGCTCGAGCACACGCCGCATCTCCCGGCTCTGGCCCTCGACGATCTCTGGGCTGATTCCGGCGATCCGTTGTTTGAGGGCGACGTTCTCTTCCTTGAGCCGGATCTTCTCGCACGCCTTCTCGACGACGTGCGACAGCTCCTCGGGATCGAACGGCTTGACGAGATAGTCGTATGCGCCCTCCTTGAGCGCCTGCACGGCCGTGGACACCGATGCGTACGCGGTGACGAGAATGATCACGACGTCCGGATCGACGTTGCGGATGTGTCTTTGGAGCTCAAGACCGTCCATACCCGGCATCTTGATGTCGGTGATCACAACATCGATATGACGCCGGCCCAGGATCGCCAACGCTTCCTTGCCGCTTGAGGCCGTCACAACCTCATAGCCGTCCTCGGTAAACCAGCTGGCCAGGGACTCCCGCACGTGGAGCTCATCGTCGACAATCATCAGGCTCGGGGCTCGACTGCTCATGTGGCGACCTCCCCATCGATCTGCGGCGGTTTCGGAGGAAACGTCAGGATGAAACGGCAGCCCTTGCCGGGCGCGGTGTCGAGATCGATATGCCCACCGTGCCGTTGGACGATCCCAAAGACAACCGAGAGGCCGAGCCCGACCCCCGAGCCCTCTTCCTTCGTCGTGAAGAACGGTTCAAAGGCATGCGCGGCAACCTCCGGCGGCATGCCCGGACCGTCATCCGCGACCTCGATGACAACGCCTCCATCTTCTGACTGCCGCGTCACCAGCCGCACGATGCCACCTTCTTCAAGTGCCTGGGCGGCATTGATCAACAACGCCATCAGTGCCTGTTGGATCTGAGCGGAATCGGCAATGATCGTTGGCAAGCTCGCCGCAAGCTCTGTTTTTGCCTCCACGTTATTGAGCTCGAGCTTGTGGTGAACGAGGAAAAGCGATTTCTCGACGACGCGGTTGACATCGGTTGGCCCGAACTCGCCGCCGCGCCGTCTGGAGAAGGCGAGCAGCTGCGAAACGATTTCGCCACACCGTGTCGCCTCAGAGGCGATTGACTCGAGGTATTCGAGGTTCTCTTTACACTCATCGGTCAGCTCGTGGGTTCGAAGACGCCGGACGAGGATCTTGGCATACGTGACGACGCTTGAAAGCGGGTTGTTGATCTCGTGGGCGACGACCGCGGCGAGCTTGCCGAGGGAGGCCATTTTCTCGACCTGCAGAATCTGATCCTGCGCGTGCCTCAGCTCGGCCGTTTTCTGTTGGACCCGTTCCTCGAGCGTTTGCGCCCATTCGAGGAGCTCGGCGCGGGCGGTCTCGAGATCACGGGCCATCCGGTTGAAGTTCCGCGCCAGAACCCCAATTTCATCATCGGTCACCTCAGGCGCACGCACTGAAAGATCCCCAGCAGCGACTTGCTTTACCTGCTCAATCAGATTGTGAACTGGGCGGTGCACCATCCGTCTCACGGCGCCAACCGTAATACCTACGACCAGAAAGATGCCGAAGACACTGGCGAGCAGCAACTCCGCGGCGCTCGCCCGGCGGGCCCGGTCATACGGGGCGAGCGCCATGTTGACATCCAGAACACCGAGTAATTTGTTACGAGGGCTGTGCACGTGGCAGGAGGCGTTGGCACAGTCGTGTTCATTCCGGATCGTCTTCGTAATGCTGAGAATCCGCCCTTGATTGCGGGAGAGGATCCGCGCTTGCGCCTCATTTGGCATGCTCTTCGGAGAGGCGCCAGGTTGATGGCATGAGAGGCATTGTTGCGAACGGGGATCGAGCGTCATTCCAATCTCGGTTTTAACCGTTGAGTAGGCGATCTTCCCGCCCTTTTCAATGATCCGGATCCGTTCGATACCGCGTTGGCTCGCCAGGGTATCGATCGTGGCCTGGATGCGTTGGCGATCGTTGTGCAGCATCGCCTCGCGGGTCGCCCGGGCGACGAGATCGGCAACTTGAGCTCCGTTGAGACGGAGGATGCGAGTCGTCGCCCGCTCCTGAATCTGGAGATTGAGCCATGCCGCGGTCCCAAAAACGACCACGAGAGCGCAGGTGATCAGCAACGTCAGTTTGCCGGCTACGCTATGTTTCATGGCTTCTCCCCTTCTTGCGTGACCCCTACTTTAGGAGCTCAGCATACGGATCGGCGGGCTTTGGTTGTTCAATTGGACCTTCGGGGAAGACTGGGAGATACCGCACGGCCAGCCCAAAGAGGCCCATGCCAATGGCAATCACGCCGATCGAAACCACAAATTCCATCCAGAGCGGGTGGTACGTAACGCCCGTGCCAAGCTGGAATGCCGTGGTCGACACATTCATCCGGTCAAAGATCATCCCGAGCACGACCATGAATTGTGCTCCCGCCAGGACCAGCGGCTTGTGGCGCAACCGGTCGCTCATCATGATGAACATCGGGACGATCATCAGCAGCCCAACCTCAATCCAGAAGAAGATGGCACCGAGATCGAGCCGGAATGCGTACTTCAGAGAGTGCCGAACAATCAAGTCTTCAAACCGAATCACGAGATAGAACATCAACATGAACGCCGTCGCCTTGCCGAGATCGGCGAGAATTTCGGGCTCGAGCTTTTTGCCAAACGCGCGGAAGGAGAGGAACGACTCGACGTTGACCATCGCGAGGCCCAGGGCAATCGCCGAGATGAAGAAGAGGTACGGCAAAATCGGGGAATACCACAGGGGATGCAGCTTTTCCGGAACGATCACGTAGAGCGTTCCGAGGGACGATTGGTGCATCGTGGAGAGCAGCACACCGAGGATACACAGCACGGGGGTCAGGTACCGGTGCCACCAATGAACCGTGTGTTTCTTCCCGAGCCGCTCCAACACCAGCGGCAGGAACTCCAGGAAAAGAACGGTCGTGTATAGCATGACGCACCAGGCCAGCTCGAACATGGCGGAGTGATCGTTCCACATGATCAGCGGATGCCAAATGTTCCAGGGACGTCCAAGGTCGACCAGCAGCCCCATGACGACCATCAGGTACCCGAGAAACGCGGTCAGTACGGTGGAACGAACGATCGGCTTGTACTTTTCCAGATGGAAAATGTAGACAATGGCGGTGATCGTGAACCCACCCGCCGCGAGGGCAACGCCCGACATAACATCGAAACCGATCCAAATCCCCCACGGCATCAGATCCTTCAAGTTTGAGATCGCCCCGAGACCGCCGGTAAAACGCCGGATCAAGACGAACACGAACAACGCCAGAATGACGGCGTACACAGCTCTCCAGAATGTCAGCCGCGGAACCTTGAGATTACTCATGATGCTCCTCCGTGGTGTGATGCTCAACCTCAGCAACCTTATTCTTCCGTCCGGTGAGCCACATCATGCCACCGAGGAAAGTCGCCCAGGGAACAATGATCTTTGGGAGCTTGTCGAGGACGTTCCACGTCAGCAGCGGCATGTCATGCTTCGGCAAATTCGACGGCAGGTAATCCTGCGCAGGCGTCTTTGTCAGCAGCATCAGCACACTTGTGCCACCGACCTCCTTCTCGCCAAAGACCTCTGGATAGTACTTGCCGGGATGCTGCTTGAGCCTCCGGTGCGCTTCCGCCAGCATATCTTCCCGTTTTCCGAACGTGGTCGCGCCGGTCGGACACACGCTGGAGCAGGCGGTGGGGAGCCCCTTGGAAACCCGGTGAATACACATGTCGCACTTCCGGATCCGCGGGTTGACCTCATGCCATTCGTATTTCGGGATCTCGAACGGGCAGGCCATCATGCAATAGCGGCAGCCGATGCAACGGGTGTGATCCCACGTAACTGGCCCCAGCGCATGCTTCTGAAGCGCCCCAACCGGACACACGGATGCGCAGGTTGGATCTTCACAGTTCATGCAGAAATGACGCATGTACGTGCCCTTGCCGAGATCCTGCACCCAGTTGAACGAGCTCGCATCAAGCCGCGTCGGCTTATGCGGCTTTTGGTTGTGCTCAGCTTGGCACGCCTGCTCGCAGGCGCCACAACCGATGCACTTGCTCTGATCGTAGAGGATTGCGTAGACGGACATGAACCCCCCTTTCTCTTGGGCGTGACGACACCACGCCGGGACCGCTTCTTGCAGATATTGTACCAGATTTCACAAGAACCACATCCTCTTTCTTTTCAATATGTTTGCAGAAGCCCTCCCAGAGGAGTGATGAAACCTCCTACAGCGGATCTGGTAGGGCGCTGCTGTGACTCTCCATAACATATTGGTATGACGGTATTTGTAAGTGATGAAAATGTCAACTCCCCGGCATGTTGAGATTCTACGCCCCAAAGTCAGCACGGACAAGGTGCGTGTGTGCGACCCTGGATGACCTGTCCTCACGTCTTTTTCACAACCAGTGCGCCCAAGGGCGGCGTGTCCACAGCCGGTGTTCAGGCTCCACTGCTGCAGCGTTCCCCAGCGTCATACCGGAACAG
>WGCW01000161.1 GCA_015493585.1 Acidobacteriota bacterium
GAGCAGGATCAGTCGGTTCTGGGCCAGGGCCTGGTCGACGGCCTTGATCGATTTTTCCCGGCCGACGGAGAGTGGAACGATGACGTAGGGAAACAGGACGACGTCCTTGAGCGCCATCACCGGCAGGACGTCCGGAATTTGGATGATCTCGTCGGCGGCGTTTGGGACGGAGCTCGTGTTTTCTTCAGACATCGTTTCTGGTCTCCTCATGTATTGGGATCTCGAAGCTGCGGTGACGCCGATCGTCGACGCGGGGGAGGACAACGGTAAGGATGCCGCGCTCGAGCGTGGCGCGC
The DNA here is from genome assembly GCA_015493585.1 of Acidobacteriota bacterium. GTDB lineage: Bacteria > Acidobacteriota > Thermoanaerobaculia > Thermoanaerobaculales > Sulfomarinibacteraceae > JAADFN01. Next base: position 297 of record WGCW01000161.1, read on the forward strand.
GCCCGGCCGGGATCGACCGGCTGAACGATTTCAACGCTCACCTGGAACGAACCGATGAACCGTTCCATCAGGTGGAACTTTTCACCCCTCGGCTCAGTCGCCAAACGGCGCTTGATGCCGCTCACTGTCAGCCGTTGCTCGGTGAACACAACCTTGACATCGGAGGCGCTCAGGCCGGGAAGCTCAATCTGGATCTGAAGGTCCTTCGGACCATCGATGACGTCCACGGGTGGTTGCCACCCATGCTCGCCCTCGGATGGATTCTCCAGCAGCAGATTGATCAAACGGTTGACCTCGGCCTTGAGGATTTCGAGTTGCCCGTAGGGCCCGATCCGTGGGCTCACGATTCCCTCCCCCCTTGCAGCAGGAGCTTTCTGAGCTCCTGCATGAACTGGTTGACATCCTCGAAGCGGCGGTAGACGCTCGCGAAGCGGACGTAGGCCACCTGGTCGAGCTCCCGGAGCTGCTCGATAACGAGGTTGCCGATTTCTTCGCTCGACATTTCACGATCCCCCCGTGATGAGATCTCCGCTTCGACGAGGTCGGCGATCTGCTCCAGCTTGGCGCGAGGAACCGGCCGCTTTTCACAGGCCGTCAGAAGCCCCGCGAGGAGCTTCACCCGGTCGAACGCCTCACGCCGGCCATCTCTCTTAATCACCGACGCGGGTGCCTCTTCGACCCGCTCATACGTTGTAAAACGCCGTCCACAAGCGTTGCATTCTCGGCGGCGCCTGATTTCAGTTCCGTCCTTGGCTTCCCGGGAATCGACGACCCGGCTGTCTGGGTGGGAGCAATAGGGGCAACGCATCCGGTCAGTCCTCCACGGCGGGCTTATCCGCCGCCAGTGCTGTCGCTTCCTTTAAAGAGATATGCAGCAGGGGAAGGCAAAGCAGGCCGATGACCGTGATTGGCAGGAAGCATGTCGCGTGGTAGGCGATCGCGATGCCCGTCGCGCGGTCAAGCCCGACGCCGAAGAACGATGCGAGACCGATCTGGACCCCCTTGTGGAACCCGCCGATACCGCCGGGTGTTGGGATCGCCAGGCCGATGACGGCGAGGGTCACGATCAAATACCCAGCTCGCAGCGGCATCGTCAGACCGAACGCGAGGAACACGGCCTTGACCTGCCAAAAGATCAGCCACCAGAGCAGGAGCGACATGGCAAGCGTTTCGGCAAGATCATGCGGCCGCTGAAGGATCTTGAGACCTTCGAGAAAGTGATGGAGAAAGTGCTGGACCGGCTGATGCCACCGCGGAATGAACCGGCGGAGCGGGCTGGTCATCCAGTCGATGAAGCGCTCCTGGTACCGGAACATGACGAGCGCCAGCAGAGAGCCGAGCACGAGGCCGGCGGCGAGGATGTACCCGGTGAGGCTGAGGAGGTGGAGATCGTGGCGTGCCTCGGATGTCATCACCATGGCAGGCGGGAAGAAGACAAAGAGGAGGAAAAAGACAAGGACCGACCAGAGATCGAAGAGACGCTCGGTCAGGATCGAAGCCAGCGTTCCCGACACCACGAGCCGATCCCGCCGCGCGAGGAGCAGGGGGCGAACGAGATCGCCCATCCGGGCGGGAAGCAGCGTCATCGCCGCGTAGCCGATCGCAGTCACGATGACGAGTGATGAGTGGCGGGCATGCCCGACCGGCCTCAGAATCATGCCCCAGCGGACGGCACGGAGCCAGTAACTGAACAGCGCAATGCCGACCGCAGCAAGCATCCACCACGGATTTGCGTTTTCAAGCGTCTTGCCGACGTCAGCGAGGTTGACGTTCCACAGGAAGAGCACCAGGAGGACGACCATCAACGCGAGCGAGAGCCCGATCCGAAGCGTTTGCTTTCCCATTGGCTCAGGGTAGTATGATGGCAGAACCATGGCAAGAGAACGCGTCGCCGTCCGTTCGCATCCTGGCGTGCTGGAACACCTTCCGGCGTTGGGGCATCCCGAAATGCCGGCACGGGTTCGCGCCGTGCTCGACGCCCTTCGCGAGCATCCCGCTGGGTGGACGCTCGAGCCGGAGGCAGCGGTGCCGCCGGACGAGGATGTCATCGGGGTGTTGCGCTGGCTCCACGCTTCAGATCTGATTAATCGTGTTCGCAGGTCGGCGGACTCGGGACGTGGCTTCGTCGATGCCGGTGACAACCCTGTTTCCCCGGGGACATGGCGGGCGGCGTTGACTGCTGCTGGCCTCGCGATTTCCTCGGCGCTCGATCTTGTCAACGGCCGTCTTCATCGCGCCTTCCTCGCGCTCCGGCCCCCTGGACATCATGCCGAGCAGAACCGGGCGATGGGTTTTTGCTTCTTCAACAACGTTGCGCTGGCCGCGGAGGTTGCGTCACGGGCGCTCCAGGCTCCGGTCCTCATCGTCGACTTCGACGTCCACCACGGCAACGGGACACAGAAGTTGTTCTGGGAGCGGCCGGACGTTGGCTACCTCTCCGTGCACCGCTATCCGTTCTATCCAGGCACGGGAGGTGGAGATGAGACCGGAGAGGGTCCCGGCCGCGGAATGACGCTCAATGTCCCCTTAGCAGCCGGAGCTGGAGATGATGCCTTCGCGGGAGCGCTTGAAGCCGGGCTGGACGAGCTTGGGAGCCGGCTTCGTCCCGCCGTGATCCTGATTTCAGCCGGTTTCGACGCACACGAGGAAGATCCACTTGGAGGCATGCGCGTTACCGATGAAGGGTATCGCCGGCTGACACGGGCGATCGTCGAAGCGGCAGATCTGTGGAGCGAAGGGAAGATCATCTCGGTGCTGGAAGGTGGATATGACCTTCATGCCCTTGGCTCGGCAGCCCGCGCCCACGTCGAAGAGCTCGCTAGCCCGGCCGGCTCAGAGAACCCTCCGGGAGACGGGGGCTCGTTGGTCCACTGAGCGGCGTCGTCTGACGCGATGCTCCGTACCACAGCACGGAACACACAAACCCGGACGCCAACCGCTCGCCTGAAGGATGAGTCAAAAAAAGGGACCTCACGGCTGTGAGGTCCACAAAGTTGCGATTTCGAAGGTTACTTCTTTGGAGGGGTTTCGGGCTTCGCCGGCTCGGGCGCCGTCTTCGGAGCTTGGGCTGCGGCGGCGGGCTGGGCCGGGGCGTTCCCCTTCGCCGGGGCGGCGGCAGTCTGACCGGCGGGCGCGTTCTGGGCGGCCGGCGCGGTGGCGGGCTGCTGTGCGGCCGGTGCAGCGGGCTGCTCGGCGGCCGGCTTCGGAGCCGGAGCCTGGGCCTTCTTCTGGCACGCGGCGGTCAGGGTGATCCCAAACGCCATCCCCACGACTAACATCCACGACATCCACTTTTTCACTTGCATCGCTCCTCTCTCCTTTCTATCTAGGGCTATGCCCACGGCGCATTGTGGAAGATGCGACTGGGTTTGTCAATGTCGGCCGGATTTTGATTTGACACCCCCCGGCGAACGTGGCAGAATCGGGCCGGCCTGAAGAGTGTGATCTGTCTATGTACCTGGAGGGGGGCTCGCGAAAATGGGGCGACGAGTCAATACGATCATTATCGTACCCCACAATAAGGCGAAATTCTTCAAATTCTCCTTTTCAACGCGGACGGCTATTGTGGCTGGCGTCGTGGCTGTCGCACTACTCGTTTTCTCAGTCATCGCGATCGTATACACAGGGACAGGAATGGCGCGGCGGAACGAGGTCAGGAACCTCGTTCGCGAGAATCAAAGCTTGAAGAAGGTCAACGACAAGCTTTCAAAGACGATCTCGACGGTTCAGGCCAGGCTTGACGAATTCGAAGAGAGAACGAAGCGCCTCGCACTGGTGGCGGGTATGGAGACGAGCGAGGGCACGCTCAATCAAAGTGGATCGCAGGCAGAGCTTGGACGTGGTGGCCCGTACGACCGGGTCCCCGATAGCCCGGGTCAGCTCAAGCTTCAGGCAGCGTGGATCGGCGAGCATCTGGACGCGGTTGAAAAGGCGATGCAATCGCGAACACGGCTTCTGGCGTGTACGCCGTCCATTGCACCGGCGATGGGGGTGATTACCGATGGCTTTGGGCCACGCAAAGATCCGTTCACCGGGCGGCGCGCATTTCACCGTGGCTTGGACATTGCGGCGCGGCGTGGCACGCCGGTTGAAGCGCCGGCCGACGGGATTGTTCTTTTTGCCGGACACGAGCACGGGTATGGACGAGTGATCAAGCTTTCCCACGGCTTTGGGTACGTGACGGTTTTCGGCCACCTCTCCAAGATCCTGGTGCATCCGGGAGAGAAAGTTCACAGAGGTGAGATCATTGGACATGTGGGCAGCTCGGGCCGTTCAACCGGTCCGCATCTGCACTACGAGGTCCATGTGGACGGGAAGGCTGTCAACCCGCTCTACTATATTCTGAACGCATTCTGAGGTCCCGCGGGGCGTCGGAGAAGCATGAGCCGGGGCTTGCCCCGGCATTTCGCCATCGGGGTTATCCATGAACGTCATCGAGAAAGCGGCCGACAAGATTTTTGGAACGAAGCACGAGCGCGATATCAAGAAGCTTCGTCCGAGGATTGAGAAAATCAACGCGCTCGAGCCGGAATTCAGCGCGCTCGACGATGAGGAGCTGAAAGCGCGGTTCGCCGAAATCCGGCAGTGGGTCCGTCAACAGACAGAGGATCTTCCTGACGATCCCGTCGAGCGGCGCCGCATCGTTGAAGACGTGCTGGATGCCAAACTCGAGGAGGTCTTCGCCATCGTCCGTGAGGCGTCCAAGCGCACGCTTGGGATGCGCCATTTCGACGTGCAGCTCGTCGGCGGCATCGTGCTCCACCAGGGCAAGATCGCCGAGATGAAGACCGGAGAGGGAAAAACCCTCGTGGCGACCCTGCCCGTGACGCTCAACGCGATGACTGGGCGGGGTGTGCACGTCGTTACCGTGAACGATTACCTTGCCAAACGTGACTCCGAGTGGATGGGGAAGATCTATCGCTTCCTTGGCCTATCGGTTGGGTGCATCGTCAACGACATGAAGGATGATGCGAGGAAGGCAGCGTACAGGGCCGACATCACGTACGGGACGAACAACGAGTTCGGCTTCGACTATCTCCGGGACAACATGAAGTTCGAGCTCGATCAGATGGTTCAGCGCGATCACATCTACGCGATCGTCGACGAGGTCGACTCGATCCTGATCGATGAAGCCCGGACGCCGTTGATTATTTCTGGTCCCTCGGAGATTTCCGTCGACCTGTACTATCGCGTCGATGCGATCATCCCCAAACTCGTCAGGGGGGAGGAGATCGAGGACAAGCACGGTGGCAAGCAAGTCACCGGGGATTACTTGGTCGACGAGAAGGCGCAGACGGCGTCCCTGACTGAGCAGGGCGTTGCCAAGGCCGAAAAGCTTCTCGGCGTCGACAACCTCTTCGATCCGACGCAGATCGACATCCTTCACGCCGTCAACCAGGCTCTCAAGGCCCACACGCTGTTCGAGCGGGACCGTGAGTACATCGTCAAGGATGGTGAGGTCATCATCGTTGATGAGTTTACGGGGCGTCTGATGCCGGGGCGCAGGTGGTCCGACGGATTGCACCAGGCGGTCGAGGCGAAGGAGCGGGTCAAGATCCAGTCGGAGAACCAGACGCTCGCGACGATCACCCTGCAAAACTACTTCCGGATGTACGAGAAATTGGCCGGAATGACGGGCACGGCGGAGACTGAGTCGGAAGAGTTTTCCAAGATCTACGGGCTCGACGTCGTCGTTATCCCGACCAACATGCCGATGATCCGTCTCGATCAGCCCGATGTGGTCTACCGCTCCGAGCGTGAGAAGTTCAACGCGGTGATCGATGAGATCGTGGCGTCCCACGAGAAAGGCCAGCCGGCCCTGGTCGGTACCGTTTCGATCGAGAAGTCCGAACGGCTTTCGAAGATGCTCAAGCGCCGCAAGGTACCCCACGTTGTGCTGAACGCCAAGTACCACGAGCGCGAAGCCGAGATCGTGGCGCAGGCGGGCCGCTTCAAGGCGGTGACGATCGCAACCAACATGGCCGGACGTGGAACGGATATCGTCCTCGGTGGGAACCCGGAGGGACTTGCCAAAATGGAGGCGGACCCGTCAAAGGATCCGGACGCGTACGCCAAGGCCCTGGAGAAGTACAAGAAGGTCTGCGCGGAGGAACGCGAAAAGGTGCTTACAGCGGGCGGGCTGAAGATCATCGGAACGGAGCGGCACGAGTCGAGGCGGATCGACAACCAGTTGCGTGGGCGGTCGGGACGTCAGGGGGATCCGGGCGAAACCCGCTTCTTCCTGTCGCTCGAAGACGATCTGATGCGGATCTTCGCATCGGACTGGGTGCGCAAGATCATGGACCGGCTGGGTATGGAAGAGGGCGTCCCGATCGAGTCCAAAATGGTCTCGAAGTCGATCGCCCGGGCGCAGAAGCAGGTCGAGACCCGCAACTTCGACATGCGGAAACACCTGCTCGAGTACGACGACGTGATGAACAAGCAGCGCGAAGCCGTCTACCGCCTGCGCCGCCAGATTTTGGAGGGCACCGAGGGCCGGAACTACATCCTCCGCGTCGTCAACGAGATCGTCGAGCAGCTGCTTGAAGCGAGTTGCCCCGAGACGGCGGACCCCGGCGACTGGGATCAGGAGACGCTGGGCAGGGAGTACGCCAGATACTTCGGCCTCGACATACGGACCTTCGGGATCGACTGGGACACGATCAACCTTTCCGAGCTCGAAGAGCTCCTCAAGAAGAAGGCGGAGGAGCACTACCTGAACCGTGTCAAGATGTTCGGCGACGAGGACTTCGCCCGGCTCGAGAAGTTCATCATGCTGGACATGGTCGATCGTCAGTGGAAGGATCATCTTCTGGCGCTCGATCACCTTCGCGAGGGGATCGGCCTGCGTGCGTACGGCCAACGCGACCCGCTGGTCGAGTACAAGCGTGAATCGTACGAGCTCTTCGAGAGCATGTGGGAGAGGATCGAGGATCAGGTCGTGACCTTCCTGTTCCACGCGGAGCCGGTCGAGGATCTGTCCTTCAAGCGGCGGAGCGCACGGACGATGCTCTCGCATCCAGAAGCCGCCGGGCTTGCGGCCTCGCACGCCCAGCAGGAGCAGGCCGCGAACACGCCTGTCGGCGGACCGGCGAAGCCGGTGACGGTCCGGCGCTCACAGCCAAAGGTTGGACGCAACGATCCATGCCCGTGCGGCTCCGGGAAGAAGTACAAGTACTGCTGCGGTGCACCCCAGAAAGCGAGGAAATCGTAAGATGAGCGCTGAGCTTCCCATTGGCCTGACCTTCGACGATGTGCTTCTGATCCCCGCGAAATCCGAGGTGCACCCGAACGACGTGACCATTCAAACGCGGCTGACACGAACGGGGATTGATCTCAACCTGCCGATCATCTCGGCGGCGATGGACACGGTCACCGAGGCGGCAATGGCGATTGGGATGGCCCAGCACGGCGGCCTCGGCGTCATTCACAAGAGCATGACGATCGAACGTCAGGCGGAAGAGGTCGATAAGGTGAAGCGTTCCGAGTCCGGCATGATCGTCGATCCCGTGACGATCCATCCGGAGCGGCCGGTTCATGAGGCGCTCGAGGTCATGGCTCGCTACCGGATTTCGGGCTTGCCGGTCGTGGGAGAGCACGGCCATCTGCGCGGCATCCTGACCAACCGGGACCTCCGTTTCTGTACGGAGCTCGACCGCCCAATCGCTGATTTCATGACCAAGGACAACCTGATCACGGCGCCGGTTGGCACCACGCTCGACACGGCCAAGACGCTGCTGCACCAGCACCGGATCGAGAAACTTCTCATCGTCGATGAGGACGGCAACCTTAAGGGATTGATCACCGTCAAGGACATCAAAAAGGCGCAGGAGTTTCCGCTGGCTTCGAAGGATGCTCTGGGCCGGTTGAGGGTTGCGGCGGCCGTTGGTGTGTCGGGGGACATGCTGGAACGGTGTGCGGCGCTGGTCGAGAGGCACGTCGATCTGCTCTGCCTCGACAGCTCCCACGCCCATTCGAAGGGTGTGATGGATGCCGCGGTGCAGATCAAGTCGGCGTATCCGGGAGTCCCGCTGATGGTCGGGAACGTAGCGACGGCTGAGGGAGCGCGTGAGCTCATCGAGCTTGGCGCCGACGTGATCAAGGTGGGTATCGGGCCGGGCTCGATCTGCACGACCCGTGTGGTGACGGGCGCGGGGATGCCCCAGATCACGGCGATCCGGGAATGTGCCCGTGCCGCGAAAAATGCGGGCATTCCGGTCGTTGCGGACGGAGGGATCCGGTACTCGGGAGACATCACGAAGGCGCTGGCTGCCGGGGCGGATGTCGTCATGGTCGGATCGCTTTTCGCCGGCGTTGATGAGTCGCCCGGAGAGCAAATCCTCTACCAGGGCAGAACGTTCAAGGCGTACCGGGGCATGGGCTCGCTTGGAGCGATGAAGGAGGCCCAGGGCGCCCGGGACCGGTATTTCCAGGAGGGTGCCGACGTCACGAAGCTCGTCCCGGAGGGCATCGAAGGCATGGTGCCGTACAAGGGGCCGCTTTCCAACCAGCTGACGCAGCTCGTCGGCGGTCTGCGTGCCGGGATGGGACTCGCTGGATGTAGCTCGATCGATGAGCTGCACGAGCGCGCCAGGTTCATCCGGGTGACCGGCGCCGGGCTCAGCGAAAGTCACGCCCACGATGTCGTCATCACGAAGGAAGCGCCTAATTACCGGGTCGAGCGGTAGCATGAAAAAGGCGTTGATTACCGGCATCACCGGGCAGGACGGGTCGTACCTCGCTGAGCTGCTGCTGGCCAAAGGGTACGACGTCCATGGCCTCGTCCGGCGCGCGTCGACGTTCAACCGCGAGCGGATCGACCATCTCCGGGCGGACCCCGAGCTCGCGCCGCGCTTCCACCTCCATTACGGCGATCTGGGCGACACCGAATCGCTGGTTACGGTCCTCCGTGCGGTCGAGCCATCCGAGGTCTACAACCTGGCGGCGCAGTCGCACGTTGGCATCTCCTTCCGCATGCCGACTTACACCGGCGAGGTCAGCGGCCTGGGCGTCATCCGGTTGCTCGAAGCGATCCGGCAGGTCAATCCGGAGATCCGTTTCTACCAGGCCTCGACCTCGGAGCTCTTCGGCAAGGCCGAGGCCTCGCCGCAATCGGAGACCACACCGTTTCATCCGCGCTCCCCGTACGGCGTCGCCAAGATGTACGCGTTCTGGGCGACGGTCAACTTTCGCGAAGCATACGGCATGTTTGCCGTCAACGGCATCCTCTTCAACCACGAGTCACCGCGCCGTGGCGAGAACTTCGTCACCAGGAAGATCACCATGGCCGCCGCGCAGATCAAGGCTGGTCTGCGCAAGAGCGTCGCGCTCGGCAATCTCAACGCGCGCCGTGACTGGGGCTACGCGGGAGACTACGTGCGGGCCATGTGGGAGATGCTCCAGACCGGCGAGCCGCAGGACTACGTCGTCGGAACGGGCGAGGCGCATTCCGTTCGTGAGTTCGCCGAACGGGCGTTTGCCGAGGTTGGGATCGATCTCGTCTGGGAGGGTCAGGGCGATGCGGAAACCGGCCGTGACCGGCAGACGGGGGAGGTACGCGTGATCGTTGATCCGGCGTACTACCGCCCGGCCGAAGTCGATTTTCTCCTGGCCGATCCGTCAAAGGCACGCCGCGAGCTCGGGTGGCAGCCGGAGACCGGCTTCGACGAGCTCGTCCGCATGATGGTCCAAGCAGATCTCGAAAAGACGCGGCGGCAGTCCGCCTGACGCGGGAACCCCCGCAGCGCCCGCGAGGCTCCCGCCGGCAGATGCACCCATCCAGGAGAGGCGGTCATCGGGGCGTGACGTGAGCAGCCCCAGCCAACATGCTGACGTGAACCTGAGGTTGAACTGAAGTGGTACCATCCCCCGGCGTGTGAGGAGGTGGCCATGAAGGTTGTTGAATGTGTTCCAAACGTATCCGAAGGCAGGCGGCCGGAGATCTACAACGCGATCGCGCAGGCGGCCGCGTCGGTTCCCGGCGTGCGGCTGCTCAACGTTGACCCGGGTCAGGAAACCAACCGGACGGTCATTACCTTTGTTGGCGAGCCGGAAGCCGTCGTTGAGGGCGCGTTTGAGCTGATCAAGAAGGCCAGTGAGCTGATCGACATGCGGGAGCATTCGGGAGCCCATCCACGCATGGGCGCCGCCGACGTCGTTCCGCTCGTTCCGGTCAGCGGGATCTCGATGGAGGAGTGCGTCGAGCTGGCGAATCAGTTGGGAAAGCGGGTCGGCGAGGAGCTCGGTTTCCCAGTCTATCTCTACGAGTTTGCCGCAACCCGCCCCGAACGGAAATCGCTGGCCGACATCCGCGCCGGCGAGTATGAGGGGCTGCGCGACAAGCTCGCCGATCCGGAGTGGGTGCCTGACTACGGCCCGGCCGAGTTTGTCCCTTCGTTTGGGGCGGTCGTCATCGGTGCACGCAAGTTTCTCGTCGCGTACAACGTCAATCTCAACGTCACCGACAAGCGCTGGGCGAACCGCGTGGCGTTCGACGTTCGTGAACGTGGGCGGATGGTCAAAGGTCCGGATGGCAAGAAGATCCAGCAGCCCGGGCTGCTCAAGGCGGTCCGTGGCGTTGGCTGGTACATCCCCGAGTACGGCTGCGCACAGGTTTCGATGAACCTGGTCGATCTCGATGTGACGCCGGTTCACGTGGCGTTCGACACCTGTGATGAGCGGGCCCAAGCGCGCGGGATGCGCGTCACCGGCTCGGAGCTGGTTGGGCTGGTCCCGCGCCAGGCCCTCCTCCAGGCGGGCGAGCACTACCTCCGGAAGATGGGCCGTTCTCCGGGCGTCCCCGAAGCCGACATCATCCACACCGCGGTCCGGACGCTCGGTCTCGGCGAGGTCAGCCCTTTCGAACCGTCCGAGCGAGTGATCGAGTACATCCTCGCGCCCAAACGTCCGCTTGCCGCGATGACCCTTCAGGAGTTCGCCGACGAGACGTCGAGGGACTCCGCGGCCCCTGGTGGCGGCTCGGTTTCCGCGCTCGCCGGTGCCCTGGGCGCCTCGCTGGCGGCGATGGTGGCGAACCTGGCGCACCCCAAGGGAGCGTACGCCAAGAACCGCGACGAGCTCGAGGCGATCGCGGTCGAGGGGCAACGGATCAAGCAGGAGCTGCTGGACGCGATCGACGAGGACACGTGGGCGTTCGAGAAGCTGATGGCGGCCAACCGGTTGTCCGGAGAGGAGCGGGAGGCGGCGCTGCGTGAGGCGACGCTCGACGCTGCACGGGTCCCGTTGGGGGTCGCCGAGGCTGGTCCCAGGATCGCCGAGCTCTGCGGCCGGGTTGCGGAGATCGGTATGGCCGCATCGCTTTCCGATGCCGGGGTCGGTGCGGCGATGGCCCAGGCGGCCGCGACCGGGGCTGCCATGAACGTGCGGATCAACCTCAAGGAGATGGCGGACGACCCCGAGGCTGCCGGGCGCCTCGATCGCGCTGATGCAGCGGTCCGGACGACCGGTGAGATCGCCTCAAAGGTGGAAGCCCGGATCTGGGAACGGCTGGGACGCAGCTCACAGGCGGAACAAGGCTAGGGGGCCGCCGGTGATGATGCGCTCGCTAAGCTCACAGAAGGCGTTCTGGGCGGTGGTGCTGACGAGGGGCGTCGTCCCCGTGTGGATCCTGACAGGCGCCCTCTTCAAGCTGATCGAGAACCGTCCAGCGAACCTGCCCGTCGTCGTCGTCAAATGGCTTGGAGCGCTCGGCGTTGACCTCGGCTTTGCGCTGCATGCTGCCGTCGCGATCGAGCTTGCCGCGGTCGGCGTGATCTGGCTCGTGCCCCGGCTGGCCCGCCCCGTGGCGTTGACGATCCTCGGTGTGTTCGTGCCGGTTCTGATCGGAGATGTCGTCACCGGAGCTGCAAGCTGCGGATGCTTTGGGTCGGTGCAGGTCCATCCGCTGATCACCTTCGCCGTCGATGGAACGCTCCTCGCCGGGGTCGCCCTGTCTTCCCATCGAGCCGAGTCGTTACGCTGGTCCGCTCATCTCCCATCGCGGCAGGTGGTCGCGGGGTTGATCTGGGTGATGGCCGCGTTCATCGTCGCCTTCGGGTACCCCTTTCACCACGCCGGTTCGGCGGTGGCTGGCGCCCACCCGACCCCAACCCCCGTGCGCGCGGCGGCGGCTCCCGTGCCGGCGTACTACATGCCCCACTACTCGAAGTGGATCGGACATCCTTGGGCAAGCCTGAAGCTGGCGCGCTGGGTTCACCCGCAGGTTCGTATTCGAAAGGACGGCGTGCAGTACATCGTTCTCTACCGGAAGGATTGCGAACACTGCCACCATCTCCTGGAACGCTTCTTCAGCGGGACGTTGACCTTTCCAACAACGGTGGTGGCCGTCCCAGATAAACAGGGGTTCCCTGCACAGGTGCTGCCGATGCCGTGCACGGCCTGCTCCCGGGCGGAGCTCCCCTCCGGATGTGACTGGTTCTTCGCGACGCCCGTCCTGATTCGTGTGCGGAACGGGATCGTCGAATGCGCGGCCGAGGTCGATCCGGACGCCCCATCCTGTCTGGAGCGCTGACCGGCAGGCCGCCCGCTCACCAATCGGAATGAAAAAAGGCCGGACCCGGGGGTCCGGCCTGTGACGCTTGAGGCTCGAAGCTTACTCCTCACCCATGAACGGGTAGGTAAAGTCCGTCGGTGGGACGAACGTCTCCTTGACGGCCCGTTGGGAGGTCCAGCGGAGCAGGTTCATGAACGAACCGGCCTTGTCGTTGGTCCCGGACGCTCTCGACCCGCCGAACGGCTGCTGGCCAACGACGGCTCCCGTTGGCTTGTCGTTGATGTAGAAGTTGCCGGCGGCATGGCGGAGCGCCCTGGTCATGGCAACGATCGCGTGACGATCGTCGGCGAAGATGGCTCCCGTCAGGCCGTACGGGCTCGTCGTGTCGCACAGCTCGAGCGTCTCGTCGAGCTTGGCGTCGTCGTAGACGTACACGGTCAGCACCGGTCCGAAGATCTCCTCGGCGATCAGCTTGAAGTGAGGATCCGTCGTGCGGATGACCGTTGGCTCGATGAAGTAACCGGTCTCCGCATTGCCGTTACCGCCGCAGACGATCTCGGCGTCGCCGGACTTCTTGGCGAAGTCGATGTAGGACATGATGCTCTCGTACGCGGCCCGGTCGATGACAGCCGTCATGAAGTTTCTGAAGTCGAGCGGGGAACCCATGCGGATCCGGGAGACCTGTTCGAGGAGCCCCTCCTTGACCTGCGGCCACAGGGACGCCGGGATGTACGCACGCGAGGCCGCCGAGCACTTCTGGCCCTGATACTCGAAGGCGCCGCGCACGAGCGCGGTAACCAGGGCGGGGACGTTCGCCGACGGGTGTGCGAACACGAAGTCCTTTCCGCCGGTTTCTCCGACGATCCTCGGGTACGTCTTGTACGTGGCGATGTTGGCGCCGATGGTCCGCCACATCGCCTGGAACGTGCCGGTCGAGCCGGTGAAGTGAATCCCCGCCAGCTCGGGGCTCGCCAAGACCGGATCGCCGACGTGGCGGCCGGGGCCGGGGATGAAGTTGATAACGCCATCGGGCAGGCCGGCAGCTTGCAGCAGCTTCATGATGTGGTAAGCGGTGAAAACGGCAGAGGAGGCCGGTTTCCACAGGACGACGTTCCCCATCATTGCCGGGGCCGTCGGCAGGTTACCGGCGATCGATGCGAAGTTAAAAGGCGTGACGGCAAAGATGAACCCTTCAAGCGCGCGGTACTCGACGTAGTCCCAGATGCCGCAGCTGCTGGCAGGCTGTTGCTCGTAGAGGAACCGCATGTAGTGCGGGTTGAAGCGCCAGAAATCGATCAGCTCGCACGCCGAGTCGATCTCGGCCTGGAACGCCGTCTTCGACTGGTTGAGCATGCACGCCGCGTTGAGCGTGTTCCGCCACGGTCCGGCGAGCAGATCGGCCGCCTTGAGGAAGACAGCGGCCCGGGACTCCCAGTCCATCTCCGACCAGGTTCTCCACGCCTCGCGCGCTGCGTCAATCGCCGCGGCGACCTCGTCGGGGCCGGCCTGATGGTAGGTGGCCAGCACATGATGATGATCGTGGGGGCAGACCGCCGTGGCCGTCTTGCCGGTCCGGACTTCCTTGCCACCGATGATCAGGGGAATCTCGATCTGTTCGTTGAGCATCTCCTGCATCTTCGCCTTGAGAGCCGCCTTCTCGGCTGACCCGGGCGCATAGCTGTGAATGGGCTCATTAACGGGACTTGGCACGGGAATGATACCGTTTGGCATACCACACCTCCTATGTGATTGAGGGACGGTGCGCGGACTGAGCCGCACGCGGTCATGGTACCACGAAGCGAGACCCCGTCCCAAGATGACCGGCAATAAGTAGGGGACAGTGTTGTATTCATGGCTGCCGAATCGAACGGGTTCATACCAATCCAACATGGAAGTGCGGCGATCGGCCGCCGGGGCATAAGTAGGGGACAGTGTTGAATGGAGTTGCGCGGGCAACGGTTACAGGCACGCAGGTTCCCCCGCCCAGATTCTTCGTCGGCTTCGCCTCCTCAGAATGACACCTTCCCCTGTCATCCTGAGCGGTGTGCCGAAGGCAAAACCATCCCCCCCTGTCATCCTGAGTGGTGCGCCGAAGGCGCGCTGCGAAGGATCTGGGCGGGGGCTTTCGTGAACTGGTCGAGCCTTGTCGTAGCTTCTGCTCAAGACTGTTCGCGCCGACCTCGCCAAAACCGTAGAGTAGGGGACAGTGTTGAATTCATTTTGGGACTTCCTCTGCGGTAAGCGTGCTCGGGACTGAGTAAGGTAATAAACCGCGGAGAAGGCAGAGAGCGCGGAGTGGGGTTCGAAGTTACCGCCCTCCTTCCTCTGGGAACCTGCCCGGCCTCTGTGGTTGCGTTCTTCAGACGGATGTTGCGTTGGATGTATCGTGAAGGGCGCGGAGCGGCCTGCGGGGGACGCAGAGAAAGACTTTGATTGCTCTGTGGTCATGGCGGTTTTCAGGACTTGGTTTGAGATGTGTGGTGCTGGCCCCCACCCAGATCCTTCGCCTCCGGCTCAGGATGACATGAGGAGGAAGGAGTGGCTCATGATGACATGAGGAGGAAGGAGTGGCTCAGGATGATCCCTTCCCCTGTCATCCTGAGCGGTGTGCCGGAGGCAAAACCATCCCTTCCCCTGTCATCCTGAGTGGTGCGCCAAAGGCGCGCCGCGAAGGATCTGGGTGGGGGACACACACAGATCCGGCTCTCCTTCCAACATGCCGGAAGGGATCGTGGCCCCTCCGGCCGCAAGGCCCCACAAATAAGTAGGGGACGGTGTTGAATTCATTCTGTTGGATTCATCCGCGCGGGCAGCCGTGTTCCGAACGCCTCCAGCGGAGGGTAGGGTAGACTCAGGGCGGAAGTGGCCGTGTTCGGCCGAGCGTCAGCAGCGGTCTGGAGGTGATGGCATGCAGGTCAACCGCCGGGGACAGATCCTCCGCAGCGCCGCCCGGGTTCTCCTCGAGCTCGGGTACGAGCGGGCGTCGATGGATGCGATCGCGCGCGAGGCCGGCCTGACGAAGCGTGGGCTGTACTACCACTTCAAGAGCAAGACGGAGCTGCTCTTTGCCGTCATGACGTTCGCCATGGACGAGCTCGAGCGGGAGACGCTCGCCGCCATGGTCAAGACCGACAACGCCGAGGACAAGTTGCGCTCGATCCTCCGCACCCACGCCTGGCTGATCACCCGCGAGTACGATCGTGCCTTCACGCTCCTGATCACGACCGAGCTCGGCTCGCTCGAAGCGGAGGACCGGCGGATCGTCGTTCAGCGTCTCCGCTCGTACCGTCTGCTGATTCAGGCGGCTCTCGAGCAGCTGGCAGGGGAGGGGAAGCTGCGTCCCGGCACCGATCCTGTGGTCGCAGCGCACACGCTGATGGGGATGGTGGCGTGGCTGTCGTTCTGGTACCGGCCGGGCGGCCGGCTCGACGGCGAAGCGATCGCGGAAATGGTGACGGAGGAAGCGATGGCATCGGTCATCCCCGACCGGAAACGCAACGCAGCCGGGGCGTAACCCACCCGGTTTTTCCCACGTCGTACACTGGAGACTCATGTTACTGACTAGTGAAGTTAACATGCCGCAGCCGGAGCCGGCATGCAAGTGCCAAGTCTAGATTGGCAAAACTCTAGCTATTACATGCATTGTGAGGCGCTGTGCTTTGGGGCCTTGACAGGGAGGCTCCCGGGACCTACTATACTGATCAGGGAAGTTTAAACGAGCGCCGGGGGGGACATCAGATGGATTTTACGATCAGCGAAGAAACGCAGGTCATGCTTGACCTGATGGAGCAGTTCATGCAACGGGAGGTCATCCCGCTCGAGACGGCGTACATGACGAAGAGCTTTGCCGAGATCGAGCCGGAGATCGAGAAGCGCCGGCGCAAGGTCAAACAGATGGGGCTGTGGGGCCCGGCTCAGCCGAAGGAGTACGGCGGGATGGGGCTCTCGCTGATGGACTTCGCGCTGGTGTCCGAGGTGCTGGGGCAAAGCCCGCTTGGACACTACATCTTCGGGTGTCACGCGCCGGATGCGGGCAACATCGAGATCCTGGCCGAGCACGGAACGCCCGAGCAGAAGAAGCGGTGGCTCGAACCGCTGGTGCGCGGTGAGATCCGCAGTTGCTTCTCGATGACCGAGGTCGAGCTTCCGGGCTCCAACCCGGTGATGATGGACACGACTGCGGTCAAGGACGGCGATGACTACGTGATCAACGGCCAGAAGTGGTACACGACCGCTGCTGATGGCGCAGCGTTCGCCATCGTCATGGCGATCACCAACCCCGATGCGCCGCCGCACAAGCGGGCGAGCATGATCATCGTCCCGACGGACACCCCCGGCTTCGACATGGTGCGCAACATCTCGGTCATGGGGCACATGGGCGACGGCGCCTTCAGCCATGCCGAGATCCTCTACCACTCGTGCCGGGTGCCCCAGTCGAACCTCCTCGGGCCGGAGGGTGAGGGGTTCCGGATCGCGCAAGAGCGCCTGGGGCCGGGCCGCATTCATCACACGATGCGGTGGCTCGGGATCTGCCGCAGGGCGCTTGACCTGATGTGCAAGCGCGCGGTCACGCGCCCGATCGCCCCGGGACAGGTGCTCGCCGACAAGGAGATCATCCAGGCGTGGATCGCCGAGAGCGCCGCTGAGATCCAAGCCGCCCGTTCGTTGACGATCCAGACCGCCTGGAAGATCGAGAACCTCGGGTGGAAAGAGGTTCGCCAGGAGATCTCAATGATCAAGTTCGTCGTGGCCAACGTGATGCAGCGGGTCGTCGACCGGGCGTTGCAGGTCTACGGCGGGCTCGGGATGACCGACGACACGATCCTGGCCTACTTTCACCGCATGGAGCGGGCGGCCCGGATCTACGATGGCGCCGACGAGGTCCACAAGCTCTCGCTGGCCCGGCGGATCCTGAAGCCGTACCGGGCGCGCGCCGCGGAGTTGAAGGAGGGGAACAGTGTCTTTCGATGATCCCACCCGGCCGCCGCGCCCCGGCGAGGAGCTCGACGCCGACCGGCTGGCCGCCTTTCTCAAGCGCGAGCGTCCTGATCTCGACGGCCCGCTCGAAATCTCTCAGTTCCCGTCGGGCCACTCCAACCTGACCTACCTCGTTCGCATCGGCGGCGAGGAGCTCGTCCTCCGTCGGCCGCCGTTCGGCACCAAGCCGAAGACCGGTCACGACATGCACCGGGAGTGGACGATGCTGAAGGCGCTCTTTGGGCACTTTCCGTACGTGCCGGAGCCGATCGCGTTCTGCTCCGATCCGGAGATCCTCGGAGCGCCGTTCTTCCTGATGCGCCGGATTCGTGGCCTGATCCTGCGCCGCGACCTGCCGCCCGGGCTCACGCTCGAGCCCGCCGGAATGCGGGCGTTGTGCGAGCGGGTGGTCGACGTTCACCGCGAGCTGCACGCCCTCGAGTACCGCACGCTTGGGCTCGAGGGGCTCGGCCATCCCGAAGGGTACGTCGAGCGGCAGATCACCGGGTGGAGCGAACGGTACCGCAGGGCCCGGACGCCCGACGTCCCGGAC
>WGCW01000162.1 GCA_015493585.1 Acidobacteriota bacterium
AGACAGGGTCAGCACCGCCCAACCTAACCGGGCGGCCAGCCTGCCAACCTCCTCGGCAACGTGGGTCTCTTCGCCCGATGCGGCTCCGGGACCGAGCACGGCACAAACCGGAATCCTCAGACCCATCTCTTTGCCCCTCGACGAGTATAGCGGCAACGCCCTTAGGCGACGCAGTAAAACTGCCGGCCCTCGACAAGGCCCATCGCCTCGAGGCGGTCCCGGATCAAGGCACGCGCGCCCCGGGACGCCACCGCCGCCAGCACGACGGTTGCCGGCGTTCGCAGGCCAGACAGATCGTCCGGCGCGTGAACGCGGATGCCCCGGACCGTCCGGCCGATCTTGGCCGGATCGATGTCGATGAACGCCACGATCGAGGCTCCTCCGCGAAGGAGATGCTTCGACAATCGCCGTCCCGTCTGGCCGGCGCCCCACAGGATGACCGGCTTGTGTCCCGCGAGTGGGCCCCGGAGGAGGAAGAACGCCTTGGCCTTGAGAAAGCGCTCCACAGAGTATCGCCGATCGGTCCGCGTCAGACGTCCGGCATGATCCCGCCAGAAGTAGAGCACCTGTCGAACCTTCCCGAAGCGGATCCCGCGTTGGGCCAGTCTGAGCCAGAGATCGTAATCCTCAGGCCACCCGGCATCCCGCCAGCCGCCGGCATCTTCGAGGATCCGGCGCCTGACCATCACCGAGGGGTGTGCAAGCGGGCTCTCAACGAATCGTTCGCGCATCATGGCCTCGTGGGTCACAAGGCCGTTCAGCCAGCGCTCGTAGATCCGGAAGCCGGTCGCCACCCGGTGAGACGGAATGTGCCTGACGAGGCTGGAGGCAACGCCAGCTCCGGGGTGCGCGCCGAGCCAGTCACGTTGCAGCTCCAGGCGCCGTGGATGGGCAACATCGTCTGCATCCATTCGAGCGACCAGCGGCGCCCGGCAGCGCGCGAGACCGGCATTCAGCGTGGCGATCAAGCCCTCATGGCGGCGTCTGATCACCCGTATCCTGGGATCGGCCTCCGCCCAGCTCTCGAGGAGATCGGCCGAGCCGTCATCCGATCCATCGTCGACCGCAATGAGCTCGTAATTTCTCAGCGTTTGCCGGCGCAGGCTCGTCAGACACGCCGGAAGGAACCGGCGTGCGGCGAAGACCGGGAGCACAACGGAAACGGCGGGCCTCGTCGTCACGACGTCAGACGCCCGTGCTTCACCCAGCCCTACTCGCCGTTCGTCTCCGTTTCGACCGGGACCGGCAGAATCGTTCGAGGATCCTGGGTCGAACGATCCACGACCGATCCGTAGACCGCCATAGGCCCCTTGAGGGTGACGAGCAGGTCAAAACGCTGGGGCTCCAGACAGACGGCCATCACCGAATTGACCGGAAGGAGCTGGACCTGGATCCAGCTCTTGGCGGGCACGGTCACCTTCGCTGGCAGGTCCATCAGCTTGTGGTCGATGTACACCGCGCTGTCACCCGCCTGCGGGCCGAGATCGATGATCGCATCGAGCGGCTCGTCGCCCGGGTTGGCAAAACCCACGTAGGCATCGAACTGGCGAGGACCGCAGGCGTTCGGATGCCAGATCATCCCAGGGAGCATCACCGTCTCCTGGCCGGCCGGAAGCGATGAGACATCGATGCCATCGATCGTCTGACCGAACCCTTCGAGCGGTCCCGTTTCTGTTGCCGCTTCATCCCTGACGTTGGTCATCCGGCCTGTGACGACCAGCGGTCCGTCCGCCGAGATCAGCAGCGCACCGACCGCAGAGTCTGGACACCCCAGCTCCATGGCGATGTCCCACGGCTTCCAGATCACGGTGCTCTCGGCGGGCACCTCGACCTGTCTCGCCGGCGGGAGACAGGGGTGCGTGATCTGCATCGTCCCGGGCAGGAAAACCGGAGGATCGACCGTGATTGTCTGCTGAGTCGGGTTGATCAACGAAACCTCCGTGTACCAGAGGTTTCCTGACGCGCCGGGCAGCGCGTGCGCAAAGACGGGCAAAAGGACCTGTCCCGCGATGGCCTGCGATGCCACAAACAGGGCTGCTATCACGAATGGCCCGATGGTTTTCTTGAACATCATGTCCCTCCCTGGCGTTCCTTTTGAGCCGAACGCCGGTGCTCAAGCTCCCACAGGAAACAATATTTCAAGAACACGGAGGCGTACGTGCTTCCCGCTGCAATCAAACCCGGCACCCCGTCAAGGATGGCCCCTTTGACGAGCAACGCTTTGGCGAACGCGACCGCCGGGCTCACGACGATTTTCCCGATCCCTGAACGTTTCCCTCTCTCATGATACGACATCGCGGAGGTTCGCGCATAGACGAGCATCCGCTCGAAGTGATCCCGCAGATCCCGGTACGAGTCGTGTTCGAGGACCCCGCCCCTGAGCTTAGCGGTTTTCCCCTCGATCCTGAGGTGATCGTGCGGATCGTACCCGGTCCACACGGGGTTGCTCTCACGCCTGACGAGCCGCAGCTTCCAGTCGGGTTGCCACATGTGTTTCAGCGCACGGCCGAGGTAGACCGTCTGCCGGTTCACCAGGTACCCGCCAGCCCGAGGACGGCGCACCGCCGTGATGATGGCCTCTCTCAACCCAGGTGAGACGACCTCGTCGCAGTCGAGCGCCAGAATCCACGGCTGGGTGCACTTTTCGAGCGCCGAGTTCTTCTGCGCGATGTGACCCTTCCAATCCTCTTCGAAGACCTGTGCACCCAGATCCGCCGCGATAGCCCGCGTTGCATCGGTCGAATGCGAGTCGACCACGACGATCTCGGACGCAATCTGCGCAACAGCCTCGATCGTTCGCCGGATCTTCGGCTCCTCGTTGAAAGAGATCATCGCCACCGAGAGCGGAAGGCGCATCTGCCGGCCTTTCCCGTCCCGGACACAACCGGCCGGGACGACTCACATTCAGTGTATCAAACGGTGCCGGTCGCCATGCGATCATCGGGCGAGCCAGCCTTTAAACGGGCCAACCTGCCGGGCCGGGTATACTCAGCCACATGCGGGTGCTCTTCGTCGTTTCCTCGAACAAGTACACGGGTGCCGCGGCCGCTGCGGAGCACGCCTGCCGGGCGGTGGACGCTGCCGGCGCCGAAGGCCACCTGCTCTTCGTCGGAGGCAACAACCTTGAGGCACGCCTGGCCGGGTTCGAATGGGCGTTTCCGGCGCTCCGGAAGGAGCGAAGCCCCAAAGATCTCAAAGCCAACCTCGCCGAGATCCGGGCGCACGCGGCCGCCGCCGACCTGACCGTCTGCCATCTCCCGCACGACCACACGCTCTGCCACCTGGCCGGTGTTTGGAAGCTCACGCCTCTGGTCCGCAATTTCAGAAACGCCAAACACATCGCCGGGGGCATGCTCCACGCCAGGCTGTACCGGCGGCTGTCCGGCGCCATGTTCGCAAACACCGCGCTTGAGAGGCAATTTCACAGCGCAAGGCGCTCGACGCTCCCCACCGCCGCGTTGCCGGTCCCGCTCGAAGAACGGTTCAGGCCCGGAGGCGATGGGCTCCGGTGGCGGCGGGAGCTCGACATTCCCGAGGCGGCACCGGTGCTCGGCATGATCGGCAAAGTCGCCGCGGGCCGCGGTTTCGATCTGCTCCTTCAAACCGCAGCGCGGTTACCGCACGATCTTCACGTCTTGATCGTCGGACACGGTGAAGCCCGCCCTCAGCTGGAGGCGCTCGCCACCTCGCTTGGCCTGACCGGCCGCGTCCACTGGGCCGGCTACAGGGGGCGCGAGCTCCCCGGGTTGTACGCCGCGATGGATGTCGTGCTGTTCCCGGCTGCGGGCTCCGATCACGGCCATCGCGCGATCTCGGAGGCCCAGGGGTGCGGACGGCCCGTGGTCGCCGCAGCGATCCCCGGCGTCGAAGACCTGATCGAGGACGGCGTCACGGGCCGGATCGTCCCGGACACGCCGGAACAGCTCGCCGGGGCCGTTGGCAGCATACTCACCGATCCGGCTGCGGCACAGCGGATCGGACGCGCTGCCGCAGCCGCCGTCGAGCCACGGCGGTTTCCGGCATCCGGGAAACGTCTCACCGCATTCTTTGAGGAGGTGCTCCGGTGAACCGCGTGAACGCTCTCCGTCAAGCTCTTGGAGAACGCATCCTGCTCCTCGATGGAGCGACCGGAACCGCCCTGGAGGCGATGCACCTCTCCCCGGCCGACTACGGCGGCGAGCACCTGGCCGGCTGCAACGAGGCTCTCGTCTTGCATGCTCCCGCTGCTGTTGCCAAGCTCCACCACCTCTACCTCGAAGCCGGCGCCGACATCATCGAGACTGATACCTTTGGAGCGACTCCCGTCGTGCTCGGCGAGTACGGGCTTGCCGGCCGGGCCGAAGAGATCAACCGCCGGGCCGCCGAGCTTGCGCGCGAGGCGGCGGACACGTTTTCGACGCCGGAGCGGCCACGGTGGGTGGCGGGATCGATCGGTCCAACGACCAAGAGTCTGACGCTGACCGGCGGCATCACGTTCGATGAGCTCACCGAGGCCTACCGGGTCCAGGCCCGGGGGCTTGCCGCGGGCGGTGCTGATGTGCTGTTGATCGAGACCTCGCAGGACCCGCTCAACCTTAAGGCTGCCCTGATAGCATGCCGTGACGCCGCCCCCGGTGTCCCCGTCGCCGTCTCGGCGACGATCGAGCCCGGCGGCACGACCCTCGGTGGCCAGACGATCGAGGCGGTCGCCGTCATGTCCGAACCGTGGCAACCGCTCTGGATCGGGCTGAACTGTTCGACGGGGCCCGGCCCGATGCGGGAGCACGTTCGCGCGCTTGCAGCATTGAGCCCGGCGTTCCTCTCCGTCGTGCCCAACGCCGGTATGCCCGATGAGTCGGGGCGCTACACGGAAACCCCGGAGCACATGGCCACAGTTCTGGCCTCGTTTGCCGCAGAAGGATGGATCAACCTGCTCGGCGGATGTTGTGGCACGACGGCGGCGCACATCCGTGCTCTGCGGTCCGTTGCAGACAGCCATCAGCCACGCCGCCCGGCGGCGTACCGGCCGTCCTGGGCCTGCGGCGGGATCGCCGTTCCCCTGCGCCAGGAACGGCCACCGACGCTCGTCGGGGAACGGACCAACGCCCTGGGCTCCAGAAAGTTTCGGGAGCTGATTCACGCTGGCCGATTCGCCGAGGCAGCCTCGATCGGCCGGCAGCAGGCCCGCCGCGGCGCTCACCTGCTCGACCTGTGCGTCGCCGATCCGAACGCCGATGAACGCGCCGGCATGCGCCACCTGGTCGAAGCCGTCCGCCGTGCCGTTCGCATCCCGCTGATGATCGACTCGACCGATCCGGATGTCATGGAAGATGCGCTCAAACTGGTTCCGGGCCGGCCGGTCCTCAACTCGGTCAACCTCGAGGATGGGGGTGCTCGCCTGGAGCGCATTGCCGGTCTCGCGCGGCGTTTCGGATGCGCCATCGTGGCCGGTTGCATCGACGAGCACCCGACGGATGGCATGGCACGCACTGCCGCGCGCAAGCTCGAGGTCGCCCGGCGGCTGGTCGATCTCTTGGAGAAGTCCGGTCTCCGGCGCGCCGAAATCCTCGTCGATCCACTCGTTTTCCCGGCCGCAACTGGTGACCCGAAGTTCCGCGCCTCAGCAGCTGAAACGGTTGAAGGCATCCGGCGGATCAAGGAGGCGATCCCCGGTGTGCTGACGCTTGCAGGTGTGTCGAACGTCTCCTTCGGGCTGCCCCCCGCTGCGCGCAAGGCCGTCAACGCGGTCTTCCTCCACCATTGCGTCGAGGCCGGGCTCGACGCGGCCATCGTCAACACCCAGGCGCTGGTTCGCATTGCCACGCTCGACCCCGAAGATGTTCGCCTCGCCGAGGCGGTCCTGTTCACCGGTGATCCAGCCGCCATCGATGCTCTGGCCGAGCGGTTCCGGGGTGTGCGTGAAAAACGCGCCGGGGAGCTCGAACAGCTCCCTCCCGCCGAGCGGCTGACCCGCATGGTGATCGAAGGGGAACGAACCGGGCTCGAGGCAACGGTCGAGGCGCTGCTTGGCAGCATGGATCCGCTGGAGATCATCAACGGGCCGCTGATGGCCGGGATGGACGAGGTTGGACGGCTCTTCGGCGATGGCCAGCTGATCGTCGCCGAGGTCCTCGTCTCGGCCGAGGTCATGCGGACCGCCGTCGATCTCATCCGGCCCCATCTTCAAGGTGAGAATGCGGCCGGCCGCGGTTCGATCCTCCTGGCGACCGTCCGCGGGGACGTCCATGACATCGGCAAGAACCTCGTCGGCATGATCTTCTCAACCAACGGGTGGCGTGTCGTCGATCTCGGCGTGCAGGTTCCCTCCAACCGAATCATCGAGGCTTGGCGTAACGAGCCGACCGATCTCATCGGCCTGTCCGGCCTGCTCGTCCGGTCGGCTCACCAGATGGCCGCAACGGCACAGGATCTCGCCTCCGAAGGGATCGACGTCCCGGTGCTCGTCGGCGGCGCCGCGCTCAACCCTCGCTTCGTCCGCGAAAAAATCGCACCCGTTCACGCCGGGCCCGTGCGATACGCCAAAGATGCCCTGGAAGGTCTGCGGCTCGCCAACGCCATCGCCTCCGGGGACGCTGGCTCGCACAGCCGTCAGCACGAGCCCGCTTCCTCAGCTGTCGTGTCCGCTCAGAAACCGGCTCGCCAGCCGGCCACGCCTGCCAAGCCCGCAGTGCCACTGCCCTGCGAGCAGTTACCGGTTCCGCCCGATTTCGCACCTCACGTCCTTGAGGACATCGCACTCGACGCAGTCCTCCCCTATCTCAACAGGCAGATGCTGCTCGGCAAGCACCTCGGTCTGAAAGGGCCGGTCCGCCGCCTGCTTGCCACCGGTGACGTCAAGGCGTCCGCCCTGGCGGCCAGGGTCGATGCGCTGATCGATGAGGCGGCTTCTCACCGTTGGATCAGGCCTGCTGGTGTCTTTCGCTTCGTCAGGGCGTGGTCGGACGGGGAGGACGCCGTGCTCGCCGATGCAGCCGGCACCGAGGTCGCCCGCATTGTGTTCCCGGCACGTCCTCCGCGCCCTTCCGCTGCGGCCTGGATTCATCCGGATCCTGAGGCGCGTGACACGATCGCGCTTTTCGCCGTCACCACTGGCTCCGAGGTCCGGCGGGCCGCCCGTCTCCTCGAAGACGCCGGACGTCTTCTCGACTCGTACGCGCTCCAAGCCCTGGCGCTGGAAGCCGCCGAGGCAACCGCCGAGTGGCTCCACGCCCGGATCCGCACGCTCTGGGGGATCCCCGATCCGCCGGACCTGACCCCCCGTGAGATCCTCAAGGGACGGTACCGCGGCGTCCGCCTGTCTCCTGGCTATCCGTCCCTGCCCAGCTTGGAGATGCAACGCCCAATCTTCGAGGTGCTGCAGCCGTCCGTCATCGGGATCGAGCTCACCGAAGGTCTGATGATGCATCCAGAAGCGTCGGTTTCAGCCGTCGTCCTCCATCACCCGGAAGCCCGGTACTGAGCCCGCCGCCCGGGGCCAGGCGGCTTCCTATCGCCCGTGGTGTGTCTGTGGCCTGAGGGGACGCCGGGAACGCTGCCTGACCCTGGTAGCCTGACGTGCACCCGCTCCAGATGCGGCCTGGGCATGCCCGGAGTGAAAGCGGTGATTGAGGTCCTCCGGCACACGCTGCTGCAGGAGCCGCTCGATCGACCGCAACCAGCCGCGTTCCTCGGCGCTGCAGAACGAAATGGCGACGCCGCCGAGCCCGGCCCGTGCCGTCCGGCCAATCCGGTGCACGTACACCTCCGGTTCGTTCGGGAGGTCGTAGTTGACGACGTGGGACACCCGCTGGACGTCGATGCCACGGGCGGCGATATCGGTCGCAACGAGCACGCGGACGTGACCAGCCTTGAAGTCGCCCATCGCCTTGGTCCGGGCCGCCTGGCTCTTGTTGCCGTGGATCGCGGCAGCATGGATACCGGCCGTCTGAAGCTTGCGCACGACCTTGTTCGCACCGTGTTTCGTGCGCGTAAAGACGACGACCCGCTCCATCGTTTCGTCCCCCAGCATCGAGGCCAGCAGACGGTCCTTGTTCTGTCTGTCGACGAAGAGCACCTTCTGCTGAATCTTGTCCACAGCGAGATGCTCGGGCGCAATGTTGACCGCGACCGGATCGGACACCATGGTGCCAGCCAACGAGGTCACGGCCGGACCGAGCGTGGCGGAAAAGAACAGCGTCTGGCGCGTGGCAGGCAGCGTCGCGACAACCCTGCGGATATCCGGCATGAAGCCCATGTCGAGCATCCGGTCGGCCTCGTCCAGAACGAAGACCTCGACGGACCCGAGCTTGATGTGTCCCTGCTGCATCAGGTCCAGCAACCGGCCAGGCGTTGCGACGAGAATGTCCAGCCCTCTCCGCAGACGAGCGACCTGGGGGTTCTGTTTGACGCCGCCAAAGATCACGGTATGGGCGATCCGCATGTACTTGGCGTAATCTGCGATGCTGTCGCCGATCTGCGCTGCCAACTCGCGTGTCGGCGCCAGGACGAGCACCCGTGGACGTCCCGGAGCAGGCATCCGGCGGCTCCCGTCAAGATACTGGAGGATCGGCAGCATGAACGCCGCCGTCTTGCCGGTCCCGGTCTGGGCACATCCCAGCATGTCCCTCCCGTTCAGCAGATCCGGGATCGACCGTTCCTGGATCGGAGTCGGTGTCTGAAACCCGAGATCGCCAAGCGCTCGTTGCAACGGTGGAATGAGCAGGTCGAAGACTGTTCCTCCGGTCGTGGCTGGCCGGTCTGTGATCCGGTCCGTGGACGGTGTCCCGTTCTGAAGGCGTGTGTGTTTTTGATGGTCATGGGACTTGGGATCAGCCCCTCGTGGCGCACGCCGCACGGGCGTGATCTGTTTCGAATAACTCAAGCGATTTCCTCTCGTGCACAAGGCAGTAAATTCCGACCCAGCGGGCAAGGACTTCAAGAAGCAGCCGGGCCGTCAGGCAGGTGAAGCCGTACTATAGCACACTTGAGATCCGGCTCAATGAGGAAGCGCAATGAGGTTGTTGCGCTGTGCCCCGTCGGCCGGAGGGAGCTTTGGAGCGCGGACTTCAGTCCGCATCTTTTTGTACCAAAACGCGTTGAGCGAGCGATGCGGACTGAAGTCCGCGCTCCCTCGGGCGCCCTCCCCGCGACCGGTTGCCTTGGCGTTGGGGTGAGCGTGCTTCCATCGTGGTCGTATCCGCTGGGATCACACGAGTTCCGCACAGCGCAACAACCTCATCACGTTTAGAACCGTACAAACCGGTCGACGTTCCCTGGCTGCCGGTGCAACCGCGCCTCGAATACTTCAGAACGGAAGATCTTCAGCACGACGCGTGTCC
>WGCW01000163.1 GCA_015493585.1 Acidobacteriota bacterium
AGCTAGGCCATCGCCCATCGGCTCGGCCAGCAGACAGTACCAAGGGCCACCCCAACACATAACCCATCATACGGACAGTGGAGGGGAAGGCATTGGCGCCTCAGGAGGACAGTGGAGGGGAAGGCATTGGCGCCTCAGGAGGACAGTGGAGGGGAAGGCATTGGCGCCTCAGTATGACGCTTCTCCCCGTCATCCTGAGCCGAAGGCGAAGGATCTCGCCTCCTCTCAACGAACAGCAATTGCATCACGCCGGGGAAAGCGGCGTAACGTACGGATAACGCGCAACGTCGAGATCCTGTTTGCGAATGTCCGGGTTGGGGACGGTGTTAGATATCCCGACGCTTGTCTGCCACGTTTTTCCCCCGCCCGCCCAGGAGGTTTCGCGCAAGGGTCTCAATACCGCTGCGTGGTGGACCTTGTGCGGTTTTGTGGATGCGAGGTTGTTGCGCTGTGCGGAACTCGTGTGATCCCAGCGGATACGACCACGATCGAAGCACGCTCACCCCAACGCCAAGGCAACCGGTCGCGGGGAGAGCGCCCGAGGGAGCGCGGACTTCAGTCCGCATCTTTTTGTACCAGAACGCGTTGAGCGTACGATGCGGACTGAAGTCCGCGCTCCCTCGGGCGCTCTCCCCGCGACCGGTTGCCTTGGCGTTGGGGTGAGCGTGCTTCCATAGTGGTCGTATCCAATGGGATCACACGAGTTCCGCACAGCGCAACAACCTCCGTCCGGGAAACTCCGTTAGAATGGCCGGACCGCAGATCTGCGGCGCGGAGGTCACATGCCGAAAAGATTGACGATCGCTCTCCTCACCATGCTCGGGTTGACGGGGGCCGCCTGGCCCTGCTCGAACATCATCGTCACCAAGGGCGCAACGACGGACGGCTCGACGCTGGTCGCCTACGTCTCCGACTCGCACACATTTTACGGGTATCTCAACTTCGAGCCCGCCGAGATCCACCGTCCCGGTGAGATGCGTGAAATCATCGACTGGGACACCGGCAAGAAGCTCGGTGAGATCCCTCAGGTCCGGCGGACCTATCGGGTCGTGGGGCTGATGAACGAGCACCAGGTGATGCTTGGTGAGACGACCTTCGACGAACGCAAGGAGCTCGCCGGTCCGTCCGGCATGATCGACTACGGCAGCTTAATGTTCATCGCCCTGGAACGCGCCAGAACGGCCCGGGAGGCCATTAAGGTCATGACCTCGCTCGCCGAGAAGTACGGGTACGCCTCCGATGGCGAGTCGTTCTCCGTCGGTGATCCAAACGAGGCGTGGATCCTGGAGATGGTTGGCAAGGGGAAGGGGCATACCGGTGTGTTGTGGGTTGCCCGTAAGGTGCCGGACGGCGAGGTCTCCGGCCACGCCAACCAGTCCCGGATCCGGACCTTTCCTCTCCACGATCCCGCAACCTGTCTCTACGCCAAGGACGTCATCTCGTTCGCCCGTGAGAAAGGCTGGTACTCCGGACCCGACAAGGACTTCTCTTTTGCCGACACCTACGCCCCGATCAATTTCGGCGCCGTCCGCTTCTGCGAGGCGCGTGTCTGGAACGTCTTCCGGCGCGTCGCCCCCTCCCTGCACCTCGGCCCCGAGTACGCCGACGGCTACCACCTCGATAAGCGGCTCCCGTTTGCCGTCAAGCCCGATCACAAGCTGAGTGTCGCCGATGTCATGTCGTTGATGCGCGATCACTTCGAAGGAACCCCATTCGACTTGACGAAGGGCGTTGGCGCGGGACCATTTGGCTGCCCGTACCGGTGGCGGCCGCTGGTGTGGACGGTCGATGGGAAGAAGTACGTCAACGAACGCGCCATCTCGACACAGCAAACCGGCATGTCGTTCGTCAGTCAGGCCCGCTCGTTCCTGCCCGATCCCATCGGTGGCGTCCACTGGTTCGGTGTCGACGACACATCCTCGACCGTCTACGTGCCGATCTATTGCGGCGTCACGGCGATCCCGCACCCGTACGCAAAGGGCGTCGCTGATCTCTACCACTTCTCGTGGCAATCCGCGTTCTGGGTCTTCAACTGGGTCGCCAACTACGCCTACTCCCGGTACAGCGACATGATCGTCGACATCCGGAAGGTGCAACATCAGCTCGAGGGATCGTTCTTCGCCGCGCAACCCGGTGAGGAAGCGGCCGCGCTCGCGCTCTACCGCCAGTCACCCCGGCTCGCCCAGCAGGAGCTGACCCGCTACTCGATTGCGCAGGGCAACCGTACCGTCAAGCGCTGGCGAAAGCTCGGCGAGCAGCTCCTCGTCAAGTACATGGATGGCAACGTCAAGGACGAGCAGGGGCACGTCACCCATCCGCCGTATCCGAAATGGTGGTACCGCCTGATCGTCAAGGAGCGCGGCCCCCAGATCGAAGTGCCCGAAAAACCGAAGCACTGACGGGCGTCAGTCAGCCGGCGCCGCCCCCCACGCATCGAGCGCCGGGCCACTGGGCGGGCCCGCTATCCAAGCCGGTGCATGTACCGCCGGAGGAGCTCCGGATCGAGGCGGAGCAGAGCTTCCCGGTGGGTGATGGCTTCGTCGAGATCTCCCCGCCGCCGAGCCTCCTCGGCGGCCAGGACGTGACGGTGGAGCTCCAGGGCCTCCGTCCGCCGGCCGGGCAGCTCGTCATCCTTGAGAAGCGGCGCGAGGCCCTCAAGCCATGCCCAGACCGGGGCGCTTGCAGCGCCGTGAGCAGCGACCAGCCGCGGGATCTCTGGAGCCGGCACGCTCGCGGCGGCCCTGGCAGCCTCCTCCTCGTCGAATGTGAGCAGCCACGCCAGCCAGTGGCGCCGTGCCTCTTTGGGACGCTCCGAGGCCCAGAACGCCAACCCCAAAATCCGCCGGAGATCCTTCCTGCAGCCCGGCACTGCGACAGCCCTGGTCAGCCACCGGACGGCGGCGCCGGGGCGTCCGGCCTCGAGCAACGCCTCTCCCTGGCACGGAGCATCTGCCGGCCCCCCCAGGCCCCGCACCTGCATCTCTGAGAGCAGCCGCGCGAGCACGGCCTCCCGGAACCTGCCGCCCAACCCTTGACGCGGGAACGCGTCCCGCGCGTTCCACAGGCGTGTGATCAGCTCCCGCGGAGCGTCCCCTTCCATGCCATCCAGCCGCTCCTCCGCCACGGTCAGCCACCGGAGCGCCTCGGTAGCCTCCTCCGTCTCCGGCCAACGGTCCAACACATCCTCGAAGACGCGGCGCGCCCTGGCGAGGTCCAACCGCTCCACAGTTTCCCACCCCTCGGCGAGGGCCGTGCGGTCCGGAGAAAAGAGCTCCAACTGCACGGCATCATTGTACGGGAGCCTCCATCGCACGGTGCTGGCGCCGTGGCAGATCATACGGTAGCCGCGGGGCCGGTCTGCCTGAGGGTTGCGCATGCCTCACCACCAGTTGGTGGAGTCTCCAGTGACGTTGTCGACGAGGGAGACGAAGGCCCAGGAGCGGCCCTCGACGCCGTGGGCTGCATCGTCGAGCGGGAGGACGGTGAGGCCGTAGATGCCGGCCGGCAGGGATCCCTTGGCCCTGCCGAGGGCGGTCTCCAGAGGCTCGACCAGGTTGGCCCAGGGTTTGAGCGTGATGTCGTGCTCGGCGACCTGGTTGCCGTTCGCATCGTAGAGTGTCAGGCGGTTGACGATGGTGTGTTGGGCATCCCCGTTGTACAGACCGACGTTGATCCGGAACGCCGGGCCGACGGCGATCCCCGCGAAGTGCTGCACCGGCCACCCGTGAGGCGGGTAGAGCGGCAGCATGCCACCGTACGTTCCGCCATCGCTGCGGGTCGTGTAGGTCCTGGTATAGGCTCCCATCCACGATCCTTCCTTCATCTCGAAGGCGCCGCGGACGCTGTCATCGGACGCGCACGCGTCGAAGCGGTGGACGAGGTCGGGGAAAATATTGCGCCATCCCGACCCGTCCGTTTCGGCGTAGGGATCGTGGATTGATCTGAGTGTTGCCCGCCACGTGTCGAGATCCATTGGAAGCACGCCGGTGAGCAGTTGGGAGATCTCCCCCGTGGCACCTCCGCATCCCTCGGCCTGACTGGAGGGATGGAACCAGGCTTGGAGGCTGTCGATGGTTTGGGGGCTGGAATACGACGTGTAAAGATCGGTCTTCCAGAAGGTGCCGTTCTTGCCCGGGACGTGCGCGACGGCGGGAACGGCGGCGCGGCTGAAGTCGTCGCCGAGCTGGTCGAAGAGGGTGTAGGGCACGAAGACGGCGTCCCCGGTGATGTTGTCGACCATCGTGAACCAGATCGAAGCGGGACGGTCGGCGACAACCCAGAGGCGTGGGATGTAGGCGTCTCGAATGCTCGCGGGGAAGAGCTTTTCGATGCTGATTTCCTTGACGCTGTGGGCGGGCACGTCGAAGCTCCGCTGGGACGGGGCGCCGGCGCCGTCGAGGCCGCCATTGTAGAGATACATCATCTGTGAAGCCCAGGTCAGGCGCACCGTCAGCGCTTGATCGCCGTCGTTGACGACGCCGAGGTTGTGCCGGAAGCGTCCCGGCTTGCGGTAGTCGAGGATCAGGGTCGCGTTGCGAATCTCCGGCCACTGGTAGGCGTAGACGCCGCCGTTGACCGACTCGGTATCCTTCTCCCACGGCAGGTGGTTGGAGTAGCCGGCGGTATCGGGCACGGCCGGCACGGCTTGGCCCATGGTGCCGCCCTCGGCGCGCAGCACGGGATCGGAATCCGGTGTCCAGACCCGGGCGGCGGCGACGAGGTTTTCGCCCCAGCGGTAGGGGGCGGTGAGCACCAGCGCGTCGTGATCGATTCCGTCGCCCCCGGGGCCGCCGCCGGCCCAGCTGAGGACGTCGGTGATGACCCGGCTCCCATGGCCGGGAAGCTCGATCGTCCTCGTCCCGGCAGGCCTCGCCACCCGGCGGACCGAGATCGTCACGGGGTCGGCGGAGGGGTTGTAAAGGTAAAGGTCCGACGTCCAGAAGGTGCCGTTCTTGCCGGGGGCGTGGACCACGATCGGGATCGTCTGCACCTTCTCGGCCGGAGGATCCCCCGCAAACGCTGCGAAAGCAATCGGCAGGCGAGGCTCACCCGCCTCGCTCAAGGCATCTGGAGCCAGCTTGGCTTTGAGACCATCGTCGAGAACCGAGAGGTGTTGAGGTTGCCCTGGGTTTTCCCATTCGAGAAGAAAAAACTTCCTGGTGGGGTGGTAAAAGACCGCGTCGAGCCACAGGTCCGCATCATTCAGCGGCGGGCCGGTGAGATCGAGGATCGTCGTTGCGCCGCCCAGGCCGCCGCCGGTGATCGGGTGAAAGCTCAGCGTCGTCTTCGTCCCCAGCCAGAATCCGTTCCGGCCGGGATCGAACGCAGTCAGCGCGGCCTGCTGAATCGATGGTGTCAACGTGAGGACGGGGACGAGATCACCCGAGGCCGCACCAGCCGGGCGACGGAAAAACACCTCGTCCAGGCTGTCCTGAATCGGAGCATCGTAGCCCGGGAAAAGGGTTGGCTCGCAACCCCTGCCCCCCCATCCACCGTTTGTCGAGACGACATCGAACATACATCGAACGAAGCCGTAGATGCCTTTCGGGAGGCCCGTTGTCGCGCTCAGCCCGTCGTCAATAACCGGACCCTGGATGGCCCAGCCGAGGTAGCGCAGGGGCGGCCCGAACATCGCGGAGCGGCGCACGATGCGCAGGCTAGCCGCATCGAATTCGATGATCGACGGCCAGGCCTCAAAGACCAGCCGGTCACCCATGGTGGCGAGATACGAGCCCTGTCCGCTTCCGCCGGGCCCGTCAGTCACGCCGTACATGGCCGCGTTGTAGTGAAACGGCCTCAGCCTGTGGTAGGCGCCGGTCAAGGGATCGAAGTCCCAGATCCCGGACGTGTCGGTAGCGGCCGGCTCCATGGTTGAGTGATACCGGATGACGAAAGTCTTCTGCCTGATCGACGCCCAGGAGGGCTGTCCGGCCCAGGCCGGCGTGCCGGAGAGGCCTAAACTGAAGGCGGCCATCGTCACCGGAATGATTGCGGCGATTCGTTGCAGCCAATGATTCATTCTGTCCTCCGTTGATTTCCGGGCCGGGTGGCGGAGCGATTCGTGCCGCCGGCTGACCCCGTAACGAACAGAATCAACGCCGGGACCACGAGCACGAACGGATTTCGGCGAATGCGCGCCATACCAACCGCCTTTTGTGCCGATTCGTTGGGAAACCCGATACCTCCATCTACGATGCTAACACCTCTTCAGCTTGGGCTAGCGCGAGTTTACTCGAGCGCGGCAGAAGAAGGCGGGTAAGTCATGTGGAGGCCGGAGGTTCATCCTTTCCGGGATGTATACACAAACGGGGGGTGGTGGGTGGGACGATCAGGCGTGCGGATGGTCCGCGGCGGCGAGAAGCTCGCCGGCAACGCGGAGGCTGCCGGTTGCCAGCACGGGATCGGGGAGCAGGGCGAGCGCGGCAAGGGCGCTGTCCGCGGACCGTGCAGCGGGAAACGCGCGTTGGAGATCGTCGAGCGGCATGCCGCGATCGCCACCGAGCGGAAAGATGGCGACATCGCCGACGAGCGGGGTCAGGAGGCCGGCCATGATGTCAACCGGCTTGTCGTCCAGGCAGGAAAAGAGCAGGTTGTACCGGTGCGGGGCATTGGTGAGAAAGTGGGCGAGGGCCCGCGTGGCCTCGGCGTTATGAGCGCCATCGAGGAGGACCTGACGGCCCCGGATGGCATGGGTGCTCAGCCGGCCGGGCCACCGGACGTTGGCGAGGCCGAGACGCACCCGGGCGGGATCGAGCCGGTCGATCACACCGTGAAGCTCGGCCGCGCGAGCGAGTGCGAGCGCGAGATGGAGGTTGGCCAGCTGGTGTTTTCCGGGAAGCGGGATGCGAAGGGGATGGCGTCCCTGTCCCCAATCGGCGTCAGCCTCGCCGGGTCCCAGCGGCCGGATCCGCACGAGGTCGCCGGCAGCGATCGAGTCTGGAACACCGAGGTGGGCAACGAGCCCGGCTTCGACCTCCGGGCCGAGTACGGCAAACTGAACACCCGCCAGTGCGGCGCCTTTCTCGCTGGCGATCTCGGTCCGGGTGCTGCCAAGCCAGCGCGCATGGTCGGTCCCAACGTTCGTCAGTCCGGCGGCGAAGCAGGGAGCGGCGCGCGTAGCATCCCACCGGCCGCCAAGGCCCACCTCGAGGACGGCGGCATCGGCCCCCCCGGCTCGAAACCACAGGAATGCGGCCAGCGTCAGGGCTTCGAAGAAACTGAGATCGGGGAACGCCTCGAGCTCAGCGAGGAGCTGCTCAAGCTCGGGCCGCGTGATTCGGCGTCCAGCGAGGAGAAACCTTTCCTCGACGTCGACCAGGTGGGGGGAGGTGTAGAGCCCCGTTCTCAAACCGTGGGCGTCGAGGATAGCCGCCAGCATCGCCGCCACCGATCCCTTCCCGTTGGTTCCCGCGATGCGAATCGAGGGGAAGGCACTCTCGGGATGACCGAGCATCGCAGCCGCACGGATGATGCGATCGAGCGTCGGCTGGATCAGGCCGGGGCGGCGCTTTTCGAGGCTCAGCGGAAGTAGGTGAGGCACCGGGCGATCGCCGCCTTCAAATCCCGCCGGTGCACGACCATATCGAGCATGCCGTGCTCCAGCAAGAACTCGGACCGTTGGAACCCCTCGGGGAGCTTCTGACGGATGGTTTGTTCGATGACCCGGGGACCGGCAAAGCCAATCAGTGCCCCCGGTTCAGCGATGTTGATATCACCGAGCATGGCGAAGCTGGCGGTCACGCCGCCGGTGGTGGGATCGGTCAGAACTGAGATGTAGGGGAGCCCTTTCTCCCGCATCCGCGCCAGCCCAGCCGAGATCTTGGCCATCTGCATCAGCGAGAGGACGCCCTCCTGCATGCGGGCGCCACCCGAGCACGCAACGGAGATCAGGGGGAGCTTCCGCGCCAGGCACCGCTCGATCGCCCGCGCCATCTTTTCACCAACCACGGAACCCATGGAGCCCCCCATGAATGCATATTCCATCGCAGCGATGATGGCCGGCTCTCCCTCGATGTTCCCCTGGCCGACGATGAGCGCATCGCCCGGCCCAACCCTCCTCGTATAGGCCTTTAGGCGGTCGGGGTATGCCTTTGTGTCGACGAAGCCCAGAGGATCGACCGAACGGATCGGCCGGAACAGGGTCTTGTACTGGCCCTCGTCAAAGAGCAGCTCGAGCCGTTGAGCTGCGGTCATCCGGAAATGATGATCGCACCGGGGACATACCAAGGCGTTGTTGGTAACTTCCTTGTGATACAGAATCTCTTTACACGCCTCGCACTTGATCCAGAGCCCTTCTCGAACGTTCGCTTCCGGCTTCATGACTCCCCTTTACAAACACGCGGCGAGGCAACACCAGGGCACCTGCCTCTGAGACAACACAACCACCCCACCCACAGAGCCCATGTGGGGTGGCAGGCGTCCGTTCCCAGGCCTGGAAGACCCGGCTCCTAGGGTCAGCTCTGGTTGCTCTCCTCTTCGAGATCGTTCGGGATACCAAGGCGCTGACAGGCCGCGTCGTACATCTGGCGCGATGCTTTCTGAGCCGACTGAAGATCGGCAATCTTCTGCTTGACCTTGGCGAGCTCCTCTTGGATCTGGTTCTCCAGGTCGTGAATCTCTTGTTTGGTCGTTTTCAGGGCCTCTTCGTAAAACTTACGCTGCGCATCAGTGAGCACGGTTCAATCCCTCCTTTGGGACATTATTGCACGACGAATGGAATATTGATCGGGATCCAGATCCGGACCCGGACACCCTTCTTGGTTGCAGGGCGGAAACGCCACTCGCGAACGGCCTTCTCCGCAGACTTTTCAAAGCCAAGGCCGTGCCGGGAGACGCGGAGAATCTGGACTTTTTCGACCGCACCATCGGGACCAACCAGCGCCCGCAAACGCACGTCGCACCCTACGTGCATCTGGCGGGCCAGCGGTGGATACATCGGATTGACCCGCTTGATGAGCACCGGCATCGTGACCCCAGGTCCCGGCCTGACGAGCTCACCCTCACGGACCGAAGGCGTTGGCGTCGGTGGAATCGGCGTGGCTGTCGGTGTTGGGGTGGGCGGTGGTGTCGGTGTTGGCGTCGGTGTGGCAGTTGGAACCGGCGTTGCCGTTGCAGTTGGGGTTGGAGGTGGGGTCGGCGTTGCCATCTCCTTGGCGATCTGTTTCCTCAGTGCCTGCTCTTTTTTGGCGACCAGTGCGGCAGCCTGTTCCTTGATCATGGCCTTGAGCGCCGGCGAAGGTGTCGGCGTCGATGCTACGACGGTTGGAACGGGCGTTGGCGTCGGCGCCGCCACAGCGACCGGGGGCGCCTCGCCCCCACCCCGTCCGAAAACGAAGTACAGCACAACGGCGATCACGATCAGCGCGGCAATCCCAATCCACAGCATCGGCGGCTTCTTGCCCGATTGCTCCGGGAACTTGTTGATGCCGGTGATGCCAGTATTATCCGGAAGCACGACGGGTGGCTTCTCGGCCGGAGAAACTTCCTCTTTGGGGGGCGCAGCTTCGCCCGGCGCTGGCTCCACAGCGGCTGCTGCGGCTTTCTCAGGCGTGGCCCCGGTCCCAGACGCCGCCCCGGCTTCCGGCTCCATGACACCGGCGATGAACTCGGCCAGGTCAGATGCCGTCGGCCCACCACCCATCTTGCGTAGCACCTTGTTGATGTCCCGCTGAAGCTCTCGGGCCGATTGATACCGCTTGTCCGGATCTCCCTCGAGAGCCTTGAGCACGATCTCGTCGACCTTGGGCGGGATCTCCGGATTGACGGTCGAAGGCGGTGGAACCTGGGGGTTGCGCACCTGTTCGAGCACCGACATCTCAGAATCACCGGCGAAAACCCGCTTCCCGGTCAGCATCTCGTACAGCACGAGTCCGAGGGAGAAGATATCGGACCGGTGATCGATCTCCTTGCCCCACGCCTGTTCGGGGGACATGTACTGCAGCTTGCCTTTGAGGGCGCCAGCGCGGGTGTGGGAGGCTTTCGAGGCGGCCTTCGCGATCCCGAAATCGCACAGCTTGATCTCACCTTCCTTGGAGATCAGGACGTTCTGCGGTGAGACGTCACGGTGAACGAGCCCGAGGTCGCGATTCTCGAAGTCACGTTTCCGGTGAGCGTAGTCGAGCGCGCCGGCCAGGAGGGAGGCGGTGAACAGGCTCAGTGGGATGGGAACGGTGATCCCCTTGTCGCGGCATTTTTGAAGGACCGACCTCAAGTCCCAGCCATCGATGTACTCCATCGCGATGTAGTACGAGCCCTTGATCTTGCCGAGATCGTAAATATGGATGATGTTGTTGTGGTTGAGTTGCGCCGCGAGCTTCGCCTCGTCGATAAACATCGTGACAAATTCATCGTTGTCGGTGAGATGCGGCAGAATTCTCTTGATGGCGACGGTCTTTTGAAAGCCTTCCATCCCCATCATGCGCGCCTTGAAAACCTCGGCCATCCCGCCGGTGGCGATATGCTCCATCAGGATGTACTGCCCAAACTTCTCTCCAGAAATCTTGGGCGCCGGCTTCGAGGGTTCGGGAGGCTCGGGAGGTGAGACAACCTCGGGAGCGGCTGGCGTGAGGGGCGGCTCAACCGGCACTTTCTTCTTTGGTTGTGCTGCCTCGTGCGGTTCCTTCTCCGGGTGAGGTGCAGCCTTCGCCTCTGGCTTCACGTCCGGCTCCACTGCGGCCTGAGCTTTTTCTTCCCCGGGCTCCTCCTCTTTCTTCTTCGGAGCACCAGTTTCCGATGGCGCCTGTGCCTTCTGAGGCTGTTTCGGTTTCGAACCGATGTGCACGTCGAGGCCGGCCAGAGTTTCTTCGAGGACCTTGTCAACATCGCTGCCCGATGTGGTGGTGCGAGGCCGTGGAGCTGGCGTTTGTTCGAGCACGCCGGCGAGTGTTTCCTCGAGGGCCTTGTCGACCTGATGATCTGGCTGTGCGCTTGCTGGAGTTTTCCCCTTCTCTTCCTTCGTTCCCGGTGACACCTCTTGCGGCGGCGTCACCGGCGCTTCTTCTTCCATATCGGAAAGGATGTCGGCAAACAGGTCCTGCGAGGTCAGCGAAGGCTCACCTTCCCCGCCCGCTCCTTCTCTCTGGATCGCACCGACGAGATCGCGCGGGATCGGTTGCGTCGTAGCCGCATCGCCGAACGCGGCGAGCAAGCGCCGGACCCGCTGGCTCAACGCCTCAGCCGGGAAGGGACGCTCCAGGATGTCTTGCGCACCGTAGGCAGCCGCATCGCCGGTGGGATTGGAGCCGTTGTACCCCGACATCAGGAGGAGGATTGGGGTGCTTCTCAGGCCCGCGCGAGCCCGAAGTTGCGTGATGGCGTCTTCGAGCTTGTGACCCGGCAGCACGGAGGTCATGATGACAAGATGAGGCTCGAAGTGTGCGCACGCGCCGACCGCCTCATCGAGGTCGCCGGCCACCTTCAGCTCGAACTCCGGTTTGTCAAGCGCGCTTCGGACCCGTTCAACGTAGCGAGGCTCATACTCAATGAGAAGAATGTTTTCTTTCATAATCCCTAGTTTCCCACTTCCGGACCTCGGAGTTGATAGATGCCCCGTTCATCATTATCTGCTTCCGGCCTGTAAAGTCAACCTGCTGCGATGCCGCCGGCGTTGGGGGCGGTTATAATGCGACTGGTGGGTTGGCCCCCGCGGGAAGAGGAGGAAAATGTATGTCCGGACATAACAAATGGAGCTCGATCAAACACAAGAAGGCCCGGGAGGACGCGAAACGGGGGAAGGCCTTTACGAAGATCATCCGTGAGATCACGGTCGCGGCAAGAGAGGGTGGCGGCGATCCAGATGCCAATGCACGGCTGCGCTCCGCCGTTCAGGCGGCCAAGGCGGCCAACATGCCCGCGGACAACATCAAGCGTGCGATTCAACGTGGGACCGGCGAGCTGCCGGGTGTCAGCTATGAGCCTGTGACGTACGAGGGGTACGGCCCCGGCGGAGTTGCGGTGATGATAGAAGTGCTGACCGACAACCGGAACCGGACGACAGCCGAAATCCGGCACCTCTTCTCCAGACATGGCGGCAACCTCGGTGAAAACGGCTGCGTGTCCTGGCTCTTCCAGCGCAAGGGAGTGCTGCTCGTGCCCCGGTCGGACGATCTCGACGAGGACCGCTTGATGGAGCTCGCGCTCGAAGCTGGTGCCGAGGATTTTGATGCGGATGATCCCGAGTACTACCGGATCTACACCGCACCTGAGGAGCTTCATCAGACAAAGGAAAACCTGGAGGGGCTCGGTGTCGCCGTTGAAGCCGCCGAATTCGACATGGACCCGTCGACCGAGGTCCGGCTCGAAGGCAAGCAGGCGCAACAGATGATCCGGCTGATGAATGCGTTCGACGATCATGACGACGTCCAGAACGTCTGGGCGAACTTCGATATCGACGAAGAGCTTCTGGCGGACGCGTGATCCGGATGCTTGGCGTCGATCCCGGATCGGCGGCCACGGGGTGGGCGCTCATTCGGGGTTCGGGGCGTCGCGTCGAGCTCGAGGCGTCCGGCGTCATCCGGACCGGGTCCGGCGAGAGGCCCACGCGGCTGGCCACCCTTGAACGGACCTTTACTGAGGTCGTCGTGAGTATGAAACCCGACCAGGCGGCCGTGGAGTCCGGATTCTCTGGCAAACATCCACGCGCAGGCCTGATGCTCGCCGAGAGCCGCGGTGTTCTCCTTGCCGTGCTGGGCCGCTACGCCGTCCCTACGGTGAGTCTGAGCCCCGCCGAGGTCAAGACGGCGGTCGTCGGTTACGGCCGGGCCGAGAAGGATCAGGTTGTTTTCATGGTCACCCGCCTGCTTGGGCTGGACAAATCGCCCGCCCGTGACGCGGCAGATGCCATGGCCGTCGCACTGACCGGACTGCGGCTCGGGAACGATCCGCGAAGCGCGGGATGATCCGGCGGCATGGTACCGGCCGGGTGTCGTGTGGGACTACCGGTGCTCCAATGTCTCCGCTCCAGCCGGGGTGATACCATGCTTGTGTTCCGGAGGGACCGTGCAGCCAACCGTCGTCGTCATCGTTGCCTACGCCTTTGAAGCCCGCGCGGCTGCGAGCGTCGGGCGGGAGATGGTGAGGAAGCGTTGGGGCCGGTGGACGCTGTGGACTGGTGAAATGTGGAACGTTCCGGTCGCGATCATCCGCTGCGGCCCAGGTAAGGCGGCAGCCGCGGCCGCTGCGCAGGCGGCGATCGGCTACTTTGAGCCGATTGCGATCCTGAGCTTTGGGATGGCCAGCTCTCCCGATGTCACACTCGAGGTGGGGAGCCTGGTGGCGCCGGACGTTGTGCTCGACGTTGCGCTCGGCCAGGTTGAAGACCTTCCTGTCGAGATTCCCGGGCGCTTCGAGCCGGAAGCCGGGTTGCTCGAAGAGTTGCTCGACGTTCCAGGGACAGCCCCTGTGCGTCTGGCGTGTTGGGAAGGAGAGGTCCCTTCTCCGGGGCATCGGCCTCCGGTCGACGCCGGTGGCCAGCGCGTTGTCGTCGACTGGGAGAGCGCCGCGATCGCTCACGTTGCGTCACTCTGGAACGTACCGTGGGCCGGGTTGAAGGTTGTTTCGGATCATGGGGAGCCGGAACGCTTAAAGAGCGTTGCGGTCAATGCGCGGCGCCCGCTCCACTGGGCCGCGGAGACGTTACGCCGTGCCTGCGTCCGCTTTGCTGAAAAACGTGTGACGACGCAAGAAATCACTGGACCGGAAGCTCAGGACGGGTAAGGATCATAGCCCCTTTCATCGGTCCGGTTTTCCGGCCGGAGGCATATTGACAGGGTCGAGGAATATCATATATTCCTTCGTGGTTATGTAGTGGAACGTTGGACGTTGGGGGGAAAGATGCGACGAAATGTGTTGCTGGGAATGCTCTGTGTGGCGGTCGCAACGGGCGGAGCTGCGGCAACGCCGCCGCTGACGATTGGAGCTGCCGTTAAGATGGCGCTCGAGCACAATCCTGCGGTTCGCAGCGCCCAAGCTGCGGCGCAAGCGGATGCGGCGAACGCACGGAGGGCGAAGGGATTCCGGCTGCCGAGCGTCGATCTGACGGAGATGTACGACCGGACGAACAACCCGGCCGAGGCGTTCGGCTTCCAGCTCAACCAGAAGCGTTTCAGTTTGCAAGACTTTGCGATGCTGGATCCAAACAATCCGAGCGAGATGACGAC
Source organism: Acidobacteriota bacterium (assembly GCA_015493585.1). Classification (GTDB taxonomy): domain Bacteria; phylum Acidobacteriota; class Thermoanaerobaculia; order Thermoanaerobaculales; family Sulfomarinibacteraceae; genus JAADFN01. The sequence goes on from WGCW01000163.1 coordinate 14,157, forward strand.
ATGGCTGACCAGCGTGCAGCTCGTCCAGCCGGTCTACACGGGCGGTAAGCTGTCAGCGAGGATCCACCAGGCCGACTTGATGTCCCACGCCAGCACGCTGATGCACTCGCACACCGAGGAGCAGGTGGCGTTCGATACCGTGACGGCCTACACGAACCTCGCGAAGGCGCGAGAGTACCTCGATGTCATCACGAAGGCACGGGACACGACGGCGCGCCACGTCAAGCTGGCCGAGCAGTACGCCGCGCAGGGAATGATCGTCAAGGCCGAGGTGCTCAAGGCGAAGGTCTTTCTGGCTCACATGAACGAGCTGGTGGAGCAGGCCTCGAGCGGTGCCCAGCTCGCCGAGGCCGCCCTCAACTTTCAGATGGGGCTCGATCAGTCGGCGCACCATGAGCTGGCGCCATTGCCGCCGGCTCCACCGGTGACCGGCAGCCTCCAATCGTGGATCGATCGTGCCCTGGCGCACCGGCGTGACCTCGGTGCAGCCAAGGCCAAGCTGAACGCTGGGCGGCTCGAAGAGAAGGTGGCAACCTCTGGCTACCTCCCGCAGGTCGCCGTCATCGGCCGGTACGACTGGTACGATGATGCGTTCGCCGGCAACCATGGGATGTCCGGTGCGATCATGGCCGTCGCAAAGCTCAATCTCTTTCGTGGGGGGGCCGACCGTGCGGCCCGCGCATCGGCCAAGTTCCGGACGGCTTCGTTCGAATCGAATATCCACCGTTTTCAGGAGGGGATCCGGCTCCAGGTCCGGCAGGCGTGGCAGGAACTTCTCACCGCACGCGCGCGGCACCTGACCGCCAAGGCGGCTTTGGCTTCGGCTCGTGAGGCGCTGCGCGTTCGTGAGGCCCGTTTCAAGCAGGGCCTGGACAAGATGATCGATCTCTTAGACGCCGAAACCCAGCTTCGTCAGGCTGAAGTCAGCGAGCTCGTTGCCCGCTACGACGTCGCGCTCGCGACGTACCGGCTCTATTTCAATTCCGGCACATCGATCGTTGCGCTGGAAACGTCCCCGGAGGCACACTGATGAACCGTATCACCCGCTTGAGCATCGTCCCCGTCTTCTGCGCCCTCCTTATCACTGGAGCGTGCGGCCGAGAGCGGCCCGCCCAGGCGCCAACGCAGTTCACACCGGTCACGGCACACGTCACCAAGGTTGTGACGATCCGCGAGCAGAAGCCGATCGAGGTGTACGGCATCGTCCAGCCGGTAAAGCAGTCGTTCGTCTCGAGCCGGGTCATCGGCCCGGTGATCGCCGTTCACGTGCACGCCGGCCAGGTGGTCAAGAAGGGACAGGCGCTGCTTGAGATCCAGCCTCAGACAATCGAGGGGCAGGTGGCGCAGGCGAAGGGCGCTCTGGCCCAAGCCGAGGCGGCGCTGGCAATCTCTCAGAAGAACTTCACGCGGTTTACCAACCTGCACAAGACCGGGGCTGCGTCTGATCTCGAGCTCGACATGGCCCGGATGCAGTACGAGCAGGCGAAGGGCGCCGTCGAGCAGGCGAAGGGCGCCGTTCAAGCGGCCTCGTCCGTTGCCAAGGAGGCGATCGTCCGGGCGCCGTTTGCCGCCAGGGTCGTCGATAAGCTGGTCGACGTCGGCGATCTTGCCGCTCCGGGCCGCCCTCTCGTTCGCGTCGAATCGCTCGCCGGGCGGCAGATCTGGCTGACCGTGCGTGGAGCCGACATTCACCGGATCAAGCGGGGTCAGAGCATCGGCGTGCGCTTCGATGATCGCCCTAGCCTTGGAACGGTCCAGGGGACCGTCTCCGAGATCGTGCCGGCAGCCGATCCCGCCACGCACACCTTTACGGTCAAGGTTGGCTTGGGCAAGCTCGACGTGCCGTCAGGGATCTCGGGACGGGCGGCGCTGCCCGGAGACGTCACGTCGCGGCTGGTCATCCCGGCCTCCGCCGTTCATCGTTTCGGTGGGCTCGAGCTCGTGGTGGTTCGTGACAGCGAGGGGAAGGCCCGGACCCGTGCCGTGACGACCGGATCGGCCCTGCCGGACGGGCGAGTCGAAGTGTTGTCCGGCCTCAACGAGGGCGATGAAGTGCTGACCGATCTCTCCGGTACCGTCCCCGATGGAACCCCGGTGGAGGTGGCACGATGAGCGACCGCGAGGATCTGGGCCCGGAGACCCGTCCGGGAGTCGACGAGCCGGCGGAGGGGCCGTCACCGGAAGAGGCCGAGGCGGAACGCCGGGCAGCGCTCCACCTCAAGATGACCCGAAGGCCGCTCGGCGTTTCGGGCCGTGTGGCAAAGGCGTTCCTCCATTCAAAGCTCAACCCGCTCATCGTTGTGTTCGCCCTGCTGCTGGGGGCGTTTGCCATTATGATCACGCCGCGTCAGGAGGACCCCCAGATCAAGGTTCCGATGATCGATGTCATGGTGGCATACCCGGGCGCAACGGCTGAGGGGGTTGAGAACCGTGTGATCACCCCGCTCGAGAAGGTGTTGTACGAAATTCCGAACGTCAAGTACATCTACTCGACGTCCCAGCCATCGGGGGGGATGATCATCGTTCGTTTCCGTGTTGGCACGCCTCCGGACGAAGCGGCGGTCCGGGTCCGCACCAAGATCGATTCCGTGATGGACCGGATGCCGAAGGGGATGCGGCCCCCGATGGTCAAACCGCGGACCATCGACGATGTACCTGTGGTTGCCTACACTTTGTGGAGCAACCATGAGACCCCGTTCCAGATCCGGAAGGTTGCTGATGAGCTCAAGGTCGAGCTCTCGCGTCATCCGCACGTCGCGCAGGTGTGGGTCATTGGCGGGGAGCGGCACGTCGTCCGCGTGACGTTCGACCGCGACAAGCTCGGAGCGTACAACGTCTCGATCCTTCAGGCCTATCAAGCAATCCGTGGCTTCAACTGGCGGCTTCCCGCCGGGAATGCCGATGTGGATAACCAGGAGATCCAGGTCGATGTTGGCGGATTCCTCCGCGATGCGAAGGACATCGGGGATGTCGTGGTCGGGGTGTACCGGGGTAAGCCAGTCTATCTCAAGGATGTCGCCGCCATCGCAGACGGCCCAGATGAACCGTCCTCGTACGTCTGGCTGGGCTCGGGACCGGCTGCGCCCGAGAAGGGGATCGCGCGAGCCGGCGTTGACGCGCCCGCGGTTACCGTCGCCATCGCCAAAAAGAAGGGGACCAACGCGGTCACGCTGGTTCATGAGCTCGACCGGAGCCTGAAGGCTCTCAGGGGGAAGGTCATTCCTTCGGACATCCACGTCACAAAAACGCGTGATTACGGCTTCACCGCAAACGAAAAATCGACCGAGCTGATCGACCACATGATCATCGCTACGTTCGCCGTCGTGATCTTCATGGGCTTTGCGCTGGGCTACCGCGAGGGTCTCGTCGTCGCCGTTGTCGTCCCGGTGACGCTGGCGCTGACCCTGGCGGCCTCGTACTTCTTCGGGTACACCCTCAACCGCGTGACGCTGTTCGCACTGATCTTTGCCATCGGTTTTCTGGTCGATAACGCCATCGTGGTCGTCGAGAATATTCACCGCCATTACGAGCTGAGGTGGGCCGAGCCGAGCCTGGCGACGATCTATGCCGTCGATGAGGTCGGCAGCCCCAACAACCTGGCAACCGCCGCCGTGATCGCGGCGCTGTTGCCGATGGCGTTCGTCTCCGGGCTCATGGGGCCCTACATGCGGCCGATTCCGGTCAACGCTTCAGCAGCGATGGTCTTCTCGCTGATCATCGCCTATGTGACCGCGCCGTGGCTAACCTACCTGCTCTTCCGCAAGAAAGCGGAGTTGGCTCTGAACAACGTCACCGCCGGGCCCGATCAGGAAACCCCCGGCGAAAGCAAGCTGCACAAGATCTATGCGGCGGCGATGACGCCGTTCGTGCGCTCCCGCTTCCGGCGGTACGTGTTGCTCGGCACCGTCGTCGTGCTGTTGGCGGGTTCGGTCGCGTTGCTCTTCGTGCGATTCGTGACGGTCAAGATGCTCCCGTTCGACAACAAGTCCGAGATTCAGATCGTCATCGACGCGCCCGAAGGGTTCACGCTCGAAGAAACGAATGCCGCAGCGCGGGAGATCGCCTCGGTCTTCCAGACGTTGCCCGAGGTCACCGACTACGAGGTCTATGCGGGAACCTCCTCACCGTTCAACTTCAACGGGCTCGTCCGCCACTACTTCCTGCGGCGCGGCGCGAACGTCGCCGATATCGCGGTCAACCTGGTCGACAAGCATCACCGGAAGCTCAAGTCCCACGAGCTCGCGAAGAAGATCCGGAAGCTCGTTGATCCCATCGCCGCGCGGCTGGGTGTCAACGTGAAAGTAGCCGAGGTGCCTCCGGGTCCTCCGGTGCTCTCGACGCTCGTCGCCGAGATTTACGGCCCCTCGCTCGCCGGACGGATCAAGATTGCGCGTCAAGTACGGAAGATCTTTGAGACGACCCCAGGCGTGGTCGATGTCGACTGGTACGTTGAGAAACCCGCGCCGCGCTGGGTCGTCCGCATCGACAGGGACAAAGCGATGCGCTCCGGAATCAATCCGGAGCAGATCGTCCGGACGCTTCGGGTGGCGCTTGCAGGGGCGGATGCTGGCCTGGCGCACGTGCCGACCTCCAGAGAGCCGGTCCCGATCGTGCTGCGCCTCAATCGTGCGCAGCGCTCCCACATCCAGGATTTGCTCCAGCTCACGGTCCATGCGGCCGATGGGCGGATGGTGCCGCTCTCCGAGCTCGTTCATGTCACCCAATCCCACCGGGAGGAGTTCCGGTATCACAAGAACCTGCAGCCAGTGACCTATGTGATCGGTGATGTGGCGGGCCGGCTCGAATCTCCCGTCTACGCTATCCTCAATACCCGGCACCGGTTGGCCAAGATCATCACCCCGCTGGGACGCAAGCTCAAGATCATCGCGACCCATCTCCCCCGCGACCGGACCCGCTACACGATGAAGTGGGACGGCGAGTGGCAGATTACCTACGAAACGTTCCGCGATATGGGGATCGCCTTCGGCGTTGTCATGATTCTGATCTACGTGCTGATCGTGGGCTGGTACAAGTCGTTCGTCACGCCGGTCATCATCATGGCGCCAATTCCGCTGACCCTGATCGGGATTTTGCCGGCCCACGGTCTGTTCCACGTGTTCTTCACGGCGACCTCGATGATCGGTGTGATTGCCCTGGCTGGCATCATCGTCAGGAACTCGATCTTGCTCGTGGATTTCGTCAACCTTGAGCTCAAGGCTGGGGAGCGGCTCGAGGATGCCGTGATCTCGGCTGGGGCCGTCAGAATGCGTCCCATTCTTCTGACGGCTGCAGCGCTCGTCGTCGGCGGTGCGGTGATCTACCTCGATCCGATCTTTCAGGGCCTGGCGATGGCCCTGATCTCGGGGGTCGTGGTCTCGACGATCCTGACGCTGATCATCATCCCGCTGCTCTACTACATGTATCTGAGCACGGTTGGGCCGGACAAGGTCGTGGACCTCGGGGAAACCGGCGAATGAGCGAGGTTCGCCACGCACGGGAAGCTGACGGAAGACAGGAGGTGGTGGCGTATGACGGTCAATGATGCTGTTCGAGCGACGGCTGGCCTTTTCATCCTCGGATCGCTTGCCTTGGGTACGTGGGTGGACCCACATTGGTACCTGTTGACGGCCCTTGTGGGTGTCAACCTGCTTCAGTCGGGATTGACCAAGTGGTGCCCCGCGATGGCCCTGTTCCGGAAAATGGGGTTCAAGGATGAATAGGCCGGGGGAACAGATCTGGGGGGAACGATGAAACTGGTCATGATGATCGTTGAGAGCTCACACAAGGAAGAGTTAGAGGTCCTGATCAACCGCAATGACATCGTTGGGTACACGGAGATCCCTGAGGTGCTTGGCGCCGGCGAATCCGGATTCCGGATGGGGTCCGCCGCGTTTCCAAAGACGTCATCGATCATCTTCACGATCGTTGCCGCCGGCAAGCTCCGGGCCTTGGTCGATGACATCAAGAGCTCCTGTGGTGACGCCTGTGGCAAGACCCTGAAGGTCGTCGTCTGGGGAATCGAGGAGTTGATCTAGCCGTATCGTGATGGGCAAGCAACCGGCCGCATGGCCGTCCGGCCGGTCGGCTTGGGAAGTGACAAAGCGAACCGTATGAATCCCGGGAGGTGACCCATGAACGGTTCAAGAACGTGGCGGTTGGTGTGTGTTCTTTCCCTTCTCATTGTCGTGTTTGGAACCGGCCCCGCTGTGGCCAGTCCACCGAAGGTCACGCATCCGGCCGGTGTCTTCTCCGGTTCGGTTGCCGTCACCTCGATCGAGATGATCGTCAGGGCGACGGATGCCCGCGGGCGGCCGCTAAGCGTGCTTCGTCCAGGAGACATCTCCGTGCTCGAGGATGGTAAACCGGTCAAACAGGTGACGGTGACGCCGTTGATCGTCACTGTTCCGGCACACGCGGCGGAAACGCCCGCTCCGGTCCCGGCCGCTACGCCAAGACCGGCGGCGGTTCCCACGCGAGCGCTGCATGCGGCCAAACCAGCACCGGTCGTCACCATCTACTTCCAGAACGATCTGCTCGACCGGGGTCAGATGGCGTGGGCGATCAAGGGGCTCAAGGCCGAGGCGGGCAAGCTGACGGCGCTGGGCCCGGTCCGGATCGTCGTCGCCGACCCGGCTCCGCACGTCGTCGCCGATGGCCTGACCGATGCCGCGTTGCTGAGCGAGGCGCTCGATCACGTCAAGCTGGCCTACCCCGTGCATCAGCAGATCGATCAGCTGCGGCGGGACTTCTACCGCAATATCCAGGGTGTCAACGCCAACATGGTCGAGCATCTCGCGTTCATGGCTGCGCGTCAGGAGGAAGATGTCGTACGGCGCACGATGGAGAGACTTGAGGGCTGGACGGCGGGCCAGCCGCGCCATGGCGGGCGCATCCTGCTGCTGGTCTCGGGGGGGTTCGACCTCGATCCGTTCGACTACTACCGGAGCTTCGTCCGGTGGGGGGATCAGGCGGACCTGCGGAAACGCTTCGAGGAAGGATCGCACCAGGACGTCGGTGAGCAGATCAGCGTTGCGTCGATGTGGGAGCAGATCAGTCAGGCGTTGGCCGGCTCCGGGTGGACGGTCGTCGGGTTCACCGGCGGCATGGGTGAAACCGATACCACCGCCTCTGCCGAGGCGTCCGGAGCGAACCGCGCCGCGAGCTTCATGGGCGCCGTTCCCCAGGGGATGACGGCCAATGCAGGCACGCTGATGCTCCATCCGGTCGATCCGTTACGTGAAGCGGCACAAGCCTCGGGCGGCGCGGTCGCCGTCACGCCGGACGCACTGACGCACACACTCAGCACCTTCATTAAAGCGTACGTCGTGGCCTACACAGTCGACAGAGCGCCCGATGGGAAGCCGCACACGGTCACAATCGTCCCGAAGCGCGCTGGAATCGTCATCCACGCCCCACACGTTGTCCGGAGCATCACGCGCACCCAACAGAACAAGAGTCGTGCGCTCGCGATCCTCGACGGTCAGCCTCTCGCGGGCAGCTCGCTCCACGTACAGGCAAGCATCACAGGCTTGGCTGGCTCGCCGCACAAGGGCTATCGCGGCCGGCTCGTCGTCAAGACCAATATGGCTGCGTTCCTGCCGCTCTTTCTCGAAACTGGTACGCCCCGGATCACCGTCACGATTGCCGTTGACACGGGGAAGGGGATCCCGTTCGTAACGGAAGGGGCACCACTTCCGTTGCGTCTGGCCGACCGGAAGGGGGACTGGATCTACGAATCGCCGATGCAGTGGCCCGCCAAGGCAAAGAAGGTCGCCGTTGTCATCGATGAGGTGACGACGGATATCTGGGGTGGGATCGCGCTTCCGCTCCCACATCGGCGTTGACGCAAGCGTGTTGAGTCTCGCCGGCGATCCGATGGCTGGTGCCGTGCAGCATCGCGGCCCTGTGTGCGCTATGATCGGCGGGTGAGTCAGGCGATCCCGGAAACCATGCGGGTGGCGGCGCTCGATGCCGATGGTGGTGCCGTCATCGAGGAACGATCTGTGCCCGATGCGGGGAAAGGCGAGATCCTTCTCAAGGTCCGTTCCTGCGGCGTGTGTGGGACCGATCTTTACAAGATCGCCAACCGGACCGTGCCCCCAGGGACGGTGCTCGGCCATGAGCTCGTTGGTTCTATCATCGCCATAGGTGACGGCGTGAAGGGGTTCGAGCCCGGACAGCGCGTCGTAGTGCCCCATCATGTGCCGTGTGGGCAGTGTGCGCTCTGCCGGCGGGGCGCCCACACGCAGTGCGCCGTCTTCAAGGAAAACCTCCTCGAACCCGGCGGGTTTGCAGAGGCCGTGCTCGTCCGGCGGCGCGCCGTGAGGGAGGCCGCTCGGGTCATTCCGGACGATGTCCCCGACGAGGCGGCAGTTTTCATGGAACCGGCTGCCTGTGTGCTGCGGGGTATCGACCGGGCCGATCTGCCCCGTGCCCGTGGCACCGCGGTCATTCTCGGAGCCGGGAGCATGGGGCTGTTACATCTCCTGGTGCTTCGGGCGGTCGAGCCCGGGATCGCGGTCATCGTCAGCGATCCGCTTGAGGAACGGCGCGGCATCGCTCGGGGTCATGGAGCGACGGCGGTCGTTGGCCCGGGCGATCTCGCCGATGCCGTTGCCGAAGTCTCGCGCGGGCTTGGTGCCGATGCGGTTTTCGATACGGTCGGCGGTCCCGGGCCTCTTGACCAGGCGATCGGCGTCTTACGGCCCGGAGGTACAGCCGTGCTCTTTGCCCATGCCGGAGAACGGGCCACGGCCGGCTTCGAGCTGAACTCGTTTTTCAAAGCGGAAAAACGAATCATCAGCACCTACTCGGGCGGTGTTGGTGAACAGAAACGGATTGCGGATCTGATCTTTGCTCACAAACTGGATCCGTCGCCGCTCGTCACACACCGGATGCCGCTGGAGCGGTTCGGCGAAGCGATCGGCCTCGCGCAGTCCCGTCAGGCGCTGAAGATTCTCATCATGCCGGAGCTCGATCGATGAGCACGGCGCGCAGAACCCACAGGGCCGTCTACCTGCTGGGGCCGCGCCGGACCGAGCTGCGCACCGTCACCGCGCCGCGGCCCGGCGGGGGCGAGCTGCTGGTTCGCATCGAGGCGGCGGCGACCTGCGGAACCGACCTCAAAGTGTGGCAACGCGGTGGCCACCCGAGGATGTTGCAGGTCCCCGGCCCGTTCGGCCACGAGATGGCCGGCACCATCGTCGAGCTTGGCCAGCCTTCGAATGGATGGGCAGAGGGGGATCGTGTCGTCATTGCCAACTCGGCCCCCTGCGGGGAGTGCAAGGCGTGCCGGTCTGGGCGGGAAAATCTGTGCGCCGATCTGTCCTACCTCAACGGTGCGTACGGCGAGTACCTGCTCGTGCCCCGGCGCTTCTCCGAACGCAGCACGTACGCGGTGCCCCCGGGGCTCGATCCCACGATGGCCGCGATGGCCGAGCCGTTGGCGTGTGTGCTCCACGGCATCGACGTCTGCCGTCTGGCGGGGGACGAGACCGTCGCCGTGATCGGTGGGGGACCGATCGGCCTGATGTTCGCCGCCGTCCTCGGGCCGCGTGGTCACGACGTGGCGCTGATCGATCCAAACGCGAGCCGGCTCGAGGCTGCACGGAGGCTCGGCGCCGTCGAGGCGTTCGAAGCCGCTCGTGACCACCGGGATGCAGAGCGTCTCTCAGGCATCTTCAGCGGATTGGGCCCCGAGCTGGTCATCGAGGCGACGGGCAACCCCCGCGCGTGGGAGACGGCGCTGGCATCCGTGGCCCCTGGCGGTCAGGTGCTGCTCTTTGGGGGATGTGCGCCGGGAACGACGGCCGCCTGTGACACCCACAAGCTCCACTACTCCGAGATCACCGTCCGGGGGGCGTACCACCACACTCCGGCCGCGATGCAGAACGCAATCGCGTTTCTCGCGGCCGGCACACCGGATCTCTCCATCCTGCTCAACGCCGTCTACCCGCTCGAAAGAGTTCCGGAAGCGCTCGCGGCGATGGAAGCCCGGACGATCCTCAAGGCGACGATCCGGCCCGAACCCCACTGATCCGGGAGGCGGTAGCTCTGCCGCCATGACCCTCCCGGTGGTCCTGCCTCACGAACGGAGGAAGTCTGGCCGGAGATAGGTGGGATCGGGGTAGGTGTAAAAGCCCTCACCCGTGCTCGTGCCCAGCTTCCCCCGATCGATGTAGCGTTCCTTGAGGAAGGCCGCGTTTGTCAGGGATTGTGCGTCGCCCGTCTTCTGGCCCCAGTACTGGGCAATGGTGTAAGCCGTTTGAAGGCCGATGAGATCGAGGATGCCAAATGGACCGGCCGGCGCCTTCGTGGCGATCATCCATGTCCTGTCGATGTCGGGCGGGGCGGCAATGCCGTTTGCGGCCAAGGTCAGGGCGGACGTCAGCATCGGAACGAGGAGGGCGTTGAGGACATAGCCGTTGTGCTCCTTCTCGATCCGGATCGGCACCATGCCGATCTGCTTGGCAAATGCGATCACCCGTTCGAAGATTTCGGGATCAGTCCCCGGGTGCCTCATCACCTCGGCGATGTTGCGCACCCAGATCTGGTTGGCGAAGTGCAGCGCCAGAAAGCGCTCGGGACGGCCGGTCGCACCGGCGATTTCGCCCGGCAGCAGGGTGGAGCTGTTCGTCGTGAAGATCGTGTGCGGCGGGCACACCTCGTCAAGCTGCGCAAAGACCTGACGCTTGAGCGCGGGATCCTCCGGGACCGATTCGCTGACGAGGTCCGCATCGCGAGCAGCTGTGACGAGATCGGTCGAATACGAAAGCTTGGCATGAGCGGCGGCGATCCGTGCATCGTCAAGGCCAAGATCGGCCTGAATGGCCTTTCCGAGACGCTCGTGCCCGCGTTTGCACGCCTCGATCGCGGACGCGTCGATGTCGTACATCGTTGTCTCGCATCCATGGAGTGCGCACTGAAATCCGATCTGTGAGCCCAACGTTCCGGTTCCAACGATGAGGACGTGCGTGATCGTCATGTCGCCTCCATTCGTGCTGCCCGGCTCCGTCCGGTCGAGCAGTCTGCCGTGGCGCGGTGGCGGAGGGAGTGGGATTCGAACCCACGGAGGCGTGAACCTCAGCGGTTTTCAAGACCGCCGCCTTCGACCACTCGGCCATCCCTCCGAGGTGCTTACTTTACAGCCGCTGGGCGGTTCCGTACAATAGCCCCCCCTGACGCGGAGAGGTGCTGGAGTGGCTGATCAGGGCTGCCTGCTAAGCAGTTGTCCGGGGTAACCTGGACCGCGGGTTCGAATCCCGCCCTCTCCGCCAACCCGGATCGAGCCCGCCACGTGCGGTTTTTCCAAGGAGCCCCGCCATGACCGAAACGGTGAGAACCCGGATCGCTCCGTCACCGACCGGCGATCCGCACGTCGGGACGGCGTACGTCGCGCTGTTCAACTATGCGCTGGCTCGCCGGCATGGCGGCCAGTTCATCCTGCGGATCGAAGACACCGACCGGCAGCGGTCGAACGCCGCGAGCGAGCGGATGATCTTCGAGGCGTTGCGGTGGCTCGGACTCGAGTGGGACGAAGGTCCCGACGTCGGCGGTCCATACGGCCCGTACCGGCAGAGCGAACGATCGGCGATCTATCGCGAGCATGCAGAACGTCTCATCACGTCCGGCGCCGCGTACCCGTGTTTTTGCAGCGCTGACCGGCTCAAGGCGTTGCGTGCCGAGCAGCGTGCGAAAAAGCTGCCGATCGGCTATGACGGTCACTGCCGGTCGATTCCACCGGACGAGGCCCGCCGGCGGGTCGAGGCTGGAGAACCGCACGTGATCCGGTTGGCGATGCCACGCGAGGGCGAATCGGTCGTGCACGATCTGCTGCGGGGCGAGATCCGTTTTGCCAACGCCCAGATCGACGATCAGATCCTGATCAAGAGCGATGGGTTCCCGACCTACCACCTGGCCAACGTCGTCGACGATCATCTGATGGGGATCACGCACGTGATCCGCGCCGAGGAATGGATCTCGTCACTGCCCAAGCACGTCCGCCTGTACGAGGCCTTCGGATGGAAGCCGCCGGTCTTCTGCCACCTTCCGCTGTTGCGGAACACCGACAAGTCGAAGATCTCCAAGCGCAAGAACCCGGTCAGCCTCAATTACTACCGCCGTGCGGGCTACCTGCCCGAGGCGCTGCTGAACTACCTGGCACTGATGGGCTGGACCATGCCGGATGAGCGCGAGGAGTTCAGCCTCGGCGAGCTGATCGAAAACATCGATCTGACCGATATTCGTCTCGGCGGGCCGGTTTTCGACCTGACCAAGCTGACGTGGCTCAACGGCCGCTACCTGCGAAGGATGCCGCCGGAGGAGATCCTCGACCGTCTTCGCCGCGATCTCTACTCTGACGAGTACTTCCTCAAGATTCTCCCGCTCGTGCGGGAGCGGATCGACACGCTCGAGCAGTTCGCCGAGTACTCGCAGTTCTTCTTCGCCGGAACGCTGGAGTATGACGAGGGTGCGCGCAACAAGCTCGTCGTCAAGGGACGCACGCCACCTCAGGCCGCCAAGATCTTCAGAATCCTGCTTGAAGAAAGCCTCGATCCCCTGATGGAGTGGGATGCCGCGCACCTCGAGCCCGTGGTCCGTACCGCCTGTGAAAAGGCTGGCCTGACGCCGAAGGAGCTCTTCATGCCGCTTCGGGTCGCCGTGACTGGCCGTCCGGCCACGCCGCCTCTCTTCGACACGATGGAGGTCCTCGGCAAGGAAACCTGCCGCCGCCGGATCCGGCGCGCCATCGAAGTGCTGCGCAGCATGAAATAGCCGCGCGGTTTTGGAGGCTTCTGCCACCCGGCCGGGGGCGCCGTTTCTGCTACCATCTCGCACCTGGGAGGCATGATGCTGCCGAGAGATCTCTACCGTAACGACCCCGAAAAGGTGCGTGCCATGCTGGCCGCGCGGCATACCGATGCCGATCTCGACCGCTTGATCGAGGCGGACCGCGAATGGAGGGCGGCGCTGACCGAGGTCGAGCAGCTCAAGGCCCGGCGTAACGCCGGCTCGAAGGAGATTGGCGCCCTGTTCAAGGAGGGGCGCCGCGCCGAGGCCGAGGCGAAGAAAGCCGAGCTCGGTGCGATCGGGAACCGGATCAAGGAGCTCGATGGCCGGGCCAAGGAGCTCGAGGCCGAGGTTGCACGGCTGGAGCTGACGATCCCGAACCTCTTCGATCCGTCGGTACCGCTCGGTGCCGATGAGAGCGCAAACCGCGTTGAGCGCACGTGGGGCGAACCGCCCACATTCCGGTTCACACCGAAGGCTCACTGGGACCTGGGGCCGGCGCTGGGCATCATCGACTTCGAGCGCGCCGCCAAGATCGCCGGCGCGCGGTTCGCCGTGCTGCGTGGCATGGGGGCCGCCCTGGAACGCGCGCTGATCAGCTACATGCTCGATCTCCACACCCGGGAGCACGGCTACACTGAGGTGCTGCCCCCGTACCTTGTCAATGCCGCCTCGCTCTACGGCACTGGGCAGTTGCCGAAATTCGCGGATGATCTCTTCAAGGTGGAAGACCGGGATCTCTACCTGATTCCAACGGCGGAAGTGCCCGTCACCAACCTCCATCGTGGAGAGACCTTGGCCGAGGACGATCTGCCCGTGCGGCTGTGCGCCTTCACGCCATGCTTCAGGGCCGAGGCGGGCTCCTACGGGAAGGACGTGCGTGGCTTGATCCGTCAACATCAGTTTCACAAGGTCGAGCTCGTGCAACTGGCCCATCCCGGCCGCTCCTGGGAGCAGCATGAGGAGCTGACCCATCACGCCGAGGCGGTGCTCCAGGGGTTGGGGCTGGCCTACCGTGTGGTCACGCTCTCCTCGGGGGACCTCGGGTTTTCTTCGGCCAAAACGTACGATTTGGAGGTCTGGCTCCCCGGTCAGAACCGCTATCGTGAGATCTCTTCATGTTCGAACTTCCTCGACTTCCAGGCCCGGCGCGCTGGAATACGGTTCAAGCCTGCCGAGGGGGGAAAAGCCCGGTACGTGCACACGCTCAACGGTTCCGGGCTGGCCATCGGCCGGACGCTGGTGGCCGTGCTCGAGAACTACCAGCAGGCGGACGGCACCGTGATTGTCCCCGAGGTCTTGCGTCCCTACCTGCACGGCGCCGAGGTCATCACGGGCGGTGACGTGCACGGCTCGTAGATGCCGGAGCGAGCCGGAAGGAGCAGCGGATGTTCCATTACCTGATCACGCCTGGATTCTGGTTGAGCCTGTTTTCGGTGACCCTGGTCCAGATCGCGCTCGGTGCGGACAACCTGATCGTGATTACGATCATTGCCACCAAGCTTCCCAGACATCAGAGGGTCAGGGCGATCAACCTCGGACTGATCCTTGCGATGGTCTTTCGGATCATCCTCTTGGCTCTCGTCAGCTGGATTCTCGATGCTGCAACTGCGGTCTTCCTTCGTTTTGACACGACGGTGTTCGGATGGCTGCGGCTGCAAGGCGGCCTGAGCTGGAAAGCGATTGTGCTGACCGCCGGCGGCCTGTTTCTGATCTGGAAGGGGGTCAAGGAGCTCCGGCTGAAATCGAAGGGTGTCGAACAGGAAGTGCCCCCGGCCAGCCGGCTCGCTCAGGTCGTCGCGCTGATCGTCGGGTTGAACCTGCTCTTCTCCATCGATTCGATCCTCTCCGTCGTCGGGATGACCGACCATTTCATCGTCATGGCCGGCTCCGTCGTCATCTCCGTTGCACTGATGATCGCGTTCGTCACACCGCTCTCACGGTTCCTTGCTGCGAACCCGGACTTCGAGATTCTCGGCCTCTTCGTCCTGCTCTTCATCGGGTTTGTGCTCTTCCTCGAAGGGGGGCACGTCGCGGGCGTCGTCGTCAATGGCAGCCCCGTTCCCTACATCCCCGAGTGGATTGTTATCTTCACGCTGATGCTGATGTTCAGCGTCGACCTGTACCAGAACTGGCTGGAACGCAGACGCGAGAAGGCCCCGATCGAGCTCCGCAGGCGGAAGAAGTAGCCCGCCAGCCGCCGCTTCTTTTCTCGCCGAAACGAACGGTCCGTCGCGCTTTCACCCCGAATACGCTCGCGGAAGCCCCGGAAAGCCTCTTGACAATCCACCATATAGTGGTGGATAATCCACCACACCATGGTCGAAATGCAACACTACATTCCACGGATGCAGGCGTCACGCCTCCGGGCGGCGCTCGGGGCCATGCGCGTTGTCGTCCTCACCGGCGCGCGGCAAACCGGGAAGACCACCCTTGCGCAAAGAATTGGGAACGAGGAGGGGCGCCACTACTTGACTCTGGACCGTCCGGAGATCCTCGATCTCTCCGCTTCTGATCCGGAGGCTCTGTGGGAAGGAGTGGAGCGCGTCACTCTCGACGAGGTTCAGCGCAGCCCCGGCCTCCTGCTGCACGTCAAGCGTGCCGTCGATGCGGATCCCCGCCCCGGACGTTTTCTCCTGACCGGCTCCGCCAACCTCCTGTTGATGCGCGCTGTCTCGGAATCCCTGGCGGGGCGTGCCGCGTACGTGACGCTGCCACCGCTGACGAGAGCGGAGCAACTGGGCCACCCCGGCGCAGCTGTGTTGCGAGAGTTGCTGGCATCTGCGGACGGCGCCGATGCCATCGGCCGGCTCCGGCGTTTCCCGTTTGGGAGCCGTCCCAAAGCTTACCGGGTGATCTTCGACGGTGGGTTTCCTGAAGTCCTCAAGCTTGGTGACGATGACGCGAAGAATATCTGGCGCGAAGGGTACGTTGCGAGCTACCTGGAGAGGGATCTGCGAGACCTTGCCCGCGTCGCCGGCTTGGCAGACTACGTGCGGCTCATCAAGCTCTCAGCCTTGCGCTCGGGCCAGGTGTTGAACATCGACGGCCTTGCCCGCGACGCGGGGTTGGCGCCGAGCACCGCCCGGCGTTACCTCAACCTGCTCGAGGTGAGCTGGCTGATCCGCCGGCTCCCCGCATACACCCCAGGCCGCAGCCAGCGGCTGATCAAGTCTCCCAAGCTCTTCTTCCTCGACAGTGGCCTCGCGGCCCATCTCTGCGGCCTGACAACGGCCACGGCGCTGAAGGCATCTCCTCTCATCGGCTCACTGGCCGAAACCTCTCTCCTCCAACACCTCGCCGCGTACTGCGATGTTCTTGAAGGCTCGCCACGAATTTACTACTGGAGGACCACCTCGGGGCGGGAGGTCGACTTCGTGATCGAGCAAGGAGCTCGCGTGCTCCCGATCGAGCTCAAGCTTACGCGCACCATTGGCCGGGGAGCCCTTCGTGGCTTGCACGCCTTTCTGGATACCTACACTGACCGTGCACCGTACGGCGTCGTTCTCTTCGGTGGTGAGGAGGTCCTCCCGGTGGCACGAAACATCATCGCCATCCCGTGGTGGATGGTTACCGATCGTTAGCAATTCGTGGAGAGGCATGGAAAGACGGTTTCTGGGCGTGACGTAAGCTTCCGCCATCGGCATCCCGGCGAC
>WGCW01000164.1 GCA_015493585.1 Acidobacteriota bacterium
GAGGTTGTTGCGCTGTGCGGAACTCGTGTGATCCCAGCGGATACGACCACGATGGAAGCACGCTCACCCCAACGCCAAGGCAACCGGTCGCGGGGAGAGCGCCCGAGGGAGCGCGGACTTCAGTCCGCATCGTACGCTCAACGCGTTCTGGTACAAAAAGATGCTGACTGAAGTCCGCGCTCCAAAGCTCCCTCCGGCCGACGGGGCACAGCGCAACAACCTCTTTGAGCTCAACGCTGGGTACCCCATCTGACGGGAGCGTATAATCCTGGCCGATGCCGTCTGAGCCATCGTCTTTTCTGCAACGCCTTCACCGCGCCGCTGGTGCCGCACGTGATCTGCTCGCACAGCGAGCCAAGAGCCGGTGGGAGCTCTTCGCCAAGGCATCCGAGGTGCACACGCTCACCCGGTCGGCCACCTTCCCAGAGCTGGAAACGAAGATCGAGGAGACCGGCGTCGCCGTCCGAATCACCTCTGGAGGAAAGTCCGGCTTCGCCGCCGCGTCCGGGCTCGAAGCGGCCGCCTCACGCCAGGCCATCGAGGGAGCCCTAGCCTCGGCGGTCCCGCAACCGGCCGATCCGATTCCTCCAACCCGTTTCCTCGGCAGCGTCCGGCCGCCCGAGCGCCCTGGCCCGCCGCCAGCCGGGTGGGCATCGTTCATCGTCGAGCGTCTCGACGGCCACATCAGGGCCGAATCGCGCGGCTTGTTGACCCCGCTTGAGATCCTTGTTCACGAGGGACGGTACGCCTGGATCCTCACAAATGGAGACGGGTTCGTTGCAACGCATCAGGGCACGGCATGTTCTCTCACAGTCGAGCTCGCCCGGGATGGGTGGGGCGCGGCGCGGCAGTGGATCTGGATCCGGGATCCGGCCGCGCTCGATCCGGAGGAGCTGGCCGTACGGATCACCAACCGGGGTCTCCTCGGCGGCTCCCCCGGCTCGCTCCGCTCTGGGCTGTGGGATGTCCTCCTGGCGAGCGGCCCCGCCGCCGGGCTGTTGGCAGCCCTTGAACCACTGTTTGTCGCCGGTTCCGGTGACGGGACTTCCGTCGCACGTCTCCTTGACCGCGAAGGCCGGCTTGCCTCACCGTGTCTCACGCTGATCGATGACCGTTCCGGCCAATACGGCCCGCTGACGGCGCCTTGCGACGGAGAAGGCCTTCCAGCCCGTCAGATCACGATCCTCGAGGAGGGGGTTCCCCGGCACCAGCTCGCCTCATATGCAGACGCAATCACGGCTGGCGGCGTTCCGAACGGCGGTGCCCGGCGCGTCTCCTACCGGGATCCTCCGGCCAGCGGAATCGCTAACCTGATGGTCATATCCGAAGGAGGGGAGCCTCCCGCACGGCTCCTGGAGCGTGCACCGGCCGCGCTCTACCTCACCCGCCTGCTGGCACCGGTGACCATCGATGCCGGACGCAATCTGATCCGGCTGCTCGCGTCGGGCTTGCAGCTCGCCGGGGGGCGCCCGGCATCGTGGCATCCCATCCTCGAGCTGAGAAGCGGGCTGGGACCGATGCTGCGCAGTATCGACGCGATCGGCACCGACCTCGACTGGAACGAAACGGCGGCCGGGTATGTTGGGTCCCCATCGATACTGATCCGCCGCCAGCCCGTTTTTGAAGGAGTGTGACAGATGGAAATTGGCATTCTCGGCCGCGCCCTGAGCGGAAAAACGACGCTTTTCAATCTCCTCACCGGGAACCGCGAGAAGACCGGCCTCGCCGGTGGACGATCGGCGAGCCACACGGGGATCGCACGAGTCCCCGATGACCGTCTGAGAAAGCTCGCCGCCCTCTTCCACCCGAAAAAGCTGACCCCTGCGACCGTCCAGTACGTCGACGTGCCAGCCCTCCCCAACGCCCACGGGCACGAGGGCGCGCTCAACCTCGCTCAGCTCCGGACCATGGATGCGCTGATGGTCGTCCTACGAGCGTTCGAGAACGCTGAGGCACCCCACCCAGCCGGCTCGATCGATCCGGTTCGGGACCTCCTGCACGTCGAGGAAGAGTTCCTGCTCCAGGATCAGATGGTCGTCGAGAAACGGCTGGAGCGGATCGGCAAAGACCTCAAGAAACGGCGGAGCGCGGAGCTCGAGGCAGAAAAAGAAGTTCTCGAGCGGTGTCTCGCGAGTCTCGAGGAAGGCCAGCCCCTCAGAAACGTCGAGCTCGATGAGGCCTCGCTGAAGTTGCTCCGTGGTTTTACGTTTCTGTCGCTCAAACCGCTTCTCGTGGTCGTCAACCTCGATGAATCGCAGGTTGGTCAGGACCCGTTCGCGCAACCCAAATGGCGCGACCTCATCGGGCGGCCGCACACCGCGTACACCAGCGTCTGCGCCACCCTGGAAGGCGAGCTGGCCGAAATGGACCCGGACGATGCCTCGGAGCTCATGACGGACATGGGACTCGGCGACCGGGCGCTGGACCGGATCATCCACGCCTCGTACGAGTTGCTCAATCTCATCTCCTTCTTCACCGTCGGGGAGGACGAGTGCCGCGCATGGCCGATCCGCCGGGGCACGACCGCGCTGGAAGCGGCCGGCGTTATCCATACCGACATTCAACGGGGCTTCATCCGCGCGGAAACCGTCCGGTGGGACGAGCTGCTCGACGCGGGTTCGATGGCCGCATGCCGGCAGCGCGGCACACTGCGGCTCGAAGGCAAGACGTACATCCCACAGGATGGAGACGTCATGCACTTTCGTTTCAACATTTGATGTCCGGCTGATACAATCGGTTTCGCCGGTAAGAACGAGGATCTCGAACCGGACGAGCAGCCCGGAGGTTTCAACGTGGACACCAACGCATCACGACAAAAGATCGAGGAGATCGAAAGGCTTCTTGCCAGCGAAACCCGGGAAGAGGTCCGTCAAGGGCTCGAGCTGACGATTTCGGAGATTGCCCGCCATGGCACAGAATCGGCGCAGGATCTCTTCGGTGCGTTGACCTCGCTGTTCTACATCGATCCGCTGGACCGCCCCGATCTCAAGCCGTGCCTCGACGAGGCGATCGACCTTGTGATCGGCCTCGGGGATCGCGTCATCCCAACGCTGCTCGAACGTCTCAACGATAGTGATCTCAAGGCGCAGATCGTCATTGCAAACGTTCTGGGACGGCTCGGCGCCGATGCGGTCGGGCCGCTCCTCGACGCCTACCACACGACGGACGATCCAGGAAAGCGCTCCTTCATCCTGTACGCCTTGGGGCACGTACGCTCTCCACGGGCCGCCCGCGGCCTCCCCGAGCTCCTCGAAGCTGCACAGGCGAAGGACCGGAACCTCCGCGATACCGCAACCCGTGCGATCGGCCGTATCTTCGAGTGGATTCCACCCGGCGAGATCCCACCCGGCGAGATCGAGAAGATCGTCGAGGTTCTGCGCGCCAACCTCGCCGATTCGAGCTCCGGAATCCGGGCCAAGGCGATCCGCAGCCTCGGCAAGCTCGCGCGTTTCGGCCATCTGAGCAAGGAGCAGTGCCTGTGGCTATACGACACGCTGCAGCTCGTTATCGGTTCCGACGACCGCCACAATTGGGACCGCGCCTACATCGTGCGGAAGGAAGCCCAAGAAGCCATCGGGCACTGCGTCCACCTGGTGCAAGCTGACGAATAAACGAGAGGCGCAGTCAGGCCCAGCTCTTCCAAGACAAGACCGGCCGGCGTACACTTTCGAGAAGGAGATCACACAGTGAAGACATTTAATCGTGCATGCGTTATCGGCTGTCTGGGAACGATCCTGGCGCTGGGCAACGCGGCGGCTTTGGGGCTTGCTCAGAGTGCTGCGGCCATCGATGCACCCACCTTGGGATCCGAAATCACGTTGACGCAACCCATCCGCCTTGGGCATGCCTTGATGACATTTTCCGCCGGTGCAAAGGCACACGCCCTGATTGCCAATGGACGCGTCTGCGGGATGATCGTGGAGGGCGACGGGTGGCTGAAGTACACGATCGGCAACAGATTCAGCATCCCAGTTGCCAAACGCAACATTACAAGGTGCAGTCACTTGACCCACGTCATGATCCACGGGGCGCTCCAGGCGGGCGGGGCGATCAAGGGCGCCGTCATCTGGGGCTGGGGCATCGTTCCCTCGAAGGCTGAAGCCGCGAACAGCCCTGGCCGCCAGGGTATCCCTACGTGGGCTGCAAAGATTGTGACCGCGCCGTTGTTCTCCCCGCCATCGCATCTGCTACTCGCCGAGAAACGGCTCGGCGGACACGGCTCGTTTTACGCCGTGGTCAACGGAACACGAAACACATTCCTGATCGCCGCAGATCCGTTGGAAGACCGCTGTGAATCCTTCTACAAAATCCGTACGGTTAAGCCGGTCTCCAACCTGTTTCACGGCCGGCCCTACCTGGAAGAGCTCGCAGCGCAACCGGTCGGCCGGCACTGGATCGACCGCTTCCCGGCGCCGCTCGTTGCCACCCACGAACACATCGACATCAACAACGATCGTGGCCCCCACGTATTCATCACAACAACGACAACGCTTGTTGCAACCCGCTCCAACGTTGGCCTATGGAACGTTCGCCTGCTCAACGAGCACAGTGACGGAATTCATATCTACCCGATTCGCGTCACGTCGGTCACTCGCGACGGCCGTCCCGCTGACTTCCTGCACCGGGATGGAGAGCTGTTGGTCACGCTTGACCCGCCGGTGATGCAAGGTCACACCGTCACCGTCTCAGTCACACACGAGGGCAATCTCGCCATCCCTCCTGGACACGACAGCTATTGGTGGCTTGGGACGTGGCCCTGGTATCCGCAACCGCCCCTGAACGGCGAGTTTGCGACGATCGACATGTCGGTTCGCACACCCAGCCCCTTCATTCCCTTCGCCTCGGGAGCGATCGTTGCGAAGGGTGTCAAGGATGGATATGCCTTCGTTCGCACTCGTCTCGACCGGCCCTCGCAATACCCCGTGGCAGCGGCTGGCAAGTACCATGTGTACTCAAAGACCAAGGACGGCATCACGTGCAGCGTTGCGTCGTACGTTTTCGGAAAGAAGAAGGCGTGCCGCCGTCTGATCAAGGATTTCTTTGCCGCCTCTTCGTATTACAGCAAGCTATTCGACTCGCCATGGCCCTATCCGAACGTTCAGGTGATCGAGATCAACACATGGGGATTTGGTCAGGCGCCTCCTGGGGTCATCTTCATCACGAAGGAAGCGTATCAGCCGCTCATCAACCCATTCAACCAGTTCTTCTCTGCGGGGGTTAATGAACGCTACGTCCACGAGATCGCCCATGCGTGGTGGGGACACCGGCTGATGATGGACTCGATGGATGAACAGTGGCTCACTGAGAGCTTCGCCGAATACTCGGCGGCTATGTTTCTGAAGGCTGCGTATGGGGGTGGAAAGGCCGGATCCAAGAAATTCAAACAGATCCTCGACGGGTGGCGGGCGCACACGAAAGAGATTGGCCCGGGGGGAAGTGTGTTCCTCGCCAATCATCTCGCCGGGGATGGCATGCGCGATTTTCAAGACCGGATCTATCTCCTGTACGCCAAGGGGCCCCTCGTACTCCACGCCATCCGGCTCAGGCTGCGCAAGTTCGCTGGGAGCACAAAGAAGGGCGATGCGCTCTTCATCATCCTTTTACGGTCGTTCTTGAAAAACACCAACTTCAAATGGGGATCCACACACACTCTGATCGGCATTCTCGACCAGATGACACACCAGGACTGGCAACCGTTTTTCGACCGCTACGTTTTCGGTACCGAAACCCCGAACGTGAAGTAGTCAACGTTTGCGGCGTTTTGGGCAAAGTCTGTCCGCATCCTCGTGGCCATGAGCCGTGGCGAGGCGTGTCGATGCACCCGAACCCCCACCCAGATCCTTCGCGGCGCGCCTTTGGCGCACCACTCAGGATGACATTGCGGGGGGCGTTCCGGGATGACTGGAGCATTCGCCCTCGACGTGGGATGACACGAGGAGCCATCATTCTGACGCACAAGATGGGGACAGTGTTGAATAATTGGTGGCCGCCGCCCCCCAAGCAATTCTTGCGTCAAGCTCGCCAAGAACGCCATGACCTCAGGCCAGTTCAATATGTTCCTCCGCGTTCGCAGCGGATATTCAACACTGTCCCCTTTTCTGCGCCCGGGTCGCGCTTTACCCTCGGCGATAGATCTTCACCGAAGGTCCTGAAAGGTCCACATTCGGAGACCACGAGCTCCGGTTCACAGCTCCTCCCGAATGATGGCAGCACCACGAGGCCATGAACGGTGGATTCGCTTCTCCAACGAGAGGCAACACGGTATCATCGGACGACGATCGGGAGGCTTCCGGTTGACCGCTTTGATTCTCGCAGTTTTTGTCGTCGTCTATGCCGGCATGATGCTGGGCAGTATCCCCGGATTTGCTCTGGACCGTACCGGCATTGCGGTCGTCGGTGCCATCGCTCTGGTCGTGATTGGCATCGTGACGCCACGGCAAGCCTGGGCCTCGATCGACGTCGGCACGATGGCCGTACTGTTTGGACTGATGCTGGTCTCGGCCCAGCTCCGGCTCGGCGGGTTCTATACGGCGACGGCCCGTTGGCTGGGTGGAGGGAGTCTCGGGCCGCTGGGGCTCCTGGCGTTGCTCGTCGCAGCGGCTGGCCTCCTCTCCGCCCTGCTCTCCAACGACATCGTTTGCCTCGGGATGGCCCCGGTCGTTCTCGAGGTTACACATCGCCGTCGTCTGAACCCCATCCCTTACCTCCTCGCGCTCGCCTTCGCCGCGAACACCGGCTCTGCCGCTACGCTGATCGGAAATCCGCAGAATATCCTGATCGGTCAGCGTATGCATTTAAGCTTCGCCCACTACCTGGTGGAAGGTGGTGTGCCGGCGATTCTCGGGCTCGGGCTGGTTTGGGCGAGCGTGGCGTTGGCGTGGCGGGGACACCTGCTGCGTGATCCCGCCACCTGGAAACCTGCCACTGGACCTCTCCCAGAGCTCTCGATTTGGCACACCACGAAAGGCCTCGTGGTGCTCGGGCTCGTCGTCGCTCTCTTTCTCCTTGGTGAACCATCGCGTGCCATTGTCGCTCTCGGTGCCGGGGCAGTGCTGCTGGCAAACCGCGAGATTACCTCGAGGCGGCTGCTGCAACTCGTCGATTGGAACCTGCTTCTCCTATTCTCCGGTTTGTTCGTCGTCACGGAGACATTGACCCGCACGGGCCTCGCGGCCCAGGGCATCGGGCTCGTGAAGGCGGCAGGCGTACCGCTGACCGCTCCAGCCGGGCTCGCGCTCATCACCCTGGCCGCATCCAACCTCTTTTCCAACGTTCCCGCCGTCATGCTCCTGCTCCCCGGGATTCAAACGACATCAGGTGCCGTCCTCCTTGCTCTCGTCAGCACCTTTGCCGGCAATCTCCTGTTGGTCGGGAGCATCGCCAACATGATCGTCGCCTCCGTCGCCTCCGGTTCCGGGATCACGATCGGCTGGAGGGACCATGCCCGTCTTGGCATTCCCCTGACCATTGCGCTCTGCGTCCTCGCACTCGCCTGGCTGTCTATCCTCGGCGCCGCATAACGCTTGCCGGCCGATCAAAACCGGGCAGCTCTCGCCGCAAACTCGCCGTGCTCCGCACCAAACCTCTTGGGTGGGAGAGGGGTTGATCCGCTTGTGTCCTCTCAAGCGAAACTGGTGTACCCGAGCCCCCCCAACCAGATCCTTCGCCGCGTGCCTCCGGCACGCAACTCAGGATGACAACGAGAGGCGTGCTTCAGAGGAGGCGAAGCCTTCCCTCCACTGTCCGTATGATGGGTTATGTGTTGGGGTGGCCCTTGGTACTGTCTGCTGGCCGAGCCGATGGGCGATGGCCTAGCTTGAGAATGATATGCCCCCCGGCGCAAGAAAAACGGGCAGCGAGTCGCCGGATACCAGATTGCATCA
>WGCW01000165.1 GCA_015493585.1 Acidobacteriota bacterium
TCGGTGATTTCTTTTTCGATCTCGCCGATGAGTGAGCGATAGAGCCCCCTTTTTCTGCGCTCGCCGTGGACGAGCCCCCCTCCACTGCGTCGAGCTCCTCATCCGCCAACGCCTCGCAGGCCCTCCAATACGCCTCAAGCTCTTCCCGGAAAAGTCTCCCCGCTTTGATCTGCCGCTCGGCGACCGCAGCCTGCGACTTCGACAGGAAACGGGATCTTGTCTTTCCACCCACAGTCCTGGTCAGTGAGTAATACGGGCCGTGGCGAGCGTCCTTGTCGGTGGCGCAGGCACACCCAGCCTTGCCACATTTCACGAAGCGGACCCCCACACTGCCACGTCTCATCGGCTGAAGATCTAGGCCAAGCGGGTTTTCGGGTCCGGGGTTACGCGACTGTTTCCCGTCTGCCATGGTGAGCTCCCTTCTCCACAGATCAATAGATCGTACCACCTTACGGCAAGTATACCCGTAAGATCCACAACCCACAACCTATCCCAACAACTACTCACCACAACCGTGACGTGCGCCCTCATGCACCATCGGCCTTGCGAAGGCTGGAAACGCTGTGGTAGAGTTCGTTCCCGCTTGGGCGGGCATAACTCAGCTGGTAGAGTGTCAGCTTCCCAAGCTGAAAGTCGCGGGTTCGAATCCCGTTGCCCGCTCCAGCCGTCTTCTTTTAATGGCCGGGAGTCATTACCATGGGATTGTTTGGCAAGGAAGAACGCCCCGCTTCGAAACCCCAGGCCCCGATTCGCCATCCCGAGCCAGACCCACCCAGGGCTCAATCCGTAGCCCATAATGCGACGGTTATTGCGAAGGGCGCGACGTTCGATGGCACCCTGACCGGCAACAGCGACGTACAGATCGACGGTAGGTTCCAGGGCCGTGTCCGTGTTTCCGGCCATGTGACGGTCACCGCAACGGGAACCGTCAAGGCCCAGCTCCATGGAAAGATCGTCGTTGTCGCCGGCCGCGTGGAGGGAAACGTCACCGCGGATGGGAGGATCGAGCTCAAGGAGACGGCAACGCTGACCGGGGACATCACGGCCCCACGCATTCTCATTCGTGAGGGCGCAACGTTTGATGGACAGGTCCACATGAAGACGCCCGGAAAACCCCAAGCTTCACAGGATACAAAGACCGGTAAAGAACAGCACAACAAGACTGATCGCTGATTGACCTGCCGGGCACAACGTTCTACGATGCCTCGTCCGATGACGATGAGCATCCCGAGCGGGGTGCGGCCGCTCCAGCACAAGGAGGTAATGATGCGCGTTGGAATCCCCAAGGAAATCAAGAACAACGAATACCGGGTCGGCATGATCCCGGCCGGTGTCAGAGCACTGACCGACGACGGACATCAGGTCTTTGTCGAGGCCGGTGCGGGCACTGGTTCCGGAATCGACGACGCCGAATACGCCCAGGCCGGAGCAACGATCCTGAACTCTGCCGACGAGGTTTGGGCCGGTGCGGATATGATTATCAAGGTCAAGGAACCGGTTGGTCCCGAGTATGAACGGATGCGTCCCGGTCAGATCCTCTACACGTATCTGCATCTTGCGCCCGAGCCGCATCTGACTGACGTCCTCCTCGAGAAGAAGGTCACCGGCATCGCCTACGAAACCGTCACCGATGCCCAGGGCCACCTTCCCCTCTTAACACCGATGTCGGAAGTGGCCGGACGCCTGGCAATTCAGGTTGGTGCGTACTTCCTTCAGCGTCCCAACGGGGGGCGCGGCGTGCTGCTTGGCGGCGTTCCCAGCGTGCCCCCCGGTGATGTCGTCATCGTTGGCGGCGGCGTGGTCGGTATCAACGCGGCCAAAATGGCGCTCGGTCTCGGAGCCCACGTGACCATCCTCGAAACCAATATGGAGCGGATGCGCTACCTGGATGATGTCTTTTCTGGCCGTGTGGCGACGCTCGCCTCGAACCGGCACAACGTCGAGCTCCTCGCGTCACGCGCAGATTTGCTCGTGGGCGGCGTGCTCGTTCCCGGCCATTCCGCGCCGAAAATCGTCACCCGCGACATGCTGGCCAACATGAAGAACGGTTCGGTGATCGTCGACGTTGCCGTCGATCAGGGAGGATGCGTCGAGACGACACATCCGACCACCCACTCCGATCCTACCTTTGTCGTTGACGGTGTGATTCACTACTGTGTCGCCAACATGCCCGGAGCCGTACCCCGCACATCGACCTTCGCCCTGAACAATGCGACGATTCCCCACGCACTGGCCATCGCCAATCTTGGGCTCGACGCCCTTCGCAAAGACCCACACCTCAGAGACGGGCTTAATACTTACGACGGCAGACTGACCTGCAAGGCGGTCGCTGACAGTCAAGGCAAGCCCTTCACCGATCCGGAAGCGGCCCTCGCGTAGCCTTCGGAAGAGCTCAGCTGTTCGACCTGTAGCTCCCCGCGAGTAGATCGCGGGGAGTTTTGTACTCCCTCAGGTGAGCGATCCTCGCGGATGAGATGCGCCAAGATCTTGATGCTCTGGTGCTTGTGACGATCACAGGCATCTCCGGACGTATTTCCAGCTTCGGCGCACGTGTCAAGAGCGCAAGAGATAGGAAACGCCCCGGCCGTAGGCCGGCTGAGCCGCCAGGCTCTGGCTCCGCAGGAGGCAGCGTGGGCGTGTGCAGATCGCCGCTGAGAATCGTTCACCTGAGGTAGTACTCACGGTACAGCTCGACCAGCGTGAGGAAGGCCGTCATCATCAGCGGACCGACGAGCAGGCCAACGGGTCCGAACGCATCCAAACCACCGAGCAAGGAAAAGAAGACGAGCAGTGTGTGCATCTGCATCCGGCGTCCGACGAGATGCGGCTTGAGCCAGTACTCGACGATCGTGGCGACGATGACGAGCGGGATTAACACTTCCATCGCACGAATGGTGTGCCCCGTGATCAGCAGGACCAGCGTCGCCGGTACATAAATCAACGAAATGCCCACGACCGGGATGAAGGCGAGAACACCCATCACCACACCCCAAAGAATAGGTCCTGGAATCCCCACGAGGGAGAACACGAGCCCTCCGATGATCCCCTGAATCAGCCCTGCCAATCCATTTCCGATGACCAGCGAGCCGGCCATGTCGATGAAGCGCCGGATCAACCGGCGAATCTGATCCTGCGGGATAGGCACGGCTTCAATAAACCACGCGTCCAGCTTCTCTCCATCTACCAGCAGGTAATACAGGCTCAGCAGCCAAAAGAAGAAACCGAAACCCAACCGTACCAGTCCCTTGGCCATCGACACGCCCTGCCGGTAGAAGAATCCACCGAGCTTGACGCTGGCCGTTGCCAGGCTGCGGTAGATCTTCTCGGCCGTGACATGAATCCCGAACGGTTCCAAAAGGCGGTTCGCCAGGGCGATCGAAGAGTGCCGCTCCTTCAAGACGTCGAGAAGACTCCGTTGCGCCAGCTGTGTGGTCGTGATCTGGTAAAAGCCAACCGCTTCTTTCGACACGGCATCGACCGTCACGAACATCGGTGCCAGAACCGCCAGCATCAGCACAACGCTGACCACCACCGCGGCGATACGGCGGCGTCCACCCAGCCACCGGGCCAGAATCCGGTACGGCTTCACAATCAGGCCAGCCGTCACCAAAGCCAGGAGCAATACACTAAAAAATGGTAAGAGTATCCGCGACACAATCACCAATGAGATCCCGAGAATCAAGAAGAAAACCGGTGCAACGTGTCCCGGCAACCGTCTGGACGTCCGGTCACCGGTGGTTCCGGACACAGAACTTTTCAGGACGTCTCCGGGTTTCTCAGTTTCCATGCCCCGATGTTCCCGTACCCAGGCGTCCCGGTCAACCCGCGCTCTTCATTCCGGATCGTCCCCGGTCATCGAGCGATCACGTCGCAACGCTCCGGCGCTTAGCTACCTGGAGAGGTACGGTGGCACCCCCCCATACGATGCATGCTGCGGGACGGCGGTTCAGTGGTACCCTCTTGGTGATGCGTGTCGTGATCAGTGGCGCCAGTGGCTTTGTGGGGGGCTGGTTGATCCCCGACCTCGAGAGCCGGGGCATCGAAACCGTGCGCCTCGTCCGGAGGGAGACTCCGCCGGCCGGTAATCGTGAGGCTGTCTGGGATCCCGCTCAAGGCCGCCTCGATCCAGCCATTCTCGAAGACGCCGATGCTGTCATCAACCTCTCGGGCAGGAACATCGCCTCGGGCCGCTGGACCGCTTCGGCCAAGCGGGAGCTTTGGGACAGCCGTATTGTGACGACCCGCGTGCTGGTTCAGGCCTTTCACGCATGTTCCACGCCGCCCTCGCTTCTGATCAATGCGTCCGCGACCGGGTTCTACGGTGATCGTGGAGCGGAAATGATGACAGAAGAGGATCAACCTGGCTCGGATTTCTTAGCTTCGCTCGTACGCGCCTGGGAACAGGAGGCGGCCGGCGCACGTGGAGCCGGAGCCCGTGTCGTCATGCTGCGCTTCGGCATGATCATCGGGCGCGGTGGAGCGCTGGCACGCATGCTCCCCGTGTTCCGTCTTGGGCTAGGTGGTCCCATCGGCAACGGCAAACAGGTGTGGCCATGGGTTGCCATGGAAGATGTGCTCGGCATCATCGAGTTCGCCATGAATCACGAAACCGTAGAGGGACCGGTCAATGCCGTTTCCCCGAATGAGGCGACCAGCCGCGACTTCGCCAAAAACCTCGGCCGGGTTCTTGGACGTCCCGCCATTCTGCCGGTCCCCGCCTGGGTGGTCCGCCTTGCCTTCGGCGAGATGGGCCATGCGCTCCTTCTGGCAAGCACCCGCGTCCGGCCGGCGCGGCTTCTGGAGGCCGGCTATTCGTTTCGTGTTCCCGATCTCGCGGCCGCGATCAGAAAATCGCTGGACTGAGATGATCGAGGGCACCACCATGGCATTAGCGGCAACGTGTAGCCGTGGGTTCGAACCAATTCTGGGCGAAGAGATCCGCTGCCTCGGGGCCTCGAACGTCACAGAGGGCCGTGGCGTCGTCACCTTTCGAGGCGGTCTCGAAACGATCTACCGGGTTAATCTGTGGTCCAGAACCGCAATTCGTGTCCTGATTCATCTGAAAGAAGGATCTGTCGCGGGGCGCGATGATCTGTACGCGCTGGCACGTCAGGTCGAATGGGAACGGTGGCTGACTCCCCGGGACACCTTTGCCGTCGAAACCGCTGGACGGACGGATGGTCTCGAACACTCCGGCTTCGCAGCCTTGATCGTCAAGGATGCCGTCGCCGATCACTTCCGCAAGCGAAAGGGCAAGCGGCCGAGCGTCGACCGCACCCGTCCGTCGGTCCGGATTCGCCTCCACCTCAATCCACGGGGATCGTCGCTTCTGATCGATACGTCTGGCCAGCCGCTTTCACGCCGTGGTTACCGCCGGTACGGAGGCACCGCACCGCTGTCCGAATCACTAGCAGCGGGCATGTTGCTCATCGCCGGATACGATGGCACACGCCCGTTCCTCGATCCGATGTGCGGCAGCGGCACCATTGCTGCCGAGGCTGCGCTGATCGCATCGAACACCGCACCGGGGCTGTTTCGCCGGTTCGCGGCCGAGCGTCTTCGTATCCACGATGCGCGGATGCTGGCTGAGCTCCGCTCCGGGGCGGAACGAAGCCGTCGCGAGCCAACGTTCCCAATCGTTGCCTCGGATCACGATCCAAAGATCCTGGCCGCGGCACGCCGGAACTTCGAACGCGGCCGCCTGAGCAGATGGATCCAGGTTGCGCAACGTGATTTCGAAGATCTCGAGCTTCCCGGTGAGAACACGCTGATCGTTTTTAACCCGCCATACGGCCAACGCCTCGATGACGCCAGCGGCTTGACGAGTCTCTACCGCACCATCGGCGACACGTTGAAACAACGCGCCCAGGGGGCAACCGCATGGATCCTCGTCGGATCCGGGAAGCTCGCACGGTCGGTTGGCCTGCACGCTTCCAAGAGAGTCGTCCTCTTCAACGGACCGATCGAGTGCCGTTTCATGCGCTTCGACCTCTACTCCGGCAGCCGCAAAAAACCTTGAGCCGCCTGCATGCCGGGCCGTTCATCTTGACGCCTGCCGCCGCCCCGCGTAGGCTCTCACTTCGAGGATGAGGAGAGCTTATGTACCGTAAAACGTTGAACCTTCCCCGCACCAAGTTCCCGATGCGAGCCCAGCTCCCCCAGCGCGAGCCACAGCTTCTCAAGAAGTGGGCGGAGATGCGTCTTTACGAGCGCATCCGTGCCGCCCGTTCGGGCGCGCCGCGCTTTATTCTGCATGACGGCCCGCCATACGCGAACGGCCACATCCACATGGGGCATGCGCTCAACAAGATCCTCAAGGACATCATCGTCAAATCGAGAACGATGATGGGGTTCGACGCGCCGTACGTCCCCGGCTGGGACTGTCACGGGTTGCCGATCGAGCATGAGGTCGACAAGAAGCTCGGCAGCCGCAAACGAGAGATGTCGGTCGGCGAGATCCGGCATGCCTGCCGCGAGTATGCGACCCGGTTTGTCAGCATTCAACGGGACGAATTCGTCAGACTCGGCGTGCTGGGCCGCTGGGACGATCCATACCTGACGATGGACCCTGCCTACGAAGCAGAAATCGCCTCGGCGTTGCACGGCTTTTTGATGGCGGGATATGTCGAGCGCGGGCTCAAACCGGTTCACTGGTGCACCTCCTGCCGGACGGCGCTTGCCGAGGCCGAGGTCGAGTATCACGACGATGTCAGTCCGTCGATCACCGTTGGCTTCGACCTTGAGGAAGACGCCCGCGAAGCGCTCGGAGCCACAGCCGGGCAACGGATCGTCGCGTTGATCTGGACGACCACACCGTGGACGATCCCCTCGAACCTCGCCATCGCCATGCACCCATCATTCGAGTACGCCCTCGTTGAGCATGATCGCGTCTGGTACATCATGGCGTCTGAGCTGGTCGAGCGGGCCACGGCAGCGTGCGGATGGAGCGGGGTCCAGATCGTCAAGACGTTCCCGGCAGCCATCCTGGAGAAAACGCACTACCGGCACCCGCTGATCGACCGGCAAGGCATGTTTATCCTCGGCGAGCACGTCACGCTCGAACAGGGCACGGGCCTCGTCCATACGGCCCCTGGACATGGGGCGGATGACTTCATCATCGGCCAGCGGTACGGCTTGGAGCCGTACGCACCGGTCGATGACGACGGGCTCTTCACAAAAGACGTCCCCGAGTGGGCCGGCCGCCACGTGTTCGAGGCCAACGACAGCATCGTTGAGGCGCTCCGGAGCGCGGGCGCCCTCTACGCGCTCGAGAAGCTGGAACACTCCTACCCGCACTGCTGGCGCTGCAAGAATCCGGTCATCTTCCGGGCCACGCCTCAGTGGTTCATCAGGATGGACCGCAACGGCCTCCGTGAACGCGCGCTCGAAGGGATTCAGAACGCCGAATGGATCCCGCACTGGGGCCAGGCACGGATCGAGGGCATGGTGACGAACCGGCCCGACTGGTGCATCTCCCGTCAGCGGTTGTGGGGCGTTCCGATCACGGTGCTGACATGCCGCTCGTGCGGCGCCCCGGTCATCGACGAGACGGTCTTCGATCACATTCGGGAGACCTTCCGGTCGGAGACGGCTGATGCCTGGTTCGAACACGACGCCGCCGAGCTGCTTCCCGATGGGTATGCCTGCCCATCCTGCGGTGGCACGACGTTCGACAAGGAAACCGATATCGTCGATGTGTGGTTCGATTCCGGTGTCAGCCACCTCGCCGTCTGCGATACGGACCGGTGGGACCTCGACTGGCCCGCTGATCTTTACGTGGAGGGGCAGGACCAGTACCGCGGATGGTTCCAGTCGTCCCTGCTCGTCTCAGAAGGGCTCAAGGGAGAGCCGCCGTACAAGAAGGTGCTCACGCACGGGTTCGTCGTCGATGCGGACGGCCGCAAGATGTCGAAATCCGAGGGAAACGTCGTGACGCCTCAGCAGCTCCTCAAACAGTACGGCGCTGACATCCTCCGGCTCTGGACGGCGATGGTCGACTTCCGCGAGGATCTCCGCATCTCTGAGGAGATCATGACGCGCAACGCCGAGGCGTACCGCAAGATTCGCAACACCATCCGGTTCTTACTCGCCAACCTGTCCGATTTCGATCCCGAACGTGACGCGGTTCCGGTGCAGTCGATCACGGGGATTGACGCCTTCATGCTCCGGCGAGCGCGGAGCCTGGCCGTCAAGATGGTCGAGGCGTACGAGAGCTACGAGCTTCCAACGATCTTTCACCAGATCGTCAACTTCTGCACGGTCGATCTGTCGAGCCTGTACCTCGACGTGCTGAAGGACCGCCTCTACTGCAACCATCCTGACGATCCCGGACGGCGCGCCGCCCAGACCGTGCTGTGGCGGACCGTCAAGGCGCTTCTGACGCTTCTCGCACCCGTTCTGAGCTTCACGACCGAGGAGGCGTGGTCGTACCTCCCCGGCGCTCACGAAGAATCGATTCACCTCGCCAGCTTCGAGACGCTCGGCGACGTCCCGGCAGATACCGACGCGGATGCCAGGTGGTCCCGGTTGCTCGATCTGCGGGAGGCCACGTACCGGCAACTTGAAGCCCTGCGTCAGGAGGACGTCATCGGCAAGTCGCTGGAGGCACGGGTAGTCCTGTCCGGGGATGCAACGGCTCTTCACGACGATGTCAAGGCCGCCGGCGCGGATATCGAGGAGCTGCTGATCGTATCGGCGGTGCGGTTCGACGACGAGCCCGGGGATGGAGAGCCGGTTTCCGCCTATCCCGGACTCTTCGTCCACGCGGAGCCGTTCGAAGGAACCATCTGCGCCCGCTGCTGGAAAAAGATCTCCCATCCGGTTGACGATCCCGATCTTCCCGGGCTCTGCGCGCGGTGTCACACGACCGTTCGTGCTCTGCTCGACGAGGGACGTGCCGAGCTGCGAGCTCAAACGGAGCACACCGGTTGACCCGCCGCCTCCTCCCCTGGATCGTTGCTGTGTTGGTGGTCCTTCTCGATCGGGTGACCAAGGCGGCCGTCCTGCACTGCATCATCCCCGGCGGTTTGATCCGTGTGGTTCCAGGCTTGGCATTGACCAACGTTCGCAACCCCGGGATTGCCTTTAGCCTGTTTGCCGACGGTGGTCCTGTCACCCGGACGATCCTCCAGAGCGCCATCTTCTGCGCAGTGATCTTCATCGCATGGATGCTGTACCGTCTCGCCCACAGGGGTCTTGGTCCCGCGCTTGCCATGGGGCTTATCCTCGGTGGCGCAGCCGGCAATCTGCTCGACAGAATTCTGTACGGCTCGGTTGTCGATTTCATCCACGCGTATGTGCGCTTTGGCAGCCGGTTCTACACCTGGCCGGATTTCAACGTTGCGGACAGCGCCATCACCATCGGCGCCGGCCTCTTGATCCTTTTCGAGCTTCGAAAGTCCAAGGAGAACGAAGATGCACCCGATCCTGATTAATCTCGGGTTTCTCAAGATTCCAACCTATGGGGTCATGATGGTCCTGGCGATCACGCTGGCCCTGTGGACCGCCAAACGCCGGGCTGATCGCGCTGGGATCGATGGCAACCGCATCGTCGACCTGGGCCTATGGCTCGTTATCTGGGGGTTTGTTGGCTCCAAGGCGCTCCTCGTGATCGTCGAGGCACGAACGTATCTCACCCATCCAGCCGAGCTTCTCGGTGTCCTCCGTGCGGGAGGGGTTTTCCTCGGCGGCCTGATCGGTGCCCTCATTGCGGCATGGGTTCTCTTGAGAAAGTACAAGCTCGACTTTCTCCCCACGGCCGATGTTCTGATTCCATCAGTGTCACTGGGCCAGGCGATCGGCCGCATCGGCTGCCTCTCGGCGGGATGTTGCTGGGGTGGACACTGCAACCTCCCCTGGGCCATCACCTACACGAGCGAAATCGCCCATGAGAACGTTGGCACGCCGCTCGGTGTTCCGCTGCACCCGTTCCCGGTGTACGCGATGATCTACAACTTCTCGCTGTACCTCTTCCTGGCGTGGCTGTACAAGAAAGGCGTCACGGCCGGACGGGTCCTGGAAGCCTACCTCATCGGCTATGGCATCGGGCGGTTTATGCTCGAGTTCACACGGGGTGACGCCATTCGTGGCTTTGTCTTCCACTACCACGGCCTGCTCTCGACCAGCCAGCTCATCTGCATCGTCATGATCCTAACCGGCGTTGGGCTCCATCTCTGGCTCAACCGCCGTGCACGGGTGTGAGCCACATCTTTCGTTTCACCGTCCCTGCCGAGCTCGATGGTGAGCGCTTGGACCGGTGTCTTGCCTCCCTCCAAGGGCGCTGGACGCGCTCCCGAATCCGCTCTCTCATCGCGGGAGGTCACGTTACGGTCGATCACGAGCTCAAGAAGCCGGCTGCGCCCGTCCGTGCCGGAGCCGTAATCGAGGTTGATGAGCCGGAGCTTGAGCCCTCCCGGATCGAGGCCGAGGCAATCGAGCTCGACATCATCTTCGAGGACGAACACATCCTGGTGCTCAACAAGCCCGCCGGGCTCGTCATCCATCCGGCTGCCGGAAACCCGGCTGGAACGCTGGTCAATGCGCTGCTTCACCACTGCACCAACCTGTCCGGGATCGGCGGGGTCGAACGGCCGGGCATCGTTCACCGGCTCGACAAAGATACGACCGGCCTGATGGTCGTCGCCAAGAACGACTCAGCCCACCGGCGGCTCTCGCTCGCGTTCCGCCGGCGCGAGATTCACAAGACCTACCTCGCCGTCTGCTACGGTATCCCCGATCCGCCGAAGGGGACGATCGATGCACCGGTTGGCCGGCATCCGCGCGACCGCAAACGGATGGCGGTCACACCATCAGGACGGGCTGCCCAGACGATCTACGAAGTTCGCGAGCACTTTGGTGCCACCTCGCTCATCGCATGCAGGTTGATCACCGGGAGAACCCACCAGATCCGTGTCCACATGGCGTACATCGGCCATGCGCTCATCGGAGACCCGCTCTACGCCGGTCGCCAGTGGAAAACCATCCCTGATGCCAAGACCGCCGCCTTCTGCAAGGAGTTCCCCCGGCAGGCGCTGCACTCGTGGCGGCTCGAGCTCACCCACCCTGCCACCGGAGACCCCATGGTCTTCGAAGCATCTCTCCCAAACGATATCAAGTCCCTGCTCTCGATCCTGCGCGCCTGCTCTTCCTGATGTCTGTGGCAAAAACCTTGAAGGGACATGGCTCCGGCGGTGTCACACACCATGGTCTCGAGACCGCCTCACGCTACTTGGGCTAATTGACGTTCCTCTGCTGCTGAAGGCCCTGAAGACGCTCGCCGACATCCCGGTAACCAGGATCGAGCTCGGCGACCTGCGAGTAGAGATCGAGCGCCTGGATATCGTCTCCAGCGCTTTCCAGGACGGAGGCCAAGTCATACATCAACGCGAGCTGCGCGGGTCGTGGGAGATCCTCGATCTCAAGCGCGCGGCGGTACCAGCTCGCAGCCTGGTCGAAGAGGCCCTGTTCGACGTAACAGATAGCAATCATCGAGCAGCATTCGAGGTAAAAGTTTGGATCCTTCGAGGCAATCTCAAACTCACCGATCGCTTCAGGGAAAAGCCCCATCTCCTTATACGCAAGCCCAAGGTTGTAATGGGTATCGGAATCTTCTTCCGAGAGCTGTTCAGCGACCCCCCTGCGGAATTCCTTGAATACCTCATCGAGGATGGCTTCATCCTGCCCTTCCCCCGTCGCTTCCTCGACGAGCGCTTCCTCCTCGGCCAGCTCGGCCTCAAGCTCCTGCGCCAGGTCGACATATCCCTCCTCTTCAGCGAAGAGCTCAGAGGTATCCTCCGCCTCGGCTGGAATAGGCTCTTCCACGATGATGCCCCGTTCCTTCAAGACGAGACGCCGTTTTGCAACGTCTGGATCATCTGGAAAGTCCATTTCTAGCCCGGAGAGGAGACGGAGTGCATCTTCGAACAACCCCTGTTCGATGAAGAAGTCGATTTGCTGCAGGACAACGACCGGTGGACCCTCGACCGCACCGCTGACATCAACCAGCTCTTCCACGCCGAGCTCTTCGATGGGCATCTCTCCGGCCTCTGGCACGGAGTTCTCCTCTGCTGCGGCGCCGGCCGAAACTTCGACAGCCGGGGCCTCCTCCTGAGCGGCCACTGGAATTGCCGGTTCCTCACGCAGACCTTCAAAAGAAACCAGCGAAGGCTTCCCGGGTTCATTGATCTGCCGTACGTGATGGTCCCCAGCGCGGAGCGTTTGTTCGAGCTCGTCCAGCTCGGCGAAGATATTGGCGTGATCCGGGATGCCGGCTCCCGATTCGGAAACCGGAGAGTTGGGGACAGCCTGCTCGAGGAGCTCTTCGACGCCAAATGAAGCCGCAACGGACTCCGCGTGCCGGGCGGGGTGCTCCACGGCCCCCTGTTCCTGGCCCTCCGGCACGTTGAGCCCTTCCTCACGTTCGAGGGCATCAGTCTCAGCAGCCTCAACAACCTCGGCGGGCGTGATGTCTCCGGGTGGCGTAGCGGCCTCAACTGGTGCAGCAGGTTCGGCAGATGCCACACTCTCAGCCGCTTCGACGGAGGGCACCTCAACCGGTTCAACGGGTTCCTCAGAGGTCAACTCGTCTTCCAAATCGACAAATAAGACGTCGCCTGGTCCTTCGATCTCGAACTCAACCGCCTCTTCAGGTTCGACCTGGGATGCAGTGACTGGCTCCCCGATCCCCCCAACCTCGTGAGCCAGCGCCTCCGCCTTCTCCCTCTCACCCGTCTCGCGATAAAACTCAAGGAGCGGTCCGGCGATCTCTCTGGCTTCGTCACGCTTGCCCTGCCCGAGGTAGAGAGTGACAAGTTTTTCACGCGCCTCGTGCATGGCTGGGAAAAAATCGAGGATGTCTTGAAGGTGACGGATGGCCTTATCCTCAAGGCCATACTTTGCGAAGACGTTGGCCTCTGCCAGACGCTCTTCGGGATCAAAACCAATCTGCTCGCTCGCTTGGACCGGCGCTGATGCCGGTATCGAAAGCCCCGAGCGCGTATCGCCGGCATCGACTTCGGACCACTCCACCTCTTCTGGGCTGAGCTCGGGCGCTTCTTCAGTCAGGTCAACGCTTGAGAAGCCGGGTTCGGAGCTCTCCGCCGCTCCAGGGGCCTCGACTCCGGAGAGCTCAGCGATCGCCTTACGGGCGACCTGATCCTTCGGATCAAGCCGGCTGATCTCGTTGTACAACCGCAAAGCTTCATTCGTCATCCCGGCTTTGCGGTACCCGGCTGCAAGCTGCCTCTTCAGTACCAACGC
The DNA here is from genome assembly GCA_015493585.1 of Acidobacteriota bacterium. Lineage (GTDB taxonomy): Bacteria > Acidobacteriota > Thermoanaerobaculia > Thermoanaerobaculales > Sulfomarinibacteraceae > JAADFN01. The sequence goes on from WGCW01000165.1 coordinate 13,258, forward strand.
TTTTGGACGATCGCCCGAAAGATTTGCCGCCTGGATCGCACGCTTCAGAACGTCCAGACTGTCCGGCTCAACGACGAGCAGTGCGTCGAGCAGCGGCTGACTCTTCTGGAACTCGCCTCGCTTCAGCAGACCATCGATGATGGGAAGAAGCAGCTCCCGGGCCCGGTCCGCATCTCCGGCGGCCGCCGCAGCACGGCCTGCCAGGATCTGCAGATTCTCATCGTCCGGGTGCTCAGCAAGCGCACCTTCGGCGCGCACGCGGGCCTTCTTGAACTCGCCGGATGCCAGAAGGATTTTGGCGCTGAGCTTATTCAACACGGCATCTTGGGGCAGAAGCTCAATCCCGCGTCCCAAAAGCTTTTTCGCCTCCGCATGCCTCTTCGCAGCGATCAACGCATCAATGACCGGTTCTAAAAATGTACCGTCGGCGGGCTTCAAGTCCAAAATATGGTTGTAAAGCCGGTCCGCTTCATCCAGCTTCCCCTTGTCCAGGAGCAACTTGCCAAGAATCGTATATTCATTCATCGCCTCTTCATGCTCACCGACCTTCATCAGAGCGTCGGCAAGATGCAGACGAATCGGATAATTACCCGGTTCGAGCTCGAGGAGCTTCTTCTGGATACGGATCGCGTTTTTCGTATCCCCCTGCTTTTCGAACCACTGGGCCAGCATTTCATACTGGTTTTTCGCCTCGACGACAAGGTTTTGCTTTAAGTAGAGCTCCGCGAGCCGTTCGAAGATATCGACACGTTGTGGCGCAAGCCGGTTGATTTTCTTTAAAATAGCGATGGCCTTGGCCGTGAAGCCATCCTGGGTGAAGTACTCGGCGATCTTCTCGTAAAGGGCGATCGCATCCTCGACGCGGCCGATCCGGCCGTACAGATCACCAACCCGGTTAATTGTGTTCGCGTCGTTTGGGTTCGATTGCAGCAGTTTCTCGTATTCGTGGATGGCTTGCTCGATCTTGCCTTTCTGGACAAGCTTCTCCGCAGTACGCAGAACCTTATCTCGACTGATCGCCATCACAAACTCATCCTTTCGCGGCTCGAACCGCTGCTGTCATGGTAGCACACGGTGCCAGTGAAAGCTCTTCCGATGAAGGAAACTTTCCCCGATATCTGCGACGGCTTCCCGGTGCTCCCGGGTGCCATATCCCTTGTTTCGCTGCCAGCCCCATCCACTGTACTGGGCTGCCAACCCGGCCATGATCTGGTCACGGTGAACCTTGGCCACAATCGACGCAGAGGCGACGCAGAAATACCGTCCATCGGCCTTCGTCTCACTCCTCACGTCAAGGCCGTCTTCATCGAGCCGGACGGCATCCACGATCACCGTAGACCCTTCAGCGGCCAACCGTCTAGCGACCGTTTTCATCGCCAGCTTTGTTGCTCCGAAGATGTTGAGGCGGTCAATGAGCGCGGGCCAGATCTCGACCAGCGCCCAAGCATCACACCGCTCCCGGATCCATGCCGACGCACGTTCCCGCCGCCTGGCTGTCATCGTCTTCGAATCGCGGATCTCAGCATTTGGCGGAATCGAACTCCATACGACACCGGCAACGACCACTGGCCCCGCAAGCGCACCTCTCCCAACCTCATCGATACCGACAACGGAACGCGCATGCACCAAGGTCCGCCTATCGAGGGCGCCCAAACTCATTCACCGGCCCACAACCGGCGCATTCAGGCGTGACACGCCTTTCATTGTGCGAGCGGGCTCCAGGCTCACGCCTTCCGAGCGGCCTCTTTGATCCGCGCCGCCTTCCCACGCAGGTTCCGGATATAGTAAAGCTTGGCCCTTCGCACTTGGCCCCGGCGCACAACTTCGATCTTGGCGATCCCAGGAGAATGCAGTGGGAACACCCGCTCCACACCAATCCCGGATGAGACCTTCCGAACCGTGAAGGTTTCCGAAATGCCACCGTGCTTCCGGGCGATGACGAGTCCTTCAAAGACCTGGATCCGTTCCTTTTCGCCCTCTTTCAAACGTACGTGGACCTTGACCGTATCCCCAGCCTTGAATTCTGGAATGTCCGACCGCAACTGTTCCTGAGTAACTTCTTGCAGAATATCCATGGTGAGCTCCCCATTGCCGGGATCAACGTCCCGCGGATGCGGAGTATACACGGCCGCTCCAGAGCCGGCAAGATCGGGGCTCCCACGATCAACTGCGGGCACACGATGCAGCCGCTTTGGGGCTCGCCCTCCGGGCAGCCGAGAAGCGTCCCCTCCCACTCCCGTGATGCTGAAGGCACTGGTCGTATGCGGCCCTCACCCAGATTCTTCGTCGGCTGCGCCTCCTCAGAATGATCTGGTATGACGATGTCAAGGTCTGCGGAGTTATGGAAAGCTGGCTTTGCCACCTTTCCACAGCCTCCGCAGACTCGACGACGAGTTCATCATTGAGGAAGAGATGGTCATGAAGCGAGCTCGCGTGATGTCGGTTGAGAA
>WGCW01000166.1 GCA_015493585.1 Acidobacteriota bacterium
CTCCCACTGTTATTGTCATCCCAAGCCGCTCCATCCCCCCAATGTCATTTCATCCTGAGCCGCCCTATCCTCCCAGTGTCATCCTGAGCCCCTCAATCCGTGTCATCCTGAGCCGCTTACCCCCCTAACGTCATCCTGAGCCGCAGGCGAAGGATCTGCGCGGGGGCCTCACGTGCATCAAGCAGGTATTCAACACTGTCCCCTTTTCTGCGCTCAGCGACGAGCTCAACGAGAGACTTTTCGTGTCCCCCCGCCCAGATTCCTCGTCGGCTTCGCCTCCTCGGAATGACAGTAGAGAAAAGGCTTCGCTTCCTCGGAATGACATTAGAATGGGCTTCGCCTCCTCGGAATGACACTTCTTCCTGTCATCCCGAGCTGCTCCACTTTCCGTGTCATCCTGAGTGGTGCGCCAACAGCGTGCCGCGAAGGATCTGGGCGGGGGGCACCGCCACGCATCTGACGCCACTCCCGCCACAACCGTCTGTGGTCGAGAAGGGGACAGTGTTGAAAATCCGGCTGCCACTCCTCGCCGGGCAATCCTCGCGTCAAGCTTGCCGGGAACGCCAGGATCTCAGCCAAATCAATTGTGTGTCTCTGCGTTCCTGCGTGCCCTCCGCGAAACGTCGCTGGCAGTATTCAGCACTGTCCCCAATTCGACGCTTTTGGCGAGCTGCGCGCGGATCGTTTTGGACAGAAGCTGCGGCAAGGGCCATTGATGCACGTGAACCCCCCACCCAGATCCTTCGCCGCGTGCCTCCGGCCCGCGGCTCAGGATGACAAGGGGGGAGTGAGCGGTTCGGGATGGCCCAGGAAGTAGGATGACATGGGGCGGCGTGCGTGGTTCGGGATGGCCAAGCAAGCAGGACGGTTCAGGACGATGCGATCGGTGCCCGGTGCGCTGGGCGATGTGGTTCGTCACCGTGGGACCCATAGCGCTCCGTAACTCAAGCATTTGCCCAGTCTGGAGAACTTGACCACGGCCGCGAAGGATGATTCCGGAGGTGTCCGGGAGCGATCGTGCTGGGTGAAGATCGAGAACACCAATCAGGCGCGGCTCGATCCGGCGCCACGGTATGATGAGGGCATGAACCGTGAAGGCGGGGAAGTGCCCTCGATCACCGGCCTGGACGTTGTTCCAAGGAAACGCCAGAGGTTGCGCACAAGCGCGTATGTGATGCATGTGATGCTGCGGGAATCACACAAATCTCGACGCCCGGCAGGGACGGACGTGGTGGCCGTCGGCGTTGGAAGACTTTGGGAAACAGTGTGAAATCCAAGATCCACACAACCGCATCTGTCGTCATCCGCCTCGTTCTGTGGTTTCTGCTGCTTGCCGGCGGCGCGGCCTTCTCGATTGCCAGAGACTGGCATGCGCCACTGTTCCACAGCTTCTGGTTTCACCTGGTTTCCTTTGCGGGTGGGATCGTGCTGACCACGTTGGCGTTTCGCGCAGCGGGGAACGGGGGCAGAGAGCTCAGCAAGGGCAGAGTCGGCGACATCCCCCGTCTGGAAACCAACCGGCTGGTGACGACCGGCATCTACGCCTGCATGCGGCATCCAATGCTCTTCGGCCTGATGCTGCTCCCCCCCGGTGTCGCATTCTTGCTGGGGAGCCCGACGTTCATCACCATCGTCGCACCGCTGGAGATGCTCTTCATCGCCTTCATGGTCCTGACGCTTGAAGAGCGGGAAGTCCACCGCAAGTTTGGCCAGGCGCACGAAAAGTACAAAAAAGAGGTTCCGATGGTGACGTTTCAGAGAGCATGTTTAAAACAGCTCTTTTCGAAACGAAAATCTCCACCGGGCTCCTGACATGAGCTTCGCCCATGGCCACATCCGGGCCATCAGCGAACAATCCTGCCCAGGCGACCCCACGCGGATCCCACCAGCAACGCGAAAACCCACACCATGAGCCTCTTCCTCCGCATTCCCCGCAGGAGAGGCCTTGGGCGAATATATTCAACACTGTCCCCTACTCTGAGACCGCCACGACCACGGACGAGTCAATTCAACAGCGTTCCCTGTTTTCCCGCGTCCCCTTCGCTGGGCTCGTGGTACTCTCGAGCCGCAGAGAGGGGATTGGATGGAGTCGCTTTTCGACATTCTCGGGCCGGATCAGCGGCACCCCGAGCTTGCCGAGGCGGTGCGCCAGCTTGCCGCGACCGGCGAGACCGAGCGTGGCGCGGTGTTCACACGCCCGGAGGTCGTTTCCGCCATCCTCGACCTGACGGGGTATACCCCTGACCGCCCGCTGCACCGGCTGCGGTTCCTCGAGCCATCGTTTGGAGACGGCGACTTCTTGCTCCCGGCCATCGAGCGGCTTCTCCAGGCGTACCGGCTCGCCGGGGGATCGCCGGATTCGGCGGTGAACGATCTGAGCTCAGCCGTGCGTGGAGTCGAGCTTCACAGAGCGACCTTTGACCGAACGGCGGCCAAAATCCGCGAGCGGCTGATCGCATTCGGCCTCGAGCTGGAAGATGCCGCCGCGCTCACCGGCCAGTGGCTGATCTGCGATGATTTCCTCCTGACCTACCTCGAAGAATCCTTCGACATCGTCGCCGGAAATCCCCCGTACGTTCGCCAGGAGCGGGTTCCCGAGGCGCTGCTGTCGGAGTACCGCCGGCGGTATTGGACAATCTACGACCGGGCCGACCTCTACGTCCCGTTCTTCGAGCGTGGCCTGGACCTTCTGGCACCGGGCGGTATGCTCGGATTCATCTGCGCCAACCGCTGGACCAAGAACAAGTACGGCGGTCCCCTCCGGGAGAAAATCTCCCGGGATTTCGAACTTTCGTTCTTCATCGACATGGAGGGCGTCGATGCCTTCCATTCCGAGGTCATCGCCTACCCCGCCATCACGATCATCCGCAGGCCACAACCGGGCGAGACGCCGCGGCCCACCCGAATCGCCAGAGCGCGGGACTCCAGCCTTGACGGCCTCCCGGCTCTCGTCCAGAGCCTGCGCGAGCCCTCGCTGCCAGCGAGCGCCCCGGTTGTCGAGGTGGCCGGTGTCGCCAACGGCCGCAACCCGTGGCTGGTGACCAACGTGGAGGAGCTTCCCGTGCTCAGGCGGCTCGAGGACCGCTTCCCCACGCTGGAAGACGCGGGGTGCAAGGTCGGCATCGGCGTCGCCACCGGCGTCGACCGCGTGTTCATCGGGAAGTACAAGGATCTGCCGGTCGAAGAGAGCCGCAAGCTGCCCCTGGTCATGGCCGGTGACCTCAAGGCTGGCAGGATCGAGTGGAGCGGTCACGGTGTCGTCAACCCGTTCAACGCCGACGGCACGCTCTCCTCTCTTGAGGAGTATCCCCTCTTCCGCGCCTACATCGAGGCCCACAAGTCCGCCATCGCCCGCCGTCACGTGGCCAAGAAAAACCCGCACGGCTGGTATCGCACCATCGACAGGATCTACCCTCAGCTCTGTTCCACCCCAAAGCTCCTGATCCCCGACATCAAGGGCACAGCGACCGTGGTCTACGACGAAGGAAGGTTCTACCCGCACCACAACCTGTACCACGTCACGGCCGCCACCTGGGACCTCCGCGCCCTTCAAACCGTTCTCCGCTCTTCGGTGGCCGTCATGTTCGTCGCCGCCTACTGCACGCGCATGTCCGGCGGCTTTCTCCGCTTCCAGGCCCAATACCTCCGCCGCATCCGGATTCCCCGCTGGGAGGACGTGCCGGAAACCCTCCGTGCGCGCCTCATCGATCTGGCCGAAGAACCAAACAGAGCGAAGGTCGACGCAGCCGTCTTCAAGCTCTACGGCCTCTCCCCCAAAGAGGCGGATGTCGTTGCAGCCCTCGCCGAACGGGTTCAGGTCGTCCCCAAGGGAGAACGAGTCCCCGCATGACCATCGACCTCCTTCCCCCCGACTTCGATGACCAGGTCGCCGCTGCCGTCAGGCTGTTCTGGCAGACCCGCGGCAACGCCCCGGCAACCCACAGCCAGGGCGGCAGCCGCGACGCCGTCATCGGCGGCAAGAACATGGATGGATTCATAAATCTGATCCGTTCAGTCGCCACGCACTGCGGGCTCCCCCGCAATTGCATCTACGCTGGAGGCCGTCGGGCGATCCTGCCCGGATATTTCCGGGCAACCAAGAACTGGGATGTCCTCGTCATCGCCGAAGGCCGGCTTCTGGCCGCCTTCGAGCTCAAGTCCCAGGTGGGCTCTTTCGGCAACAACTTCAACAACCGCTCCGAAGAGGTCATCGGCTCCGCGGCCGACCTCTGGGCGGCCCACCGCGAAGGTGCGTTCCAACCATCGAACGCGGCTGGCGACGAGGACCTTTCAGTATCGGAGCCGGAAAGCCCCATCCTGAATCCCGACGTACAATCCGACCCCAGGCCACCGTTCCTCGCCTGGCTCATGCTCCTCGAAGACTGTTCCGACTCCCGCAAACCGGTCAGCGTCGACGAGCCCCACTACCGGGTCTTCCGGGAGTTCACGGGCGCCTCCTACGCCGAACGCTACCGCATCCTCTGCGAGCGCCTCATGACCCGCCGGCTGTACAGCGCCGCCGCTCTCGTCCTCTCCGAGCAGTCCGCCGGCGCCGCCTCAGGCCGGTTCACCTCCCTATCCCAACCCACCAGTATCCGCGCCCTGTTCAGCGCGTTCGCAGCCAAGCTCGTTGCAGAATTGCCAGAGGACAACCGGTACTGACCGACCGCGCGATAGGCTCGTCATTGGCGCGACATGGGCAGCCAACAGTTACGGAGAGCCCGGGCCAACCGCAAGCCACGCTCACAATCGCCCGTGGTGTATCCTCAATTCGATTGGTAGGAGGTAAAGAAACCGGTGAAGGATGTTCGGGATCCGCTGTTCCGCTCGATTCGTCAGCGCCTCGCTGAGGGGGTCGATCCCGGTCTCTTCGAGCGGTTCGCGATCGAACTCGTACTCCCGGACTTTCCGACGGCAGTTCTCGTCGCGGGCGGTTCGGACGGCGGTGTCGACGGCTGGGTACATAGCCCGGAGAACCCACCCATTCCCATTGTCACGACTACGGCCCAGAACGTTCTGCGGAATCTGAAGAGGAATCTGCCCGCCTGTAAGAAGAAATGGCCGGAGCACGCCGACACGGTGATTCTCGTGACATCGACGAGTTTGACTGCGACACGTCAAAGGAACCTGGCGGAACGAGCCAGGGAGATGGACTTCCGCCTGGTACTGTTCGAGCAAGCGGCTGTCATCGCGGGCCTCTATCGAATGCCGAAATGGCGGGTCGAGCTTCTCGGCATCCCTGGCGATCCCCCCGCCCTCTCCCAGATCCCGTCCGGACGCACGCTGGCCTTGGACATCGAACCCGTGGGGCGTGAGCAGGACCTCCTGTGGCTGGAGAACACCCGAGGCGACAGGATTCTTACCGGTCAACCAGGATCCGGAAAGACCTACCTGCTAGCGCGCTTTGGGAGAGCAGCCGACGGGTTCTTCGTCACCAGTGACGACCCAGCGAAGATCGCCGACGCCGTCCGAGAGCTTGAGCCGAAGGCGGTGATCGTCGACGACGCCCACGCCTACCCAGCGCTTCTAAGGACCGTTCGGCAAACAAGGGAACAGATCGGAGCAGACTTCGAAATCATAGCCTGCGCCTGGTCGGGTTTCGAAGAACCCGCGATAGAGGAGCTCGGCGTCACGAGGCAAAACATCAGGGAGCTCTCCCTCTTGACCCGAGAAGAGATTGCCGAGGTCGTCCGCCGGGTGGGCGTTCAGGGTCCAGACCGGCTGATCGCGTACCTCCTCGACCAAGCATCGGGCCGCGTGGGCCTCGCTGTCAGCCTGACAATGCGCCTGCTTGCCGGCGATTGGGAGGACGTCGTTACCGGCGAGAGCCTGGTTCGCTACGTGACCACCTCTTTGCAGGAACACGTCAAGACGCCGCTTCTACCGGTGCTGGGCGTCGTCAGCCTCGGAGGGGCATCGGGAGTGGCCATGGAGGAGGTGGCGGCCTCCCTGGATCACTCTTTGGCAGAACTGCAAGAAACTGCCGCCAGGATCGGCTCCACGGGATTCGTGGCGGTGTCCCGGGGCTCAGCTCGCGCTGTAAGAGTTGAACCCAAGGTCCTCCGTGAAGCGGCCGTTCGTAGGGCATTCTTCGAGTCACCGGTACCGTTGCCGATTGAGCCTTTCCTGGGGGTTGCGAGAAACCCGTGCGAAGCGGCTTCAACGCTTGTCGGCGCCCGAACACAAAGCTCGGCTGTGCCCACACACCTGGTCAAGTTGCTGCTCGGGAGATGTCCAGGGGAGCGCGCTTGGGTACGGTTCGCTGCTCTCGGCGAGGATGAAGCGAGCTGGGTTCTCCACCTGCGACCTGACTTGGTCCTGAAAGAGCCATCGCCCTTCCTCGCACTCCTGCCAGGACCAGCCATCGAGAGGTTCCTCGACTCGGCTTTGGGTGATGCCCGTCCGCTCAACAGCACGCCTGAACACGGGATCAGGAGGATCCAAGATTGGCTCAAGGCGGGCCCACCTGCACGGGGTACCGTCGGACGACGAACCACCGTGGTCGAAACGGCTCTCCGCTGGGGAAAGGGCGAGTCATCGCGAACCACCGTCGCCGAACGAGCGGCCATTGCAGCGTTGAACCCGAAGTTTGAAAACACCAGCTTGGATCCGATCAGCGAGCAGAAGATGACGCACCGATGGGGTTTGCTTCCACTGTCTGATCTTGAAGAGATCGGTAGCCTCTGGCCGGCGGTTCTCGCGTTCCTCCGAAGCGAGGGGATCGCCGATTGGAACGACGTACTTGAGCACCTTCACCGCTGGATCTTCCTCGGAGGTGGTCAAGGGGCGCCTCCGGAAACCTATCAGGCCATGCGGCCATTCATCCAGAGGATGATTGACGATGTCGTCGAGCTCGCTGGGGGCCATCCCGCAGTGCTCCGTGCGATCACCGAAATGGCAAGCGTTCGAGACTTCAAAACGCCGCGTATCGAAGACAACCTCTTCATGACACTCTTCCCATTGGAACAGCGGCCCGGCAGCGAGGAGGAGCAACGGCAACACAGGGAAGCTGTGGCACGCCTGGCCAGCGATTGGAGCACGCGCGATCCGGCGCAGGCCGTGGTAAGGCTCGAGGCGTGCGTGTCGGAGTCGCGCCTGCTGGAATGGGTATACCCAGGTTACCTGGACTGGTTTTGCTGGCAACTGGCACGCAAGACTGATAACCCTTTCGGCTGGCTGGAGCAGATAGCGAAATCCAAACTCCCGGCAGACGTGCTCCGTCCATTCCTCCACGAAGCCTACCGGCGAGACCCCTCGCGCTGGCTCGACGTGTCGGAGGAACTCCTCCCTCAAACGCCGTGGTCGGTCATCGTCGCAGAGGTTGCCGTGACATGCGATGGCGTACCACTGTCATTTCTCAGGAAGGCGGTTCCGGCGCTCGCCGCCAGCGCTCACACGTTGGAGATCCTCTGCTTGCGGGGGGAGGTTCCACCGAAGAACCTCAACTTCCTCCTTTTGTGGGAAGACCCGGAGACTGCCGGGTTCGCTGCGGTCGGAGAATGGCTATCCAAACCTCCCCGTATCGTCCGGCCCGAGGTTCTGGAGGCTTGAAAAACGGCGGTTCCGCACATCCCGCCGAGGCAGTATTCGATCAAGGAAATCTTGGAAGCATTCCCGAAGCTCGCCAAGACCTGGCTCCTGACACAGGCCGAAGCGATCTGGCGCGATGCCGTCCTACCGACCGTCGAGGAAGCCGCTGTTTTGGCGCTTCGCCTGATAGGCGTTGGGGAGTGGCCGAGCATCGTATCGGCCTTCGAAGATTGCTACCACCTTCCAGACTTGATCCGGTCTGCTGTGGGCCGTGACATGCGGCGTTACCGCGCGCTGTTGCGGCGGCCAGCACTCGAGCCGTTCCACTTGGCGCCGCTCGCAGGACCTCCAGATTCGGGCTGGCCTCGCATGGTCGCAGCCGCATCGGAGGCCGGGTATTCGGCACAGGACATCGTCTCCGCAACCCTGGGGGCAACGTTGTCCTGGCAAGGCAATGAGTCAGAGTACTGGCAAACGTGGGTAGACGCCCTGCCGGCCACGGAAACCGTCGCGCCCAGGGTGGCAGAGGTCATCGAGCTTCTCCGCGGGTTCTTTCACGACAGGATTCGCAAGGCTAAAGAAGCTGAACGGGCCCGGGCCATCCATGGGTGGGGATAGCCCTCCAGCGAGTGGCCTGACCACGCCCCGCACAGTTCGGGCGCGCATCAGGGCGAAGCGAGCAACACCGGCGTGTCATCCGACTTGAGCCCAAAGAACGACTTACTGCCATCTTCCAGATTCTGCTGGAATGCTACTCCGAAGATTCCTTCGACCTTCCCCTGAAACTCGGCCAGGGCCGCGGCATCCATCGGCGGTGCGATCAAGGTGTACTCAATGCCGCCGAAGAGCCTCAGAACCACCTTCGAGAAGCCTGGGTGAATGATGAAATAGAGCTGGTGGATCCGGCGGTAGCAAGTCTCGGGCGGTTGGCTACGGAAGACATAGATCGTCTTCACTTGGGCATCACCGAAAACCAAATCGTGGAGATCTTCTGCCCAGGGCGCGGACTCGACGAAACGTTTCCCCAGGCAGAAGAAGAACCACTCGAAGGCCGCTTTCGCCACGAATCGCCGAAGATTGGGCTGCTTCTTGGGCTGGATCTCAGCGCTCATGGGGTCAGAACGCTTGAATACGGTGAGGCCCAGCTCCGGGCACTCGACCGGTTCGTCAATCGCTGCGTTTTTCAATCGATTCGCTAGGTCGGCAAGAAGGCGGTCCAGCTCCTCAACAGGTATTCCCGCCTTCTCAAGAGTTCCGTCCCGCAGCAAAGTTTTCCTGAGCTCTCGCTCAAAGCCGCTATGGTCCGGGGAAATACGGCTCCCGTCCGGCAGATCCTGAACAACGAGAGCGAGGCTCCCAGCCTGTGGTCGCGCTCTGAACCGACCACTCTCAGATATCAGGTGCGTCTCGTAGTAACTACGGAGGACCCCGTCACGGTCGTAAGGAAGGCCCAACTCATCCATCGCCCGAAGGACGTCGGGGACCTTCAGGATCTCGCAATCCACCTCTCTCCCGAGCGTGCTGTTGCACGTCTTGCACACCATATCGTCAACGTAGAGGTTCCCACCAACAGCCTGCGGAATGATGTGCTCGCGGTCGAAATCAATCTCGTCTCCCGTTCGGAGGCAGTAGATACACACCTTGCGAACACGCTCATCCCTCACGGCTGACTCCAAACTATTGGACGGTACGCAGCAACTCCAACCAGCCGCCCCACCTCGTCGATGCGCTCGGAGGCGTGCTCGTAGGAGCCCAGGGGGAAGGCGCGCAGGTCCTTGGCCAGGCGGACGAGGAAGCGGACGCGGTGAAGCCGCAGGTTGGCCCGGTCGAGAAGCGCGCGCTTGTCACGGGAGTAGGCTGCCGCGACCAGATCCTCCAGGACGTCCAGTGCCGCCTCTGCGAGCCGGTCGCCGACGGTGAACTTGTGCGTGCGCGGGAAACCCTGCAGGAAAACGAGCCTATGGCCGTGGTCATGGGGGTCGCAGGCTCGGCCCCGCCGAGCCGGAGAGGGGGAGGCTGACCTTACGGCCATCTCGTTTTCCAAAGGGTCACCGCCGCCGATCGCCGTATCGGTGGCGAGTAACTTCTCCACACGTTGCAGCAGGTAAAGGACCAGCCCGCATTTCTCATCAACTTTCGTCGCGAGGGCGTGGAGGTGCCTGTCAGTGTGGGTTTTCGACCAAGACGCCGCCGAGGCGTGCTTGAGGCACGTCGCAGGCGGCGTCGCCGGGAGAAGGCCCGCAATGGCAGGCAGATCCTCGCCCGCAGCAGGAAGTTGGTGAGAAATGCGGGCCAGGTCGTAGCACTTCTGCACCGCCACCGGCACCGCGACGGCCCCGCCCGCAGCGGAC
>WGCW01000167.1 GCA_015493585.1 Acidobacteriota bacterium
AGGATATGTCATCCTGAGGAGGCGCAGGTTTTCCCATTTTGTCATTCTGAGGAGGCGAAGCCGACGAAGAATCTGGGTGGGGGGAACGAGTATTTCTGTCGTCTCCCTCTCCCTGTTCCCTGTCCGAGACCTCACGGGCGGGTGGGGAAAACACACAGGAGCCGCACGCCGCGTATTTAACACCGTCCCCTGCTCTACGGTTTTTACGAGGTCCTCTCCTCTCAATACCAGTTTGGAGTTCGACAGAAACGCCGGCTTGGATCCGGCACTTTTTGAGGTGTTGCGGGGCCTCCTCTCGTCGGTTGGAGGAGGGTGTGAAGGGATACCAGGATTCCCGCAGTTGCCCGACACCCAGACTACCGGTTTTCCCCTGGGAGCTCTGTGGTGATCCGGACGCCCCCTTCAAGCTCACCTGCCCCCGTCCGGTAGCCAGTGCGCGCAAAGACAGAAGGCATCGGATAGGGTGACCTTGGCCGACAGTGTTGGGGTAGCTTTTCTTTTCAGCAGCTGACTGAGATCGGATGTTGGCCCAAGAGAACGTGTCCGGCCTTGCCCCCGTGGATGAGTCACGAAAAAACCGCGCGGATGCGCGGTTTGATGTGTTTGGTTGCGGGGACAGGATTTGAACCTGTGACCTTTGGGTTATGAGCCCAACGAGCTACCGGACTGCTCCACCCCGCGTCACTTGCGAAGAGTGAGTATAGGAGTCGGCCGGGGGCCTGTCAAGGGACCTGGGGTGGGGGCTGGGGTTGGAGTGACCAGCAGAATGATCTTGTCTCCCGGACGGACCCACCCAAGTTTCTCTCGCGCGGTGTCCTCGCGGGCGGTGGGGTTCGTTTTGAGCTCAATGAGCTCCCGCTGGAGCTGCTCGATGTGGCGTTCAAGCTTGAGCTTGCGCTGCTGGAGCGCCCGTTGCTGGCGGCGCGCCTGTGTGAGCTGGCCGAGGCCCTGACCGACGACACTCCACAGAACGATGATGATGATCAGCGCGAGCACGGCGGCGCCGGCCAGGTACAGCTTCTTCACCGGTCTCCGCGCGCCAGCACCTCAGCGCCGCGGAAGCGCGCGGCCTCCTCGAGCTCCTCCTCGATCCGGAGCAGCTCGTTGTATTTGGCGATCCGTTCCGAGCGGCACGCCGAGCCAGCCTTGATCTGACCGGCGCCGACGGCGACGGCCAGGTGTGCGATCGTTGTGTCCTCGGTGTCACCGGAACGCTGGGAGATCACGGTTGTGTACCCGGCGCGGTGTGCGATCTGGATGGCATCGAGGGTTTCGCTCACCGTTCCAACCTGGTTCGGCTTGATCACAATGGAATTGGCGATGCCGTCGCGGATCCCGCGAGCGATGAGCTGCGGCTTGGTGGCGAAGATGTCATCGCCGACGATCTGGATCTTTGACCCCAGCCGCTCGGTCAACTTCCGCCACCCGGTCCAGTCGTCCTCAGCCAGACCGTCTTCAATGGAGACGATCGGGAATTCATCAACCAGCGCTTCATAGAGATCGATCATCGCCTCGCTAGAGAGTCCGGTTTTCCCCTCGCCCTCGAGGTTGTAGGCACCGTTGGCAACGAGCCCGGTTGCTGCCGCGTCGATCGCCAGGGCGATCTGACGGCCCGGCTCGTAGCCGGCGGCCTCGATCGCCTCGGTGAGGAGTTTGAGCGGGGCACGGTTGCGTGACAGGTGCGGGGCGAAACCACCCTCGTCACCAACGCCGCTTGCCAGCTTGCGCTCGAGAAGCACCGCGTGCAGCGTGTGAAACACCTCGACCCCGGCCCGCAGCGCATCGGCAAAGGAGAGGAAGCCGACCGGCATGATCATGAATTCCTGGAAATCAACGGCGTTGTCGGCATGGACGCCGCCGTTGAGCACGTTCATCTGCGGCACGGGGAGCTCGCGGGCCCCACACCCTCCGAGGTACTGGTAGAGCGGCAGGCCAGACGCCTCGGCCGCGGCGCGTGCGATTGCCAGGGAAACCGCAAGGATGGCATTGGCGCCCATCACGCCCTTGTTCGGCGTTCCATCAACCTCGAGCATCGCAAGATCGACGCCGATCTGATCGCGCGCGTCCATGCCTTGGACGGCATCGGCAAGTGGACCATTGACATGCTCGACGGCTCGCAACACCCCCTTGCCGCCGAATCGGCTCGGATCACCGTCGCGCAGCTCCATGGCTTCCCGCAACCCGGTGGATGCGCCGGAAGGAACGATGGCGCGGCCGGTCATTCCACCGGCGAGCACGACCTCGGCCTCAACTGTTGGGTTCCCCCTCGAGTCCAATACTTCCCGCCCCTGGACGAAGTCAATCTCAAACATGTCCGAGCCTCCAGTTGGTCAACAGCTTTTTTGCCAGATGCATCAGTGTCCGCATCTCTTCTTTGGTTTGTGCTTCCACATAGATCCGGAGCTTCGGCTCTGTTCCTGCCTTGCGAATCAAGATCCAGCTGTCACCCTCGAAATTGAGCTTCAGCCCGTCGCGAAGATCGGTCGAGACGATCTTCCAACCGTTGATCTCGTGCCACTCCTGCGCCCGCCGCCGTTCGAGAAGATTTTCAAGCTTTCGTGTCAATGGCACCTGGTGCCGGCGGAAGTAGAACGTTCCGACCCTGCGGAACAACTCCTGGGTCAGTGTGACGAGATTTTCCCCTTCAACCGAGACCATTTCCAGGACGAGCAAACAGGCGAGTGTGCCGTCACGCTCGGGCAGGTAGCTGCGCCAGCCGAGCCCGGCGCTCTCTTCCGCGGCGAATTCCAGGCTGCCTTCGACGAAAAACGGCCCAAAATTCTTGAAACCAACCGGGGTCTCGATGACATCCATTCCGTGCTCTCGTGCCACGGCGTCGACGAGGTGCGAGGTCGCCAGGGTTCGGCCAACGCGTCCTTTCAGCCCACGCCTGCGTGCCAGATAGTCGAGCAGCAGGCCGATGATGATGCTTGAGTCCTTCAAGCGCGCTCCCTGGTCGAGGATGCCAAAGCGGTCACCGTCCCCATCGGTCGAGAGCCCGAGATCGGCGCCGTTTTGTCGCATCAGGTCGCGCAGCCGTGTGAGGTTGGCCGACGTGCATTCGGGAGCGTACCCGCCGAAGAACGGATCGCGGGTGTTGTGGATCACGGAAACCCGAACGCCATTCTCGAGCAAGATGTGGTCGAGATACTCCCGGGTCGTGCCGTACAACGGGTCGACCGCTACAGACAATCCGGCAGCGCGGATCGCATCCCAGTCGATTAGCTTCTGGAGGCGATCCAGGTACGTCGGCTTTGGGCAGAACGAGCCGAGCAGGTCCGGTCTCGGGATGAAGACGTCGGCGAACGATGGCTCGAGCTCGCCGAAGCGGCTCTCGATCCGGTCCGTCGTTGCTTTTGGCGCCAGGACTCCGTCGGCCGTGTAGTACTTCAGCCCGTTGTACTCGGGGGGGTTGTGGCTTGCCGTGAAGAGGATGCCCGCATCGGCGCCAAGCTCGAGGATCGCCGAGCTCAGCGCGGGCGCTGGGATATCGCGCGACGGGAGCCGGGCCTCGAGTCCATTCCCCGCCACAACCTGCGCTGCGGAGCGGGCAAACTTCTCCGAGAGCATCCGCGTGTCGAACCCGACGAGGATCAGCCGCGCATCGGGCCGGTCCTGACGGAGCACATCGATGATCGCCTGGGTCGCCAGGCGAATCTTTCGGAAGGTGAGCTCCTGTCCAACAATGCCTCGCCATCCGGCGGTTCCAAAGTGCATCATAGTAACGTGAGCTTACCATGCGGCCGGGGGGCTCTCAATCGGCCGCGGTAGAATGAGCCGTGCTGATTTTCGACCACCCTTCCCGTCCCGGGGTCATCCTCGTTCCCCAAGTTTCTCACGCATGGCTCGCCTGGCAGATTGCGCTGCACTGGGGCAACCGGCGGTTCCTCCGTCCCGCTCCGCGTGCCGAGACGCTCGCCGCCGTGCTGCTGCACGATGCGGGATGGACGGAACATGACCAGGATCCCCCGGTCGACGCCCGCGGCTGCGTTCGGGCGTTTGACTCGATGCCGATGCAGGCCCACCTCGCCATCTGGAGACGTTCCATCGATGTTGCCGCGCAGTTCTCCCGCTACGCCGGCCTGCTGGTTGCAGCCCATCATCGCTTGCTCGCCGCGAGAAAAGGGGCGGCGCTACCTGAGAATGACGAGGCGTCCCGCGGCCAGATTGCGACGTTTGTCGCCTCACTGAGGAAGATGGAGTCCGGCTGGATCAAAGTGCTCCGGTCTGACCCGAGGACCGCTCCCTCGACCGCAGGCTCCGCCCGCCGGGCAAACCAGGACATCCTCGCCGCGTGCGATCAGATCTCCGTCTACCTCTGCGCCGCGATTCCCGGCCCGTTTACCGTGCATGCCGCCTCCCCGTCCGGTGAGGAGGTCCCGATTCGTGTCGAACCGGTTGGTCCGATGACCTACCGTCTCAACCCGTGGCCGCTTGAAGGGACCCGGCTCGCCGTTCATTGTGAGGGCGCCGTCCTCGACTCACCGGTCTTCCCGGACCGGGCCGCATTGCGCCGTGCCCTCCGGGGAGCTTCGACGACCCGGTTGACCTTCACGCTTCTGCGCGCCTCCGCCCGGGTTGGACGAGTGAAATGAACGTGATGGGGCGGCGCACGCACGATGTCTCATCTGGCGGCGTTCCCGGCGGTCATGTCCTGCGAGGTTGACAATCGGTGGCATTGACATAGAATGTCGCCCTGCCGCTGATGCTCCGCAGTAGCTCAACGGTAGAGCGGGTGGCTGTTAACCACTAGGTTGGGGGTTCAAATCCCTCCTGCGGAGCCAAACTCTCCTCCCCGTCATCTCCTCTGTTCTTGAACCTTCCTTGTGAGAGGTTGTTGCGCTGTGCGGAACTCGTGTGATCCCAGCGGATACGACAACGATGGAAGCACGCTCACCCCAACGCCAAGGCAACCGGTCGCGGGGAGAGCGCCCGAGGGAGCGCGGACTTCAGTCCGCATCGTACGCTCAACGCGTTCTGGTACAAAAAGATGCGGACTGAAGTCCGCGCTCCAAAGCTGCCTCCGGCCGACGCGGCACAGCGCAACAACCTCTCCTTAGGTGAGGTCGGGACTCATCTGAGCTCTGCGGTACTTCTGTTCACCGGGCTCGGAGACGTTGATTCCGAAGCGCAATCGCGGTCCAACGGCACAGCGAGCGTACGGCGCGGTCAGCAGCGCGGAAAACCGGCAGGCCTCCGCTGGCAAGCGCATCGGCAAGTGGATCGAAGAGTACCCCGGAATCCACAACAGTCACGACCGGCTTGTCGTGTTCTGCCGCAACAGCGGCGAGCCGTCCGGCGATCGATTCAGGGGCCATCACGTTTTCGTGGTGTCCGTCGCCGGGAGGGAGCGTTTGCATCGCCGGAGTGAGCGGAACAACCCCTGTCACTGCGGCATCGACCCCATCGTCGTCCAAGAGTGCAGCGACAAGTGAGGCAAACGCTTCGTCGGTCGCCATTGGTGTGACATCCAACGGGTTCTTGACATCAACGAGACCATCGAGCCGGAACTTCGTCAGCAGGTCATGGAGGCGTGAACGGGTCACCTGAGAAAATTGGGCCAGCGCGAGCTCGGCGGTATCCTGACGGATCGAGTCGGCCATGCCAACCGACTCAAAGCCGGCGTTCGAAACTGCCGCGAGCTGGTTGCCCCGGATGCGCTTCCCGCGCAGCCGGACTGAAAGCTGCAAGAAATCGGAGAACTCGTCGAACGAGGTGGCGACGAACGCGCCGGCTTCTTCAAGCGCCGCCGCAGCCACAGCATAATCTCCCGCGACGCTCGCCGTGTGGCCTGCCGTAGCGGACCGGCCTTCTGACGTCCGGCCTGCCTTGTAGAAGACGACGTCCTTGCCCTGCTGCACGGCTTCCCGTACGCCGGCGGCAAACCTGAGCCCGTCGCCCTTCTGGAAGCCCTCCATGTACGCAGCGATGACGTCGATCGCTGGCTCAGCGGTCATGAAGCCGAGGATGTCCGCCGCCGTCAGATCGATCTGGTTGCCGATACTCAGCGCGTATGCCGGATCGAGCCACGGCATCCGGCTCAGGTTCGCGATGATAAACGCGCCTGATTGCGAGATGAAGGCGGTGCGGCGGATGTGATCACCCCTCGATTTTGGAAGCTTGATCTCGGGAATGAACATCGTGTCGTATCGCCCGGGATGGGAGATGACGCCGAGGGAGTTTCCGCCGAGGAAGACGGGGCCGCCGCCCGGTGTTTCGTGAGCCCTCGCGATTCGTTCCTTGAGCGAACGGGCGAGCCCTTGGCTGCCCTCCTTCTCCCCAAGCCCCCCGGGGATCAGAATCACGGCCTCGGCACGGTCGTGGTCGATGATCTCCTCAATGATCCCGGGCACCTGAGCCGCACCAACGGCGAGGACGAGCAGATCGACCTTTTCGGGCAGCTCACGGATCGATGGGACGCAGGTCACGCCGTCGATCTCGTCGGTGTCTGGACGAACGATGTAGGTTCGGGTGCGGTCAAAACCGGCGTTGACGATGTTGTTGAGGATGATGCGCCCCATGTTCATCGCCTTGGCCGACACACCGATCACCGCAGCCGATTCCGGCTTGAGGAGGTTTTTGATCTTCTCGACCGGCCGGGGCATCACGCTCGTGCCGGCTGCTTCGAAGGAACACACCCCGTCGAGAGCAATAAGCTGGCCGCCAGCAATCGCAAACGGGTTGACCTCGAGCTCACGGATCCGGAAGCGGGCCCCTGCCCCAGTGCCGTCGAAGTGGTTCGCAAGATCGATGAACGCCTGAAAGACCTGGGCAAGCCTGGTATCGGTGACGAGCCGGCGTCCCCTCCGCATCTTCCCGGCCAGCCGCCGATAACTCAGGGTGCCGCGAAAGGCTTCAAGGAAGCCCTCACCACTGGTGAGACCGGCCGGCGCAATCGCAACGGCTGTGCCTGGACGTGTGTTTCGCGCGAGGAGCTCCATTTCGACGCCGCCAAGACCGGCAGAAAGGATGGGACCAAATTCCGGCGTCAGCCGGGTCCCGACAAAGAGCTCGCTCCCAAATCCAGCATCGTCCGCCTCAACGAAAGACGCCAGCAAGATGCCGGCGATTCTCGTACGCACGGCCTCTTCGAGCTTGGCGCCGGCGAGATGTTCGAGCCCTTCTGGCCGGTGTGCGCCTCTGGCTTCGAGGTGCGAAACGTACGCCGCTGGGACCTTCGCCATCATCCCGTCGAACGCCTCAACCACCCTGTCAAGGGTTTTTTCAACGATGCGCACACCTCCCGCCTCCGTCTTGTGGATGATGTCCCCGGAGACGATTTTCAACACGACACGTGTGCCGGGAAGCGCATCGAGATCTTCCTGGGCCGGACGGGAGCCCGCTGGGATGAACCGGGTCGCCGGGAGCCCCTCGAGCCCCCCCAACGCGAGCAACTCATAGCATTCGTGCTCATAAAGGCGCGTACGGCCGTCGGCCGCGGCTCTTTCCAACAGTGCCTCAACGGTGGAGAAATCGGAACCACCCATGCATGCCTCCTCGGAAGGGCTCAGCGGTTTGCGTTCTTGTAACGGGCCCGGATGGCAGGGATTAGGTACTCGGAGAACGCGGTTTCGAGATTGTACTTCGGGTCGAGGCCCCACTCGTTGCGGGCAGCCGAGTCATCGACGTCGGCGGGCCAGGAATCAACGATCGCCTGGCGCTTCAGGTCGGGCTCGAATGTAATGGTGGCACCTGGAAATCCCTGAAGAACGAGATCGCGGATCTCATCAGCCGACGGGTTGAACGCCGTAATGTTGTAGACGGTCTTGGTCAATTGGCTTCGATCGGCTCGGGCGAGCTTGAGAAGGGCATTGACCGCATCGGGCATGGCCATGAATGGGATGCGGGTATCGGGGCGGACGAAGCACGCATAGGCTTGCCCCTGGGCGGCGGCGTGAATCATCTCCGGAGCGTAGTCCGACGTGCCTCCCGAGGGAACGGTCACCGCGCTGATTAGGCCAGGAAACCGGATCGACCGGAAATCGACTTTGCCCGAGAGCTTTTCGGCGGCAAGCTGCTTGTAGTGAAGGTTGTAGTAACGGCCGAGATGCTCACAGTACAGTTTATTGCAGCCGTACATTGTTGTTGGCAGGGTCCATTCGTGCTCCTTGACGCGGCCTGCCTTTTCCTTGATTTCGAGGCTGGGAAGACCGTACGCTGCGATCGAGCTGGGATAGAGAAAAACGACGGGACGGCCATGGGATTCACCCTGAGACTGGGCGAAGTCCAGCATGTTGAGCGTTCCTTCCACGTTGACCTGGTGGGCCGCAAGTGGAGCGAACTCCCCGCGGGTCGACAGGAGCGCAGCGAGATGAAAGATCATATCGACCTCGTACTCGGAGAGGATCCGGTTGAGAAGGTTCTTGTCGAGGATTGAGCCAACAAATTCCCGCATGACCTTGGGCCGGAGCATGTCATCGAGCGGGTTGAGATCGATCGTAATGATCGCCGACTGCCCCTCTGCCGCAAGTTGCTCAATCAAGCCGTGGCCTATTTCCCCTCCAGCACCGGTAATCAGGATCACGGGTTTGCGCATGCTGACCTCCGTACCTGGCGGTTCGAGCCGCCCGCCTCAGGGTGTCGAAGCACATCCATGCTGTCAAGAGCCCCACCGGTTGAGGTTGTTGCGTTGTGCGCTGCTTCTTTACGAGCGCGGGTGGGCGAAGAAAGAAGACACAGCAGCCATATCCTGATATTCAACACTGTCCCCAACTCCTGACATTTGGAGAACGTAACCGCGGAGGGCGCAGAGGTTCGCAGAGGAGGACCGAGATAAGGTCGACACCGTCCCTTACTCATGTGGCCGCCGTTCCCATCAGGAAGCCTTTCTGGCGCCCCCCGCCCAGATCCTTCGCCTTCGGCTCAGGATGACAAGTGAAGGGGCATGTCTCAGGATGACGGGGAGAAGTGTCATTCTGAGCACCCACATGCCCCCAGGTGGGGGCACCGAGGCGGTGAACTAACAGGTATTCGGGGACCGTTTCTCTGGTTTCTCGAAGTTTGGATGTGTCAGTAGGTTACGCTGCTTTCTCACACGTGACGCAAGTGCTGTTAGTTGAGAGGAGGCAATGCCTTCCCCCCACTGTCATTCTGAGGAGGCAAAGCCGACGAAGAATCTGGGCGGGGGAGCGACCTCAGGGAGGGGGTGCAGCCGAAGCTGACGCCTTCGTGTCTCTCGATCGTTGTTGACCTTCCCAGCAGCGCAACGCCCCGCGGTTCCCCATGACGAGAGCTCGATGGTGTTTTGCACGGACAGAACTTTCCACGTGCGTTCTTCGTATAGAGAGACGGTTGGAAGGTCGAGCCGGAGGGGGAGACATGGGAAAGCTAATTCGGATTTTGATCATCCTTGCGGTTTTGGGTGGTGGAGCGTTTGTCCTGTATGCAAGGATCATCAAGAAACACGAGACGAAACCGGGCCTGACGATGGTCACGGTCAGACGGGGAGACATCACGGAAAAGGCATTGGCGGTCGGCGAGATTCAGCCACGGGTGAAGATCCAGGTCAAGTCGAAGATTTCTGGGATCGTCCGGCGTTGTTTCGTCGAGGTGGGCGATCATGTCGAGGCTGGCGATCCGCTCTTCGAGGTCGCGCCGGACCCGACGCCGCAGGAATTGCTGAGCGTGGATAACCGCGTCCGTTCGGCCCAGGCCTCGTTTGACAAAGCGAAGGCCGACTTTCAGCGGAGTGCCATGCTCTTCAAACGCGGGCTGCTGCCCAAGAGCCAGCTCGATGCAGCCCAGGAGACCTACGAGTTGGCACGGGTGAGCCTTGAACAGGCGAGGGCGGACCAGGAGCTGACGCGAAAGGGGCGAGTGACCGAAGGGGCCACGCGCGTGGAAACCGTCATCAGGGCGCCGATCACGGGGACGGTCCTGTCACGAGACGTTGACCGGGGTGATCCCGTGGTGCCCCTAACGTCGTATCAGCCCGGCACACAACTGGCCTCGCTCGCCAACATGCACGACCTGATATTCAAAGGGACGGTCGACGAAATCGATGTCGGGAAGATCCGGGTTGGGCTCCCGTGCCGGATCAAGGTTGGGGCGCTGCCCAACGCGACTGTAACGGGCCATATCTCCCGCATCGCTCCACAGGCAAAAAAGAGCGAGGGAGCGACGCTTTTCGACGTCGAGGCGGAGCTGGACAAGGGCACGGCGGTGGTTCTTCGAGCCGGGTACTCCGCCAACGCGAACGTCATCATCAAGGAAGTCAAAAACGTATTGCTGATCCCTGAACGGCTCGTTCATTTCGAAGATGGTGGGAAGAAAACGACGGTCGACATCCCGGGCGTGGGACCCGATTCGAAGCCACGTACGGTTCCCGTCAAGCTGGGCCTTTCCGATGGGCTCAATGTGCAGATCCTTTCGGGGCTCAAGGAGGGTGACAAGGTGATTCAGCGTCCCCCGAAGGAAATCTCCTAAGCCAATGCAAGCCTTTGGCTCCATCTTTCGCCAGCTCATCCGCGATCTGGCCAGCCAGAAGCTGCGGACCTTGCTGACCGTCCTTGGCATTGTCTGGGGCACTGTCGCAGTCTGCCTGTTGCTGGCCTTCGGCTTCGGGCTACTGGTCAACCAGCGCAAGAGCATGGCGGGGCTCGGCGACCGCATTGTGATCGCGTGGCCTGCACGAACCTCGAAACCGTGGCGGGGTATCGGCAAGGGCCGGATCATTCGTGTGGACCAGGCCGACATCGACGCGCTGAAGAAGAGCGTGCCGGGGATTGAAGCGATTTCGGGGGAATATCAGTCCCGGATGCGGGCCCGGTTTGGCACCAAGATCCGGGTTGTCGACGTGTCGGGCGTCGCTCCGGCGTACGGCCCGATGCGCAACATGATTCCTCAGGAGGGTGGGCGCTTCATCGATCCGATCGATATCGCGCTCAGGCGGCGTGTGGTATTCGTCGGGAACAAGCTTGCCGATGACCTCTTCGGGAGTCAGAAGATCGTCGGCAAGACGGTCATGCTCCACGGTTCGCCGTTTCTCGTCATCGGTGTGCTCAAGCCCAAACAACAGGATTCATCGTACAGTGGGCGCGATCACAGCAAGATGGTTATTCCAGCATCGACGTTTCGCGTCCTCACCGGCCGGAAGTACTTCGGCGATTTTATTTTCAAAGCGGATCGCCCCGAGCTCAACAAGCAGGTCACGAAACGGATCCGTCACGCGCTGAGCATGCGCCTGCACTTTGATCCGGCCGATGATCAGGCACTTTCGATCTGGGACACGACAGAAATATTCAAGTTCCTCGATACGTTCATGTTTGGGTTCAATGCGTTTCTTGGCCTCATGGGGATGCTGACGTTGATCGTTGGGGGCATCGGAGTGACCAACATCATGAGCGTCGTGGTCGATGAACGAACCCGCGAGATCGGGATCAAGATGGCGCTCGGGGCCAAGCGGCGTCTGATCCTGGCTCAATTCCTTCTCGAGACGATGACGCTGACCGTGATCGGGGGCGTGATCGGTTTTGGTATCGCCGAGGGTATCTGTGCCATCGTGGCTCATGCAGGGCTCGGACAGTACATCGGCACGCCCGTGGTTTCTCCCGCAATCGCCATCGTGACTACGGCGCTCCTCGGAACGATCGGCCTCATCGCCGGCTATTTCCCGGCTCGCGATGCAGCGAACCTGGACCCGGTGATGGCGATGAAAATGTAGGTTTGGAGGAATGGTGCAGGAATCCTTGCAACGGTACAGAGATCGCTCAGAACGGCGCTGGTTCGCCTGTTCCAGCCGAGGTTGTTGCGCTGTGCGGAACCCGTGTGATCCCAGTGGATACGACCACGATGGAAGCACGCTCACCCCAACGCCACGGCAACCGGTCGCGGGGAGAACGCCCGAGGGAGCGCGGACTTCAGCCCGCATCGTACGCTTAACGCGTTCTGGAACAAAAAGATGCGGACTGAAGTCCGCGCTCCAAGGCTGCCTCCGGCCGACGGGGCACAGCGCAACAACCTCCAGCCGCAGTCTGAGTGGTCGAGAGACGGTAGGGCACCATGTCTCCGGGCCCGGTCAAAGGGGCGTGGCATGAACCGCCGGCCTCTCGTGACGTGGCAGCTGTTCGTCCGGACAGCCTCGTTGCAGCGCAAACGGGCGGTGCTGACGATCGCAGCGATCACGTGGGGAACCGTGTCGATTCTGTTGTTACTGGCGTTTGGACAAGGCTTGAAGGAACAGCTGATGCGGGGCCGGCGTGGGATGGGGGAGAACATCGCCGTGATTTGGCCCGGGAATACCTCGAAGGTCTGGCAGGGGCTCCCAACGGGGCGTCCGGTACGCCTGCGCATGGAGGATATCGATTTCCTCAGGGCGCGGATGCCAGACGTCGAGATCGCCGGTGAGATGACCGATTGGAGCGCTCTGGTCACATGGGGGACGAAGACACTGAATGAACCGCTGGTCGCCTCAAACTGGCAGTTTGGCGAGATCCGGAACCATTTTGCTCAACCGGGCGGCCGATTCCTCGACGCGCTCGACGAAGCGCAAAAACGCCGGGTCGTTTTTCTCGGTGACCACTTGGCGAGGGAGATCTTCGGGAAGGTTCAACCGGTCGGGAAGAGAATCACGATCAACTCCTTGCCCTACACCGTGATCGGTGTGATGGAACACAAGATGCAGATGGGCAGCTACGGGCCACCGGATGAAAATCATGCCGTGGTCCCCATCACGACCTTCGCGGCTCAGATGAGCCGTCAGTATCTCAACGATCTCGTCATCAAGGTCCGGCGGCCCGGGCTCATGGCGGGCGCGCTTGAAAGGCTCAGGCACGTTCTTGCGGCGAAATACCGCTTTGATCCGGCCGATGAGCAGGCGATCAGTGTGTGGGACACCGTGAAGAGCTCACAAACCATGGATAACTTGACGCTTGGGATCCAGCTCTTCCTTGGCCTGATGGGGGCATTGACGCTTTTCATCGGTGGTATCGGGGTGGCCAACATCATGTATGCGGTCGTCAAAGAACGGACGCGGGAGATTGGCGTCCAGATGGCCTTGGGTGCAAAGCGTGGCTGGATTACGGGTCCAATTGTCATGCAGGGGCTGGTCTACACACTGGTCGGCGGGGCAACGGGGATGATCATTTCCGTTGTGCTCGTACTCCTGATCGGCCTCATCCCAACGAGCGGGAACCAGGCCCTCGAATTTCTCGGCAAGCCGCAGCTTTCCTGGCCGATTTCAGTGGCTACCGCCGTGATCCTCGGGATGATCGGGACGGCTGCCGGGTACTTCCCGGCCCGGCGTGCTGCCGAGGTCGATCCGGCCGAAAGCCTCCGGTACGAGTAAGGAGAGGAACGCGCATGAACTGGCCTTGGTCATCGAAGAAAGAAGAACGGCGAACCGGTGAAGAACGTGTGCCGATCATTCGGATGCGGGGGATTCGCAAGGTCTACGAGAAAGGAACCGTCACCGTGGAGGCGCTGCGGGGCATCGATCTCGACGTTGATAAGGGGCAGTTTGTCGCAGTTGTCGGACCATCCGGCTCCGGAAAATCCTCTCTGCTCAATCTGATCGGTTGCCTCGACACGCCAACGGAAGGCCGGTATGAGCTGAACGGCGAGCCGGTGGGCGGCTTGGATCGGGATGGGCTTGCTGAGATCCGGAACCGCCGGATCGGATTCGTCTTTCAGAACTTCAACCTGCTCCCACAGCTGAGCGCGCTGGAGAACGTTGAAATGCCCATGCTCTTCGGCGGGGTTTCGGCGCGTCAGCGCCGCCAGCGGGCTCAGGAGCTCCTCGAGAAAGTCGGACTTGGCGACCGGATGACCCACAAACCGGCCGAGCTTTCAGGGGGACAAATGCAACGGGTTGCCGTTGCACGCGCTCTGGCGATGGATCCCGATGTCATCCTCGCCGATGAGCCAACGGGGAACCTGGACACGAGCTCCGGTTCCGACGTGCTCAGTCTTCTCGGTCAGCTCTGGGAGCAGGGGAGCACGCTTGTCGTCGTGACACACGATATGTCGATGGCCGAACGGGCGCCGAGAATTGTCGAGATCCGTGATGGCCTGATCGTTCACGATACCGGCCGAGCCTGATACCCTCAGGTCAAACAGTGGCGCGGAAACGGCGGCGGAATATCGCCGCTGGGACTGGGCTCGATTGGGCTGATATGAAGGTGGAACGCGGAGCACACACAAAGACAATGGCTCCGCTGGGGAGGAAGCGATGGTCAAAGCCGAGGGGAAAACGTATCCGTTTGATGACCCAAGCACGATCGATGCGTCCGTGCTCGAGACGTTTCCATACGAGTACGCCGGACATGATGCCATTGTGGAAATTTCGACTGATGAATTTACCGCCGTGTGCCCGTACTCCGGCCTGCCCGATTTTGGGTCTCTCGCCGTGCGCTACATCCCGTCTTCCGTGTGCATCGAGCTCAAGTCGTTCAAGTACTACCTGATCAGCTACCGGAACGTGGGGATCTATCAGGAGCACGCTGCAAACAAGATCCTCGAAGACCTGGTGGCTGCCTCAGACCCAAAGTGGATGGAAGTCGTGCTTGATTACCGGCTGCGAGGAGGCATTCACACGGTCGTGACCGTGACAGATGGATCCCGGCCCGGAGATCTCGTGTGATACGATAGGCGGGATGGATGAGGTGAAGTAATCCGCATGGAGCTTGGAATCGAGCGAACCTGAACATGAGCTTCCCGCAAGGGAAGTTTTTTTTGAAACGAAGGGAGGCGCCATGGGAGCCGAGCATGCGCCGGTGACGGGACGGGTGCAGGTGCTGGATCAGGACGGGATGGCACGAACGATCGCCAGGATGGCCGCTGAGATTCGTGAACGCGACGGTGACCAGATCATGCTGGTCGGCATTCATACGCGTGGGGTTCCGCTGGCCGAACGCATCGCTGGCATCCTGGAGGCAGAGGCAGGCCACCCGATCCAGGTTGGGCGGCTTGACATCTCGCTCTACCGGGACGACGTGGGACCGTGGCGCTCGGCTCAGAGTCAGCCGGTGCTCAAGGATACGATGCTCCCGGAGTCGATCGACGGGGAAATCATTTACCTCGTCGATGACGTGCTCTTTACGGGACGCACCGTCCGCGCTGCTCTGGATACGCTGGTCGATTATGGGCGTCCACGCGCCGTTCGGCTCGTCGTCCTGATCGATCGCGGGCACAGGGAGCTGCCAATCGCCGCCGATATCGTCGGAAAGACGGTGCCAACGGCCCGCTCGGAGGATGTCCAGGTTCACTTCCGGGAAATTGACGGTGACGATGGCATCTGGATCGGGAAGGAGACGACGCATGCCGGTTGAAGCCGCTGACACGTTGGCCGCAAAAGATCTCGTCGGGATTGCCCGGCTGACGCCCGGTGAGATCCAGCTGATTCTCGACACGGCGGAGGAATTTCTCGAAATCGCGCGCCGGCCAATCAAGAAGGTGCCGACCCTGCGGGGCAGAACGGTCGTCAATCTCTTCATGGAGCCCTCGACAAGGACACGCTTCTCCTTTGAAGTGGCGGAAAAGCGCCTGTCAGCCGACACGCTGAACTTCTCCGCCTCTGGATCGTCGGTATCGAAAGGGGAGACGCTGATCGACACGGCCCGAAACCTGATGGCGATGGCGCCGGACTTCATCGTCATGCGCCACCCGGACTCCGGCGCTCCACACCGGCTGGCAGCGCTCGTCCCAGCTTCGATCATCAACGGGGGCGACGGCATCAACGAGCATCCCACGCAGGCCCTTCTCGACGCGTTCACGATGAGGAAGCATCTCGGGCATCTGGATGGTCTGAAGGTCGTCATCGCCGGTGATATCCGGCATTCGCGGGTCGCGCGGTCGAACGCGTTCCTTCTGACGAAGATGGGTGCTGAGGTGCGGTTCGCTGCGCCGGCATCCTTGATGCCCGTTGCTGTCGATGCGATCGGCGTCACACCGTTCTACCGTCTTGAACCTGCGCTTGAAGACGCTGACGTCGTCATGATGCTGCGCATTCAGCGGGAGCGGCAAGGCAACATGAACTTCCCCTCGGTACGTGAGTATTTTGACTTCTTTGGACTGACACCGGAACGTCTGAAGGCCGCAGCGCCGCATGCGCTGGTGATGCACCCGGGTCCGATCAACCGTGGCGTCGAAATCGACTCACGCGTGGCCGATGGCCGCCGGTCCGTCATCCTCGAACAGGTGACGAACGGCGTCGCCATCCGCATGGCGGTTCTCTATCTCTTGGCGGGAGGGCATGGTGAGTAATCTCCTTATTCGAAACGGCAGAGTCGTCGATCCATCACAGAGCCTTGACCAGGGCATGGACATTCTGATTGAGGACGGGATGATTGCCCGGGTGGACGAGAAGATCGAAGCCAACGAGGATGTGCCCGTTCTCGATGCGGCCGGTCTCGTCGTCGCACCGGGGTTTATCGACATTCACGTTCACCTGAGGGAGCCAGGGTACGAGTACAAGGAGACGATCGCGACCGGATCTGCGGCGGCGGTCGCCGGCGGGTTCACGGCGGTTTGCTGCATGCCGAATACGAAACCGGTCAACGATGACCCCTCGATTACCCGGTTCATCATGGAACGTGGCGCGGCGGTTGGTCTGGCTCGGATCTACCCGATCGGCGCGGTCTCGAAGGGCGAAAAAGGGGAAGAGCTGGCGGAGATCGGTGAGATGGTCCGTCAGGGTGCAGTTGCGGTTTCGGACGATGGCAGACCGGTGATGAACGCCGAGCTGATGCGCCGTGCGCTCGAGTATTCGCGGAGCTTTGAGATCCCAGTGGCCGCCCACGAAGAGGATCTCAACCTGTCGGCTGGTGGATCGATGCACGAAGGACCGGTCGCGACCAGGATCGGCATCCGTGGCATCCCGTCCGCAGCGGAGGAAGTGATGGTGGCACGGGATATCCTTCTCGCTGAGCTCACTGGGGGGCACCTCCATCTCTGCCACCTCTCGACGAAGGGCAGCTTGGATCTCGTCCGTATGGCGAAGCGGAAGGGGCTGAACGTGACGTGCGAGGTTACCCCGCATCACTTCACACTGAGCGATGAGGATCTGGCGGCCTCCAACTACAACCCGAACTGGAAGATGAATCCGCCGCTCAGACCAAAGAGCGATGTCGAGGCGGTTTTGAATGCGATCTACGATGGCACGGCAGACGCCATCGTCACGGATCATGCCCCACATCATCAGGACGAGAAGGACCTCGACTTTTCCGAGGCGCCGTTCGGTATCGCCGGTTTGGAAACGGCGGTCAGCCTCGCGCTCGACCGTCTCGTCGGTCAGCGTGTAATCGGGCTCAGTCAGCTGGTCCGGCTGATGTCCACACGTCCCGCCGAGCTCTATCACCTCCCGGGAGGAACGCTGCGGGTTGGATCTCCAGCCGACCTGACGTTGCTCGATCTCAGGTCGCGGGTGACCGTTGATCCATCGGCGTTCCGTTCCAAGTCGAGGAACACGCCGTTTGCCGGCATGACGCTCCGGGGCCGTCCGGCGGCGACGATCGTCGGCGGAAAGGTCGTTTGGGAGGCGGAACAGGGCTCACCCTCATAGATCATGCGGGCTCACGAGAGCTTGGCTTCGAGTTGCGAGCAGGTCAGTCTTGCGATGCGGCGTCGAGAACTTCGCGAACGGTTCGGAGAAGCTCGGCGATGTTGTACGGCTTTGAGAGGAGGCGTGTGTTGCCGTCGAGCTCGATACGGGATTCGACGATGTCGTCGCTATATCCGGAGGAAAAGATCACCGGAATCCCGGGCATCAGCTTTCGAATCCGCTGGGCGGCTTCGCCGCCGCCGAGGCGCGGCATGACGACGTCGAGGATCGCGAGTTTGA
Organism: Acidobacteriota bacterium; assembly: GCA_015493585.1. Lineage (GTDB taxonomy): Bacteria > Acidobacteriota > Thermoanaerobaculia > Thermoanaerobaculales > Sulfomarinibacteraceae > JAADFN01. The sequence goes on from WGCW01000167.1 coordinate 17,777, forward strand.
ATGCGTCCGGTTTCTCGGCAAAGAGGCGTTCCGCCTCGATGCCATCTTCGGCCTCGACCACGATGTAGCCGGCATCCTCGAGAACGCTTCGAACAACCTCTCTCACTTCGGCATCGTCCTCAGCGAAGAGGATCCACTCGCCCTGTCCAGCAGGCGCCTGCGAGGTGTGTGCTCGCGATTGAGGCTGAGGCACGGCCTGCGTGCTCGCGGGTAAGTAGATTGTGAAAGTGGCCCCTTCGCCTGGCCGGCTCTCAACGTCAATATGCCCGCCGTGCTGCGTGACAATGCCGTGGACGGTGGCCAGGCCCAAACCGGTACCGCGGGTCATATCTTTCGTTGTGAAGAACGGATCGAAGATCCTTTCCTGGATCTCCGGTGCAATGCCAGATCCGGTGTCTTGGACCGAGAAGACGGCGTAGACGGGCGACACGGCCCAAGGGTGACTGGAGCGAAAAGCATCATCTGGCTCGATGCGCAAGGTCGTGATCGTAATCTGTCCACCCGGACCAGTGGCATCACGGGCATTAACCACGAGATTGAGCAGAATTTGTTCCAGTTGACCACGATCCGCGACGAGTGCAACCTGCTCCGGGTGAGGCTCAAAGATGAGAGAGATCTCCTCACCAACGATGTTTCTCAGCATCTCGACCATACTGGCCAATACTTCATTGAGATCTACCGGTGCGGGTTGAATGACCTGACGCCGGGAGAAGGCCAGGAGTTGACGGGTGAGCCGTGCCGCACGTTCGGCAGCTTTGGACGCCGCATCGATGTGGGACCTGACGCCGGAATCCACGCGCTCACGGGGAATGAGGTCAAGGTTGCCAAAGATGGCTTGCAGCACGTTGTTGAAATCGTGAGCAACACCCCCCGCGAGGCGGCCGATCGATTCAAGCTTCTGAGCTTGCAGGAGTTGTGCCTCAAGCTCCTTACGTCGTGTGACGTCCCGCATGTAGATCTGAAAACCGGTCATGCGGCCATCCTGGTGGCGAGGCGAGAGGTTGACCTCGGCATAGAACGTGCTGCCGTCGCGGCGCAGGCCGCGGAATTCATACCAATCTGTGCTGCCTCCGTTCGCTGCGACCTTTTCTTCATGAATGGTTCGGGCCCGGTCCCGGTCCTCTGGGTGGACGAGCTCCAGAAGGGATCTTCCGAGTAACTCTTCGCGTGCGTAGCCGAGGACAGCACACGCCTGATCATTGATGAATGTCAGGCGTCCGTCCAGGTCATCGGTCATGATGCCAATGCCGGCCCGTTCAACGAGCTCCCGGTACCTCTTTTCCGATGCCTTCAGCCGGCGCCGGGCGTGCCAGGCATCCGTAATGTCACGCCCAAGGCCACGGACGATGGGGTTGCCCGAGGCTGTCTTGATGAGACTGCTCGTAAATTCGACGATTCTCGTGTCCTTTTTGGAAAGCCGAATCAGCATGAGACCGGAGCTGTCTCTTATACACATCT
>WGCW01000168.1 GCA_015493585.1 Acidobacteriota bacterium
CCCCCGCCCAGATTCTTCGTCGGCTGCGCCTCCTCAGAATGACGTCTTCTCTTGTCATCCTGAGCCGCCACCCCTCCTGTGAAGATGCCGGAGCTCGAAGATCCGCACAGATGCCGGGAAAGGTGTCACCGCTGGCGGCGAAGCCGCGGTGGGTGTGAGGATGAGCAACGTGAACGGCCCCCGTTCAAGGGACACATCCTCACAGCCACCCGAGCGCGCGAAGCACGACCCATTCGAACGGACCCCCTGCACGTGGCGAGCGGCTACGGCGTTGCCGTGACGGCGTCCCCTCCGGCACGACTCCACCGCATCCCCCACCGCGCACGCCCGCCCGCTGACGCCGCCACGTCGCGGTCATCCCGAAGGGATGGCTGCCACCCCTCCTGTGAAGACGCCGGAGCTCGAAGATCCGCACAAATGCCGGGAAAGGTGTCACCGCTGGCGGCGAAGCCGCGGTGGATGTTGGATGAGGCACGTGAACGGCTCCCGTTCACGGGACACATCCTCACAGCCACCAGAGCGCGCGAAGCGCGATCCAGCGGCGACCCGACAAAAAAACCGCCCGGCGGCGGTGATGTTGGATTGGTCGGGACGCGGAGATTTGAACTCCGGACCCCCTGAACCCCATTCAGGTGCGCTACCAGGCTGCGCTACGTCCCGACTCGTGTGTGTTATTCCTCACGCTCAAGCTCCGCCATGATCCGGGCGATCTCGGTCCGAACCTCCCGGAGCGTCGACAGCAGATGTTGTACGCGTTCCCCGTCGCCTTTGTCAACCTCGGCTGCGGCCCGTTTTGGCCCCTTGGCCGGCTCCGTGGACGACGGCCGTGAGCGGCGCGCCGGTGAACGCCGCGAAGATGCCTTGGCACCCTCTCCATCCGCATCCTTTTCGGCTGGTTTCGGGGTAATTCGTTTCCTGACGCCGGCGATGGTCAGCCCCTCGTCAAAGAGCAGACGCCGAATTTCGAGAATCAGCTTCACCTGATCGCGGCTGTAGAGCCTTTGACCGGTCCCGCTCTTCTCAGCTTCGAGCTGGGGGAACTCGGTCCCCCAGAACCGCAACATGTACGGCTGGACGTTGGCCAGCTTGCACACTTCATTCATCTTGAACGAGGTCTTCCCCTTGGGAAGGACGGCGTCTGCGCTCATGTCTCCTCCTCATCCGCTGGAACGAGCGTCAATCGTAGCTGAAGTGTGACGCGCCGGTTCCCAATCCAGCCTCCTGGTACGGGCACAGTAATGTCGAGCTCACGCACATCGCCCGACCGGGCCAGAGCCTGCGTCCCTTCCAACGTCACGTGGAGCTGATTGGCGGATGGCTCGATCGCCGCGCCCGGCTCTGGGATGCCGCCTCCGTCCGATAGCTGAACAACGGCCGAGGCCGAGGCGGAGACAGCAGGGGCCGGCGCTTCCCCGGGAAATACAAACGGATCTCCCGAGCCAAAGACAACAACCTCCTCGTGCGGAGCAGCTTCACCGCCGCCGAACGGCTCGGCTGAGGCCTGGGACTCTTCAGCAGGCGCCTCGGCCGGCACCACCGGAGTTTCGTACGCTTCGGGCTCTTCCGGTTCCGCCTCGGATTCGGCCTCGACACTGGCGGTCAGCCCCGCTTCGAACGGGGCTTCGATCGTGCTGGCCTGAACCACTCCGGCTACCAGCTCATCGACCGCGCCAGCCGAAATGTCCTGCGTCATGAACGCGTCAGACTCCTGGACGCTCACCGGGGCAGCAGCTTCAGGCTCAGGCTCAAAGACTTCATTTCGCTGCCCGGCCTCGCTCCAAGCCGGTTCCGTGATGGGCTCTGGAACGTCGAAGGGAGAAGCCTCCTCTCCACCTCCGAACGGCTCTGCAGCGGGCTCCTCCACAAATGGGGCCTCCTCGAAAACGGCTGGTGTTTCTGCCGCCTCCGGAGAGCGTGCTCCGGGCAGCTCCCCGGTTTCCCGCCCAGTGCTGAGATTCACCTCGTCACCGGACACCGGCGGAACCCAGGGTTCGGGCTCGGTCCTTGGTGCCTCTTCCACCGGCCATTCTGAACCGGCGGCCTCGTCTTCAGTGACACCGGCTGGTTGGGCACCGGACGACGCGGGGGGAACGGCCTCGCCGACGTCGCCGGCCTCCGTTTCGAGGGCCGGATGTGGGGACGCCTCAGCCTGGGTCTGTTCCGCTTCGCTGACCTCCTGGTATTCGGAACCTTTGTCAAAAACTGGATGTGTCACCGCGTCCGGCTGATCTTCTTTGAGGGGGGTCTCCGGGGAGACCGCGTCCGTCTTGAACGAGCTCACCGGCGGGCGGGCCATTCCAACTCCGGGAAATGGATGAATCTCTGCCGCGGGTGCCGTTCTTGGAGACGGTGCAGGTGCAGCGGTTGGGGCAGGTGCAAACCCGAACCCTCTCTCCCCGCCAACCTCCTCTTCATACCTGTTCCGCAGGTTGCGCATGACGAGCTTGATGATCCCCTCAAGCGTCTCCTGCACGCCAATGCCGGTCGTTGCAACGGACTCGAAGATCGGGGCGTCATACTCGTTCAACGCCTCGTCAAGCTCCTCAACCGAAAGAATGTCCGTCAGATCCCGCTTGTTGAACTGGAGCACGTGAGGAAAGCTAGCAAGCTCGATCCCTTGGAGGAGAAGGTTTTGCTTGAGGTTGTTCCACGATTGGATGTTCGAGCTCAGCATCGCCCGCTGGGAATCGGCAACGAACACCACACCGTCAGCACCCTTGAGCACCATCTGGCGTGTGGCATTGTAGTGGACCTGGCCTGGAACCGTGTAGAGCTGGAGTGTGACATCCATGCCGCGGACGGTTCCGATGTCCAAGGGCAAGAGATCGAAAAAGATGGTCCGGTCTCCCTCCGTCGCGAGGGAAAGCATCTTCCCGCGCCCGGCCCCTTCGAAGTTCTCGTGAATCCAGACCAGATTGGTCGTCTTCCCGCACAGACCGGGACCGTAGTACACGATCTTCGCGTTGAGCTTTCGCAGCGCGTAGTTAAAAAATACCATGCGTCACCCTCGGCTGCCTCGACCTCTGATGATAACCCGTATCGGCACGCCTGCCAACTCGAAGCGGGTCCGAAGCGTATTCTCCAGATATCTCTCATACGAGAAGTGAACTTCGCCAGTCAGATTGGTAAAGAGCACAAACGAAGGCGGGCCGGTCTTGATCTGCGTTGCGTAAAAGAGTTTGGCCTCCCGGCCTCCCCCAGCTGAGGGAGGATTGGCCTGCCACGCCTCCTTGAGCACGGCGTTGACGTCGCCGGTCGTGACCTGAAGCCGGTACCCGCGATGAAGCTCCTTGACCACCGGAAAGATTCGCGTCACACCGGATCCTGTCAGTGCCGACGTGAAGACCACCGGAGCATGGCGGATGAACTTGAGTTGCTCGCCGACCTGATCCAGCAGCCGGTCCCTCCATGCCGCCCGGTCGCTGGCGAGATCCCACTTGCTGACGATCAGCGCAACGGCACGTCCTGCTTCCCAGGCGTAGCCCGCGACATGGGCATCCTGCCGGGCAATCCCCTCGGCCGCATCGATGAGGACACAGCAGACGTGTGCTCGCTTGATTGCCTGCCGGGCCATGACGACGGAGAGCACCTCGGGACCACGATCCGTCTTCCCCGGCCGCCGGATTCCCGCGGTGTCGACGAAGCGGAAACGCACTCCGTCTCGCTCAACAAGCACATCGACCGCATCCCGGGTCGTTCCTGGAATCTCGCTGACGAGCACCCGCGGCTCACCAACAATCCGGTTGAGCAGCGATGATTTTCCGACGTTTGGTCTTCCAATCAGGGCAATCCGGATCTCGTGTTCCTGGTTCTCGTCCTCCTCCTCAACGCCGTCCTGACTCTCCTCGATGCCGGGCAGGAACGGCTCGAGCGCTTCCCAAAGCTCGGCAATCCCGGTGCCGTGCTCGGCGGAAACGAGCACCGGCATTCCGAGACCCAGCGCGTGAAATTCGTGCGCTTGAAGTTCGGCATCACGGTGGTCCGCCTTGTTGACCACGAGGACGACCGGGATGCCGAGCGACCGGAGATGCCGGGCGAGCTCGAAGTCTTCCGGAATCGGCCCCGCCGCACCGTCAGTCAAAAACAGGACAGCGTCGGAGCTCCTGATCGCTTCTTCAGCCTGGGAGCGAATCAAGGGGATGAAGTGATCCTCATCCTCCATCAGGAGCCCCCCTGTATCGAGTAAGATCACAGTTCCACCACCCGGGAAGCGTGCCTCACCGGCAATCCGGTCTCTCGTCACACCCGGCAGATCGTGAACCAGCGCCCGGCGCGTCCGGGTCAGCCGGTTGAACAACGTCGACTTGCCCACATTGGGGCGCCCGACGATTGCGACGATGGGGTGGCGCTTCACTTCGCTCCATGCCCCTTGGCCGGTGGAGCCGGTTGCGGCGTTGTGGCCGCTTCAGGGGTCTTGACCTTCCACGCGGAGCCCTTTTCGGTCTCCAGCACACGCCGGTCCGTCACCAGCCAGACCCCTTTGACCTTCCTCAACTGCATGACCGAATGCTGCACCGTCGCCGGGTTTTCTCCCTTGAGCTTCCCGGTATACGCATCGAGACGTTTGACATCCCAGACCTCGACGAGCTGCACCGTCGCATTGACCACCCTGAAGACATCGATTTTCTGGATGTCAGCCTTGAGGAGGGTCGCTTCGAGCCGGTCTCCCGACTCGGCGAGCTGGTGCAGGAGCTTGGCGACCGCAGCCATCTCGCCGGGGCCTGCGGCACCCTTGAGCCGCCGCGCATCCATGTTCGTGTACGCGTCTGACAGTTGATGCAGGTATTTCATGACGGCGGCGCTTACTTCTTGCCGTTCCTTTGGCGTTGGCGTCGTATTCTCACACCCGTTCAGGAAGAGAAACAGGGGGATCAGAACAAGGCCGATCAAACCTGCCCTCCACCACGTTCGTTCAGACCGCATTGTGCTCTCCTTCCGGCGATTCGTTCTCAGAATCCCTCGCCCATCCGAATCTCCTGTCAGCATATCACCGCAGCCCCGGGTGAATGGTAGGATGCATCACGCCGGAAACCGGCGGGGAGAGGATGAACGCATGAACAGCTCACTCAGGTCAGAAACAAAGACAGGAACTCACAGGCGAATCCTCGTTATCGGTGGCGTGGCGGCCGGTATGAGCGCTGCCAGTCAGGCCAAGCGGAGGGAGCCCAGTGCCGAAGTGATCGTCTTCGAGAAGGGCCCCTACATTTCGTACGGATCCTGCGGCATGCCGTACAACGTCATGGATCCGGAGCGCCGGATCGACGATCTCGTCGTCCTCACCCCCGAACGCGCCATCAACGATCGCGGGATCGATCTGCGCCTCCGCCATGAGGCGATTGCGCTCGATCCCGATTCGCAGCGGGTCACCGTCAAGAATCTCGAAACCGGCGCCGTCACGGACGAGCCGTTCGATGCGCTCGTCCTCGCAACCGGGGCTTCGGCAATCCGGTTACAGCTGCCGGGCATGGACCTGCCGGGCGTTGTGGTCTTGCGCGAGCTGACCGACGGTGGTCACCTCAAGAAGCTTCTCGCGTCGCATCCAAAGCGAGCCATCGTCCTGGGAGCCGGGTTCGTTGCGATGGAGATGTGTCACGCCCTTACCGAGCGCGGCCTCAAGGTGCAGATCTTGAAGAAACGGCCGCGCATCTTGAGAGGCTGGAGCGAGGAAACCGTGGCGCTCGTCGTCGAGGAGCTCGGCCGGCACGGCGTTGAGATTCACACGGGGATGGAAATCACCGGTGCCAAAGCCGGTCCCGACGGACGGGTGGCGGCCGTCATGACGGACCAGGGCCCATACCCTGCCGATCTTGTGCTTCAAGCTGTCGGCATCCGGCCCAATGTCACGCTCGCCGCCGATGCCGGTCTGCGCATTGGCGAGACCGGCGCCATCTGGGTCGATCAATTCCAGCAAACGTCACATCCCGCGATCTGGTCTGGAGGCGATTGTGCCGAGGCCTACCACCGGTTGCTGAGGAAGAACGCATGGCTTCCGCACGGGACGACGGCAAACAAGCAGGGCCGCATCGCCGGCGCCAACACGGTGGGGCTCAATCAGCGGTTTGCCGGAATCGTTGGAACCTCCGGCTTCAAGGTCTTTGATCTCGAGGTGGCGCGAACCGGCATTTCAGCCGAAGAAGCAGCGGCGCAAGGGTTCGAGCCGGCAACCGTGACGATCCGTCAAAGTTCGAGGGCGCATGCCTACCCCGGAAGCTCGCCGATTCAGGTTACACTCGTCGCCGATATTCCATCTGGGATTCTCCTCGGTGGAGAAATCGTGGGACGTGAGGGCGCAGCCCTTCGGATCAACGTGCTTGCATCGGCCCTTGCCTCGCACATGACCGTTAGCGACCTTCAAGGGCTCGACCTAGTGTACTCGCCGCCCTTCGCTCCGGTGTGGGACCCCATCCTGGTCGCTGCAAATCAATTGATCAAGAAGGTTCGCGCCCAGGAGGTGCGTCCATGAGCCGATCCGTTACCGTGACCTGTCCTCACTGCGGCTCTACCCTTGAGATCGATATCGATGCCGGAGTCGTCACCAGTCACACGCCTCCGAAGCACGAGAAGAAGGCCCTTGATTTCGATGAACGCCTGCGGCTGATGGAATCTGAGAAAAAGCGGGCCGCCGATCGTATGGCCGAAGCCATGCGGGCCGAGAAAGCCAAGGAAAGGATCCTTGAAGACCGGTTCCAGAAGCTTCTCGACGAGGCCAAGGACGCTCCTGACGAGCCGCCACCGATCAAAGACATCGATCTTTAAGAACTTGAGCGACGGCCCCCCAGCCAGTTCCGTGCGGTGTTCATCATCGCACGCGAAGGATTACCTTTTCACCGTTGGGCCCAGCGAGGCGTACGAAATCCTGCTGAATCTCCTTGACGACGAAGCCACCGACGACGGTACCAACGTGAGCTTCCTGACCGTTAATCTGCGCGAACGGATTATCGGCGCGATAGACGATGTAGTCGAGGGTGAGCTGTTCCCGCCCGACATGCGCCTCGGCGACGGCATCCACCTCCTTGGGCACGGTTGGGTGCCGCCTGTGCTCATCGTGGCGCATGTGGGCTGAACCAGTCTGGACCGCAGCAGTCTGCCGCCCGTTCGCGGCTGCCGGTGCGGGCGCACCGCCACCGGTCTGCCCGGGAGTTTCGTTTCCCCGGACCACTGATTCGGCCGCTGAGGAGCCAGCCGGCGCTCGGTGAAGTACGGACCCGGGCGCCTCCTGACCGGATGCGCGCGCCCTGGAACTGCCCGGTGTTGGGCTGACCGCAGGTTTGGTTGGAGATGCATGGGCGGCCGCTTGCGATACCGGCTCGAAAGGCTTTGAAACTGGTGTTGCGATGTGAGCCGGTTCCACCGCCGCGTTCGTCCGCACGGCCGACGGGCTGCGGGCAAGAAGAAACCAGACGCCGGCACCGCCGGCAACCGCGGCCAGCGCCCCGAGAATCAACCCAACCGCCATCGTCTTTCCCGGGCTTGTGCCATGATGCGCTGGTACCGGAGGCTGAAACCGTTCCTGCGGGCCCGGAGCCGGCGCCGTCTGCTGCCGGGCCTTGCGGAGAGCATCGCCGATCAGGCTCATCCCAGCCTCCCCTCGAGCTGCTTCAAGCCCCGCCGCACCTCGCGCCAGCCGAGCTGGTCGCGGCCCGCCACGTAGCCCGCGAGCAGGGCCGCGTCGCAGGCGGCGTTGATCAATCTGGGCACGCCGTGGGAGTACCTGTGAATGGAACGCATCGCTGCCGGTGTGAACGAAGGACGTCCGTTCGAGCCGGCAACGCCGAGGCGATGCACGATGTACGCCCGCGTTTCAGCACGGCTCAGCGGCCCCAGATGGTAACGCACCGTGACCCGTTGCCGGAGCTGCCTGAGAGCGGGCTCGTCGAGCATGTCACGGAGCTCGGGTTGGCCAATCAGGACGATCTGAAGCAGCTTCCGGTCATCGGTCTCGAGGTTCGAGAGCAGGCGCACCTCTTCGAGGAGCGCCGGCGTCATGTCCTGCGCCTCGTCGATGAACAGGACCGCATCCTTGTCTTGGGCTACCGTATCGAGCAGGAACGTATTGAGGCGCTCGACAAGCCGGACACGGTCGTTACCGCGGCTCTCAAGACCAAGCTCCCTCAGAATCGTCCGCAAGAGCTGGATGCCCGTCATCGACGGATTGAGGACCAGAGCCGTCGCGTACGATTCATCGAGGCGTTCCAAGACCGCACGGCAGAGCGTACTTTTCCCAGCTCCAACTTCGCCGGTGATTTGGATAAACCCTTTTCGCTGCGTAATGCCGTAGAGGATATGATCTAGCGCCTCCCGATGACCCCGCGACAGGTAGAGGTAGCGCGGGTCGGGGGTGATATTGAACGGTGGCTCGTGAAAGCCGTAGAACTCCAGATACATCCTCAATATCTCCGCAGCGTTTCATTGTACTCATCCTCGCCCAAAGCCGCACGATCTGCATCGCTCCAGGACACGGCCGCCGTCCCCAGCGCCCCCGCCGGTACCGGAGAAGCGGTACACGCTGTCATGTCGTGACAAAAAAGCGCCGGGCGAACCCGGCGCTCTGCTTTGGTTTGTCAGGAACCTTGCTACTTGGCGTGTGTCCCGAGGATCTCGTTGACCAGGAACTGGGTTGGATAAACCTTCCGCATCGCTTCGATGATGGCTGCGGAATCAACGGCCACGGCGCGGCTCGCCGTATCGTCGTAGATGAAACGGCCGACCAGGCTCTCGATGTTGCCGTCGAAGATCAGCCCGACGAGCTCCCCCTTGCGGTTGATGACGGGAGACCCGGAGTTGCCGCCGATGATGTCGCACGTCGAGACAAAATCGAACGGCGTCGAGAGCTTCAGGTCTTTCTCATGCTCGAAGAAACGCTTCGGCGGCAAGAAGGGGTACTTGAGCCCAAAAGAATAGGCACGATCGAACAGTCCATACATCGTCGTGTACGGCGGCGCCTCGGTCCCGTTCATCGGGTATCCCTTGACGGTTCCGAATGTCAACCGGAGCGTAAACGTCGCATCCGGGTACACCGATTTCCCGTAGACGGCGAACCGGGCCTTGCCGATCTTCTCCTCGGCCGGCGTCACGATGCTCTCAACGTTGTTCTGATACCAGTCGTGCATCTGATGCAGGATCGGCGCCAGCTTCTCCGCCCAGACGATGAGAGGATCGTGGCATTTGGCCAGCGCGGCGGCACCGCCGTTGACGAGCTTTTTCCGGAACGCTGGATTGACAACCTTCGTTTCTGAAATCAACTGATGGGCCAAGGCCGTTGGATCAGCATTGCCAAGAGCGGCTTTGACGAACGGGTCATTGGGCCCCAGCTTCTGTTTGAGTTGCTTGAGCTGATCGGCCAGGAGCACCTCTTCCATCCCTGGGTACACCGGCGCCGGGGAGAAGAGACGAAACCGGAGTGAGGGCAGTTGCGCGTCGTGATATCCGGGCAGCCGGATGGCGTCGGGTTTCGCCGTTTCCTGGATGTACTGGACGATCTGGACGGCCATCCGCGGTACACGGAATCCAGGCACGCGACGGTAGGCGTACTGATTGAACCTCGTCATGAGGATCTTTTCTGATTTCTCAATCTGGGACCATGCGTTACCATATTTCTTTTGAAGCTCGGGATTCGCGGCAACGAGCTTCCTAAAGCGCGCCTCCCGCTGTTCGAGCTTGTGCCAGATTTCCGGGTTCTTCAGGCCCTTGTACTCCCCGGTCATTGCCTTAACGCCGTTGCTGAGCGCAAAGATCATCATATTCGCCTCGCGCGCCTGTTCGGGGCCACGCTTGGCATACTCGCGCAGAACCTTACGCATGCGGCGGATGTAGGCGAGGCGCAACGGATAGGAGTAATCCCTCATCATCGTCAGCTGCGACATCGTCAGCAGCCGATCGGTCGATCCGGGATTCCCCGAGACAAAGACGAGGTCGCCGGGCTTGGGGCCATTGGGATTGACCTTGAGGTACGCCGGACTCTTGATCGGCTTCCCGTTTTCATAGACGCGGAAAATCGCCATATCAAGGTCATATCTCGGATAGGTAAAGTTGTCCGGATCGCCCCCAAAGTAGGCGGCGTTGACCTCGGGCGCGAAGACGATGCGTACATCGGTGTACTTCTTATACCGGTAGAGCCAGTATTCGCCCCCGTGGTACAGGGTGATGACGTTCGAGCGCAGACCTGTCTTCTTGAGGCTATCCCGCTCGATCTTGGCAATGATCGCCTTGCGGGCCTTGAGCGCTTGTTCGTCCGTCATCCCGGGCTTGACAGCGGCTTCGACCTTGGACGTGACGTTCTCCATCGACATGAGCACGTTGAGCTCGAGATCCGGGCACTTGATCTCATCTGCCTCGGTCTTTGCCAAGAAACCGGTCTGTACGTAGTTATGCTCGGCCGTTGAGACTTTTTGGAGCTGGCCTCGAGCGACATGGTGATTGGTCAGCACGAGACCATCCGGGCTGATGAACGAGCCCGAGCCGCCATCGTTGAACCGGACTGAAGCCAGGCGAATATGCTCCAGCCACTCTTTGGTGGGCGTAAACCCATACTTCTTCTGAAGCTGCTTGACAGGCACGTTGTCAAACGTCCACATTCCTTCGTCGGCTGCAACCGGAGCCACGGCGAGCAGAAGCCCAGCCGCAACCGCGACACAACCAACCCATCTCTGAAACCTTTTGATCCTCACGAGAACCTCCTTGTTGTGAAACGAAATCCGCCCGTGGTCGAGATCCACCGGCGCTCAAACGAGCTCATCATACGATATGGCACGGACTTGAACCTCATGTGGCGATACTGGCGGATGAGATGAGCCACGATCTCGATGCGCTAGCGCTTACGACGAGCGAAGGCATACCCGGAGGTATTTCGATCATCGGCGCACGCGAAAAGAGCGCATGAGATTCGTCCAGATCCCCACTGAGGATCGCCCACGTAACGCTAAACAGCCTGGCCAACGCAACCTCCCCGTGTCTCAATACGTAGAATGAGAAGGAAGGTTTTGACCAATGTTCCCGAGACGAAAGACCCCCCGCAGATCCGATCTGAGCACCCACATGACCCAGTGCAGGGCACCGGGACGGTGGACTAACAGGCATTGGGATGCCGTTTCTCCGGTTTCTCGAAGTGGCGACGTGTTAGTATGTTACGTAACCTTCTCCTGGATGATCCAAGTGCTGTTAGTTGAGAGGAGGCGAAGCCGTCCCTCTCATTGTCATTCTGAGGAGGCGAAGCCGTCCCCTCCCTGTCATTCCGAGGAGGCGCAGCCATCCCTCCACTGTCATTCCGAGGAGGCGCAGCCGACGAGGAATCTGGGCGGGGGAATGCAGACAATTCCCCTTCCCCAGAGTTCTCAGCCTTCGGCGCCAAGGTTTCCGGCCCCCCCCACCCAGATCCTTCGTGGCGCGCCTTTGGCGCACCACTCAGGATGACACGTGGAGGGTATGTCATTCTGAGCACCCATATGCCCCAGTGTAGGGGGACTAACAGGGATTCGGACGCAGTTTCTCGATGTTTTGTATCATCAGTAC